>JAYPVO010000148.1:0-3873 GCA_038134645.1 Paracoccaceae bacterium
TGAACGGCGGGTTTGCCGTAGCTCGGTTCATAGAGCGCGGCAGAGCGGCCAGAGGTGTGGTGGCCCAATGTGTCTTCGGCCTCTAGCAGAACGACCGAACCGTGAGGCGCTAAACCTGCGCCCGCAGACAGCCCTGCAATGCCGCCGCCAATAACCAGATAGTCGATCATCAAACCCTCCTGCCGTTGTCGGATGCGACCCTGCCACGGAGTGCTGGAACGAAAAAGGGGGCGCCTGAGCGCCCCCTCAAATTCAGGAAAATCGCCTGATTAGGACGGGATATCGCCTTCGATTCCTTCGACGAAGAAGAACATACCAGCCAAATCGCCGTCATTGGCGATCTCGCCTTCAGCGAGCCAAGCCGAACCGTCTTGTTTGTTGATCGGGCCAGTGAACGGGTGGTAGGTGCCCGCTGCGATCGCGTCGCGCATGGCTTCTGCTTCTGCTTTGGCTTCTGCCGGAACAGCGTCAGAGATCTCACCGATGCCGACCATGCCAGCGCCGATACCGTCCCAAGTGTTCACGGACGACCATGTGCCGTCGATGACAGCCTGAACGCGCTCGATGTAGTAGGGCGACCAGTTGTCGATGATCGACGAGATGCGTGGCATCGGGCCGTATTCAGCCATGTCAGCAGCCTGACCGAAGGTGTAAACGCCGCCAGCTTCTTTTGCAGCCTGATGCGGTGCGGTGGAGTCGGTGTGCTGGAGAACAACGTCACAGCCCTGTTCGATCAGCGCCTTAGCGGCGTCTGCTTCTTTCGCAGGGTTCAGCCATTCAAAGATCCAGATGACTTTGAATTCGACGTCAGGGTTAACCTTCTTCGCGTGCAGGTATGCAGAGTTGATACCGCGGATAACTTCCGGAATCGGAACCGACGCGATGTAGCCGATCTTGTTGGTCTTGGTGACGCGACCAGCGAGGGTGCCTTGGATCGCGCGGCCTTCGTAGAAACGAGCCGAGTAAACGGACACGTTGTCAGCCTGCTTGTAGCCAGTTGCGTGTTCGAATTTCACGTCAGGGAAGTTCGCAGCAACGTTCACGGTCGGGTCCATGAAGCCGAACGAGGTGGTAAAGATGATGTCCGCACCGCCGAGAGCCATCTGAGTGATAGCGCGCTCTGCGTCGGGGCCTTCGGGGACGTTCTCTTGGTAAACGAAGTCTACCGCGTCGCCGAAGTGGTGAACCATTTCCATAGCGGAGTGGTGGTGGTGCTGTGTCCAGCCGCCGTCATTGATCGGGCCGACATAGATAAAGCCAACTTTGGTTTTGTCCTGAGCGCGAGCCGGAAGGCCAAGCGCTGCAGCCATTGCTGCACCAGCACCAGTAGCAAGGAGCGTTCTGCGTTTCATGTTGTATTCTCCCAATTGGACCAGAGAGCAGACTCTGGCGGTTAGTTTTCGTCCCTCAGGTCGAGGGGTGAAAAGATTTGCCCAGCGAGGCGGGCGCACGACCCGCGCGGATCATCACGAGGACGACTATAGTCGCGAGGTATGGTGCCATCGACAAATATTCTACAGGAATTTTCAAGCCCTCAGCCTGCAAGTTAAGCTGAAGGACAGTAACCCCGCCAAAAAGATAGGCACCTGCGATCAAACGCCACGGCTTCCAGCTGGCAAAGACGACGATGGCAAGCGCGATCCAGCCAGCGCCAGCGGTGATGCCGTCGATCCACTGTGGCACGCGCACGAGGCTGATGTAGGCCCCCGCGAGACCCGCGCAGGCTCCGCCGAATATGATGGCAAGGACGCGGACGGCACGGACGTTATATCCCAGCGCGTGGGCAGCATCGTGGTTTTCGCCAACGGCCCGAAGGATGAGGCCTGCGCGCGAGTATTTGAGGAAGGCCCAGACACCCGCGACGATGGCGACGCTGAGGTAGACCATCACATCGTGCTGGAACAGGATTGGGCCGATCACAGGAATGTCAGCCAGCAGCGGGATGTGGAGTTTGGAAACAGTGAGGTCTGGCGACCCTTTCGCGCCTTGGCCGATCAGGGATGACAGGCCCAGACCGAACATCGTCAGGCCAAGCCCCGTTGCCACCTGATTGGTCAGCAGGAATTGCGTGAGCACGGCAAAGATCAGCGACAAGGCAGCACCCGCCGCCGCTGCACCGACGAAACCGAGGTAGGGGTTCCCGCTGGAATGGCCCGCGATATAGCCGCAGACCGCGCCAACGATCATCATGCCCTCAACGCCGAGGTTCAGGACGCCAGAGCGTTCGACGACCAATTCGCCAATCGCGGCTAAGAGGATCGGGGTCGACGCAACCATCAGCGCCGCAAGAAGGAGGATCGGGTTGATATCCATCAGCGCACCTCTGCCTTGCCGATTTTGAAACGGTAGTTGGTCAGAACGTCCACGGCCAAGAGGCAGAACAGCAGCATCCCTTGGAACGTCAGGATCGCGGCTGAGGGGAGGTTCAGTTGGGCTTCGGCGGCTTGGCCCCCGATATAGGTCAGCGCCATCAACAGACCCGCAAGCAGGATGCCGATGGGGTTCAGACGACCGAGGAAGGCCACGATGATCGCGGTAAAGCCATAGTAGGACGGGAACGATCCGAGGATTTGACCCGAGGGGCCTGCGACCTCGAACAGACCAGCGAGGCCTGCCATTGCGCCAGAGATGCCGAGGCAGACAATGATCAGTTTGTTCGCGTTTACACCTGCAAAGCCAGCCGCACGGGGGCTTTGCCCTGCGAGGCGGACGTTAAAGCCGAACTGGTGACGTGTGAACATGACGTAGGCCACGACCACGGCAAAGACGGCGGTCAGTGCGCCCCAGTGGAAACCCGTACCGCTGATCAGGTCGAGGTTCGCTGCGGCGGGATATTGGCGCAGGTTGCGGCTGCCCGGCATGCCGTAGCCTTCGGGGTTGCGCAAAAGGCCGATCGAAAAGGCCTTGATCAACACTTCGGCCACATAGACCAGCATGAGCGACACAAGGATTTCGTTGGTTTTAAAGAAAACACGGAGGAGCGCGGGGATCATCGCCCAGAGGAACCCACCTAAGGCCCCCGCGACAATCATCAGTGGGAACAGAACCCAGCGGGTGTCATAGGGGTAGACCGCCAGCGCCACGCCAGCGCCGCAGATCGCACCGATGATGTATTGGCCTTCGGCACCGATGTTCCAGATGCCTGCACGGAACCCGAACGACAGGCCTACGGCGATCAGCACAAGGGGTGCCGCCTTTTTCACCACCTCGGGGCGGTAGAAGTGCGCAAACTCGCCCAAGATTGGGTCCCAGAAGATGGTTTTGATCGCGATGACGGGGTCTTTGCCCAAGATCGCGAAAAGCCCCATGCCGAGGATGATGGTCAGCACCACAGCGAGGAGTGGCGCGCCATAGGCCCAGTTTTTCGACGGCTGTGGCCGTTTCTCAAGCCTCAACATGAGCGGCCTCCATGTCATGTGCGCCACCGAGCATCAGACCGATCCTCTCCATCGTGAGGCCAGCGGTGGGCACGGCGGGGGATAGGGTGCCTTCGTTCAGGGCAGCAAAACGGTCAGCGATTTCCAAAATCTCATCGAGGTCTTGGGAGATGACAACCACGGCAGAGCCTTCGCCCGCGAGGTCCAAGAGCGCCTGACGGATCGACGCGGCAGCAGAAGCATCAACGCCCCATGTCGGTTGGTTCACGACCAGAACGCGCGGCTTTTGCAGGATTTCCCGCCCGATCACGAATTTCTGGAGGTTGCCGCCAGAGAGTGCACGGGCCGCGGTTTCTGGACCAGGGGTCCGCACGTCAAAGCCTTCGATTACAGAGAGGGCAAAGTCGCGGGCGCTTGGCCAATCAAGGAAGCCGTTTTTCGACAGGCCCAACCGCGTCTTTGCCGTCATGAGCGCGTTTTCTGTGAGCGTCATGTC
>JAYPVO010000148.1:3973-5066 GCA_038134645.1 Paracoccaceae bacterium
GTGCCGACCATGAGTTCCGCCATATCGCGGCTGGTGGTTTCGCGGGGATCACAGGTGCCGACGACTTTGCCATGACGCAGAACGGTCGCGTGTTCGCAGAGCGCACGGATTTCCTCGAGCTTGTGAGAGATATAGAGGATCGACGTTCCCTCGGACGCCAAAAGGCGGAGGGTGCCAAAGAGAATCTCTACTTCCTGAGGGGTCAGAACGCTGGTCGGTTCGTCCATGATCAGGAGTTTCGGGTCTTGGAGCAGACAGCGAATGATCTCGACCCGCTGACGTTCACCAGCCGAGAGATCACCGACGATGCGGTCGGGCGACAGGGGGAGGCCGTAGTTTTCCGATACCTCGCGGATGCGCTGGGCCAGCTCGCGTTGTTTCGGCGGGTTCTCCATACCGAGGGCGATGTTTTCCGCGACGGTCAGGGCGTCGAACAGGGAAAAGTGCTGGAAAACCATGGCGATACCAGCGGCGCGTGCGGCGCGGGGATCGGTCGGGGCAAAGGGTGCACCCTCTAGCGTCATGGTGCCAGCATCGGGGCGAACGAGGCCGTAGATCGTTTTGACGAGCGTCGATTTGCCCGCGCCGTTCTCACCGAGGAGCGCGTGGATTTGGCCTTTGCCAATGGCAAAACTGATGTCGCTGTTGGCGACGACGCCCGGATAGGCCTTGGTCAGTCCCTGTAGGTCGAGAAGCGTCACGTTGTCCCCGTTTCTTTGTCTTGGTCGCTATCTGCCCGCGCAAGCAGGCGTGTGGCAACCCCCAAGGCAATCGCCTGTGGGTGTTTTCCTAACGTCGGGTCGCCTATTGGGCAGGCAATGCGCGAAATTTGTGCAGGTGAATGACCCAATGATGTCAGTCGGTTACGGAAGCGTGCCCATTTTGTGGCCGACCCGATGAGCCCAAGCGCAGAAAATCCACGCGACAAAAGCGCATGGCATAGGTCGAGGTCGATTTGGTGGCTGTGGGTCAGGATGATGTGCTCTGCCGATTTTGGGGCGTGGGCGGCTAGGACGGGTGGTTCTGCTGCGATCACCTCGGTCACGTTTGCGGGGATGGTGTCAGGGAACCGATCGCGGGCGATGTCGACCCA
>JAYPVO010000149.1:0-4990 GCA_038134645.1 Paracoccaceae bacterium
CTCGCGGCGACCTTGGTCGGCACCGACCCGAACACTGACATTGCTCTTTTGAAAGTGGACGCGACCGACCTGCCGTTCGTGAACTTCGGTGACAGCGACACGGCTCGCGTTGGGGATTGGGTCATGGCGATGGGTAACCCGCTCGGGCAGGGGTTCTCTGTCTCGGCTGGTATCGTATCTGCTCGGAACCGCGAACTGTCGGGCACCTATGACGACTATATCCAGACCGACGCCGCGATTAACCGCGGTAACTCTGGTGGTCCGCTCTTTAACATGGACGGCGATGTTGTCGGCGTGAACACCGCGATCCTGTCGCCCAACGGTGGCTCGATCGGGATCGGGTTCTCGATGGCATCGAACGTTGTGAAAAACGTTGTGTCTCAGCTGCAAGAATTCGGCGAAACCCGCCGTGGCTGGCTCGGCGTTCGTATCCAAGACGTCACCCCTGATATGGTCGAAGGCATCGCTGGCCTTGATCATGCGGCTGGTGCCTTGGTGAGCTCCGTCCCTCCGGGGCCTGCAATGGACGCGGGCGTTGAGGCTGGCGATGTGATCCTGACCTTTGATGGGAAAGAGATTGCCGATACTCGCGAACTCGTTCGGATCGTTGCGGACGCGCCCGTGGGAGAAGAGGTTCTTGTGAACGTTCTGCGCAATGGTGAAACGGTTGAACTGACGGTCACACTGGGTCGTCGCGAAACCGCCGAAGCCTCCATGCCTGGCTCTGAGGCTCCGATGGAAGAGGCAACCCCTTCGCAGACAGAAATGCTCGGCCTGACCCTGTCTGAGGTTAACAAAGAGACGATCAGCCAGTTTGGACTCGCGCCGAATGCTTCGGGTCTGGTGATCACGGCTGTCGATCCGACCTCTGATGCCGCATCGAATGGTCTGCAAGTTGGCGATCTGATCTCTGAAGCTGGTCAGCAGCCTGTAGCATCGGTCGCTGATTTCGAGGACCGCGTGAACGAAGCGCGGGACGCAGGCCGCAAATCCCTGCTGATCCTCGTGAACCGTGACGGCATGACCCGCTTTATGGCGCTGCGTATCATTGAATGATCGGGTGACGAACCTGACACCAAAAGGCGCCTTCGGGCGCCTTTTTTACATGCCTAGATCGGTTGGCGAGAGCGCGACAAGCCCCAGAACCTTGGCCGCATCAACGGACAGTAACGGACTGTCCACGCCCGTCTGTTGCCGTTGATAGAGCCGCACCGCTGCGGTTGTCGTTTCATCCATAATGCCGGTGATCGGGGCCTGATAAAACCCGCGCGCCGCCAGCGCCCGCTGAACCGAGGCGATGAAACCGCTGTTCATCTCAGAAGGGCAGACGACCTCGAACAACACTTCGCGGCGTTCACGGATGATCTGTTGGTTGGTGATCGTCTGATAAACGGCGGGCTCCAAAACGCTGCCATCGGGCGCGAGGACTTCTGCCTTAACCAGTTCTTGATCCGTGACCGTGTGGGTCTGCGCTGGGGTCACATCGCGGCCAAAACATTTGCCGTAATAATCGGTCTCGATCCCAGCTTCGGTAAAGGCAGGCGGGTTAGAATACGGCGGCACCCCACCATCCGAACAAGCGGACAGCGCCAGCCCAAATAGGGCTGCAGAGTGGGTGACACGTTTCATCTGGGGCTGCTCTGCCTCTCTTTTATAAAAACTCTATGGCATTTTTCGACCAGTGGCGCAAATTTTATGATCCGTGTCGGTTAAACTGCGACAGAAGGCTGGAACAGCCACGTACAACGCATTAAATCTACCGCGACTTTACAGGAACGAGAGCAGATCATGGCCAAAATCACCTATATCGAACACAACGGCACCGAACACAGCGTTGAGGTGAAAAACGGTATGACCGTGATGGAAGGGGCCCGTGACAACGGCATTCCCGGTATCGAGGCTGACTGCGGTGGCGCTTGTGCCTGTTCGACCTGCCACGTTTACGTCCCTTCTGAGTGGAAAGACAAAGTTCCGGGCATGGAAGCGATGGAAGAAGACATGCTCGACTTCGCGTATGAGGTTGATCCCGACCGTTCGCGCCTGTCCTGCCAGATCAAAGTGACCGATGCGTTGGACGGTTTGGTTGTGAACCTGCCCGAGCGTCAGATCTAATGCGCCTCTGGCCGCTCTTGGCTCTTTGGCCATATGCGGCTGGTGCTGATCCCCTGACGGCTCGTTACGTGGACCCTACCGATGCCTATGGGCACGGGGCGGTTGCGAACGGCGAATACGCGGGGCTTGAGGTCACGTGGCAGGGTCAGACCCATACATTTCAATACAGAGACGCGGTGTTCGAAGATACGAACCCGCGTCTTTTTGATTTCAACGGGGATGGCACGGCTGAGGTCGTCACGGTCCTCAGTGGGTTTAACGATGGGGCACGGATCGCGATCTTTGGTGTATCGTTCGACGTAATCGCACCCATCGCCCTTGGCGCACCGTTTGGGCAACGCAATCGGTGGTATGCGATTGCAGGTATCGCGGATTTCGACGGTGATGGCGCGGCAGAGATTGCCTATGTCGATCGGCCCCACCTCGCCAAAACGCTGCGGTTCTTAGAGGTAACGCTAGCCGACGACACGTGGACCCTCACGCCCGATGGCGCGGTTGAGGGGCTGACCAATCATCATCTCGGCTCTGCGGTGATCGAAGGCGGGTTGCGCGATTGCGGTCAGCCAGAGGTCGTCACCGCCAACGCCAATTGGACCCGAATTATGGTCACGTCTCATGACGGCACGGGCTACACCACCCACGATGTCGGGCCCTATACTGGTCCCGACAGCCTCACCGCCGCCTTAGCCTGCGATTGATGCCAACACGCCCAGAGCTGTGATCTCTGCGATCTGCTGCGCCGCGCCGAGGATATCGCCCGTTTGCCCGCCGATTTTCGCCTGCGCGATCAGCGCAACCTTAACCGTGGCGAGAGCGACAAAGATAAAGAGCGGGAACACCGTCCAGCCGCCCAAAGCTGCCGAAACGGCCAAGCCGATCAACAAAGCAACGCCAACAGGGGCCTTATCCGGTCGACCGACAGAGCGCGATAAACCGCCCGCCCGTGCAGGCTCCATCAGGTGCATGAGGGCGACCATCGGAACGCGGCTCAGGGTGGCAACGATGGGCAAGGCGCACCACATCCAACCCGCGCTGATCAGCGCCTCAATCGCGATCCACCGCGCCAAGAGCGACAGACAGAGCGCGATCACCCCATAGGACCCGATGCGGCTGTCTTTCATGATCTCAAGCCTACGATCCCGATCCCAGCCGCCCCATAGCCCATCGGCACTATCGGCCAAGCCGTCCTCGTGCATCGCGCCCGTGATAATCACCATGATGGCCAGAACGGCGGCTGCAACCAGACCGTCGGACAGTCCGATCCACTGCCAAATGCTACCGACACACGCGGCAATCACCCCGACCGTCAGACCTGCAAGCGGGTAGGCCCAGACGGCCTTGGCCGCACGAGCACCCGCGACCTCGTGATCAACCTTTACTGGGATACGGGTCAAAAGACCCAGCGCAGCGAGCACATCGGCGGGTTGAAACTGGCGAATGTCGGAGTTGGACATAGGTGCGACCCTTTCTGACCTTTCATTCTGTGCCATGAGGGTTATTCAAGGCGCACAAAAAGTGCAACGAGGACCGCCATGACCCGCCCATTTTCTAGTCTCGCCGAATTTCGCGCCCTTCTGTCTGCCGCTCCGTCGCTCGATACCGCAGCAAAAGCTGGTGCAGAGGAACGAAATGGTCAGTTGACGAAACCTCCGGGGGCTCTGGGCCGTCTCGAAGACTTGTCGATTTGGTATGCGTCGTGGCGTGCTAATCCGCGTCCATCGATTGAAAACCCCCAAGTGATCATCTTTGCAGGCAACCACGGCGTTTGTGCGCGTGGCGTCTCTGCCTTCCCGCCTGAAGTTACCGTCCAGATGGTTGCGAACTTTGAACACGGTGGTGCGGCGATTAACCAATTGTCCAAGGCGTTCGGCGCAGACATGTCGGTCGTGTCCCTGTCGCTCGACACGCCCACCGCTGATTTCACCACGGCCCCTGCAATGTCCGAGGACGAAGTGGTCGATGCGCTGGTTGCTGGCTGGACCGCCGTCAAAGACACGAGCGACCTGCTGGTCGTTGGTGAAATGGGCATCGGGAACACCACCGCTGCAGCGGCTGTTGCGGCCGCGCTATTTGGTGGCGAGGCTGCGGATTGGACAGGTCGCGGAACGGGCGTCGATGACGACGGTCTTAACCGCAAGACCGCTGCCGTTGCCGATGGCCTCGCGCTTCATGCTGACCTGATCGCTGATCCGCTAGAGGCGCTGCGGTGCCTCGGTGGTCGTGAACTGGCGGCGATGGCGGGTGCAATCGCACGCGCCCGTAGCCTGCGTATCCCTGTGATCCTTGACGGGTTCATCTGCACGGCCTCTGCTGCCGCGCTGGAATGTGCAGTCGCTGGGTCGCTCGATCACACTGTTGCGGGCCACGTCAGTGCCGAAGGCGCACATGCGAAGCTGCTGGCGCACCTGAACAAGGCACCGCTTCTGAACCTCGGCCTGCGTCTGGGCGAAGGCTCTGGCGCGGCGTTGGCAATCGGCGTCCTTAAGGGCGCGATTGCTTGCCACTCTGGCATGCTCACCTTTGCAGAAGCAGGGGTATCGGACGCTTAACCGTCCCCTTGTTCCCTTGGTAATAGGGCGCTGTCGCTGCGGCGGCGCCCAATGCCACCCTTGGATTCCGCCTCAGCTTCGGCCTCTTCTTTGGACGCAAGAGACAGTTCCAAATCAGAATTCAGTTCCTTTGCCCGCTTGAGATAAGCCGCGTTTTTGGACGTGGGCACATCGGGTTTCCAGAGCGTCGCCAGTTCTTTCATCATGCCGCGATCATGGTGGTAGAACATGGTTTCTGCCTCAGCCGCCTCGTATTCCGACAGCCCTAGGTTTTCGAGCGCATAGCGCCCCGCACGCAGCGAACTGTCGAACACCTCGCGCACGATGTC
>JAYPVO010000150.1:0-4959 GCA_038134645.1 Paracoccaceae bacterium
TCGGGCAAGTTGATGTCGAGGATGATCGCGTCATAGCTCTGAACGGCGAGAAAATCCTCGGCCCCTTCGACGCTGTCGGCATGATCGCAGGCCATTCCAGACCGCGACAGGCTGGTGACAACCGCCTCGGCCAGATCGGTGGCATCTTCGACCATCAAAACGCGCATCCAGTTGATTCCCTTTGGTAAGCCTCTGATTTGCCGCCAAAATCCCAGTGACAGGTTCGTGACAGGTTTATCAGGTAGTCATCTTGCTTAACCCGCGATGAGGATGCTGCAAAGGGCGGCATGGGAAGCGGGTCGAATTCCAAAGCAGGGGTCACAGCCCCTGTTTACTATACCAAGGAGGAAACCATGAAATTTAAAGCTACCCGTCTTGCGATCATCGCGACCCTGCTCGGCGCAAGCGCACTGACCGCTTCGGCAGAAGGCTTCACCCCAGAAAACCCAGAGTGCATCGCACCCGCGAACCCTGGTGGTGGCTGGGACTTCACCTGCCGTCAGGTTGGTAAATCGCTTCAGGATCAGGGTCTGATCGGCTCGACCATGCAGGTTGTGAACCTCGCTGGTGGCGGTGGCGGCGTTGCCTTCGCAGAAGTTGTGAACAAGCGCGGCGATGACAACGACCTGATCGTTGCAGCATCCTCGGCAACCGCAACTCGTCTGGCTCAGGGCGCATACCCGGGCAACACCATGGACCAAGTTCGTTGGCTGGCATCTGTTGGTGCTGACTACGGCGTGATCGCAGTTGCTGCTGACAGCGAAATCGACAACCTGACCGAACTGCTCGACATGGTTAAACACGACCCGACCTCGATCTCGGTTGCTGGTGGTTCGGCTGTTGGTGGTTGGGACCACCTGAAGGTTCTGATCGCTGCAAACGCTTACGGCATCGACGATGTTCGTTCGGTTAAATACATCGCGTTCGATGGCGGCGGCGAAGCTGTAACCCAGCTGCTGGCTGGTTCGGTCCAAGCCTTCACTGGCGACATCTCCGAAGCCAAAGGTTTCGTAGACTCGGGCGACATCCGCGTTGTGGCTGTTCTCTCGCCAGAGCGTCTGGGCGGCGATTTCGCTGAGTTCCCGACCGCACGTGAGCAGGGTGTAGACGCAATCGGCGCGAACTGGCGCGGGTTCTACGCACCGGGCAACATGTCGGACGAAGCATACGACGCTTGGGTTGCTCAGATCGCAACGCTCTACGCATCTGACGAGTGGAAACAGATCATGGCTGACAACGGCCTTGCTCCGCTCGACCTGCAAGGCGCTGAGTTCGAAGCCTTTGTTGCCAACTCCGTTGCTCAGATCGAACAGATCTCGCGCGAAATCGGCATCATCCAATAATAGGTCTCTGACCACATTATGACCGGACGCCGCGGGTTCCTGCGGCGTCCAATTCACACCATCCGCCCCAAAATGGAGATCCCAATGAGTGATCGTATTTTTGGCGTCGTCGGAATTCTTTTGTCCATCGGTTTTGCTTTTTCTGCATTCGCGATCCAAGAAAGTTTCCTGTCCGACGCTGTTGGTCCCAAAGCTTTCCCTCTGATCATCGCAACGATCCTCGGTCTGTCGAGCGCGGTCATCGCGTTCCGTCCCGATCCTGAACCTGTCTGGCCAACTCTTGGCCGCTTTGTCGAAGTCGTCGCCTCTGTCGTGGTGATGCTGCTCTACGCACAATTGCTGCCAGAGCTTGGCTTTGTGTTCTCGACCGCATTTGCAGCGGCCTATCTCTCGTGGCGTCTGGGGTCTTCGATCCTCGGCTCGATCATGACGGGTGTCGGCACCTCTGTGGGCATCTACGTGGTGTTTCACCTCATTCTCGGCCTGTCGCTCGCGCGTGGCCCCTTCGGATTCTAAGAGGGCAGCATGGAACTTCTCGCAAACCTCGGCGATGGTTTTATCATCGCACTGACATGGCAGAACATCGGCCTCGCGCTGTTGGGCTGCTTCTTGGGCACCGTGATGGGTGCGCTGCCGGGCCTTGGGCCGTCGAACGGCGTGGCGATCCTCATCCCGCTGGCCTTCACTCTCGGACTTGGCGCGACACCCTCGCTGATCCTTTTGACCTCGGTCTATTACGGCGCGATGTATGGTGGCCGTATTTCGTCGATCCTTCTCAACATTCCGGGTGACGAACCCGCAATGATGACCTGTCTCGACGGCTATCCGATGGCGAAAAAGGGCATGGCGGGCGAAGCTCTCTCGCTCTCTGGTATCGCATCCTTCGTTGGCGCTTTCCTCGCCACTTGGGGTCTGATCCTCCTCGCGCCGCAGCTGGTGAAAATCGCGCTTCTGTTCGGTCCCGCCGAATACTTTGCGCTCTTTGCCTTGGCCTTCATGACGCTTGGGGGCGTTTCCTCCACGAACCAAGCGAAATCGGCCTTTGCTGCGGCGCTTGGCCTTGGGCTGGCGATGATCGGTGTGGATACGCAAACGGGCGTGCCGCGCTTCACCTTCGGCGAAGTGCACCTCTACGACGGTCTCGACTTCCTCGTGGCGATTGTTGGCCTCTTTGCTCTGTCCGAAGTGTTCATCTTCCTCGAAACCCGCCACGGCGAAGCCAGCGGCTCGGGCCGTAAGCTGGAAATCGGTCGTCTGACACCGCCGATGTCGATGATCAAACAATGCACGCCGACGATGCTGCGGACCTCGTTCCTTGGCTTCCTCGCGGGTGTTCTGCCGGGGGCAGGTGCATCGCTGGGGTCGTTCATCAGCTATTCGATGGAAAAGCGTCTGGTCGACAAAGAAGGCACCTTTGGCACAGGCGATCCGCGCGGTGTTGCGGCACCTGAGGCTGGCAACAACGCTGCCGCTGGTGGTGCGCTGGTGCCGATGCTGGCGCTGGGCGTTCCGGGGTCGGGCACAACGGCGGTTCTTCTGGCCGTGCTTCTGTCGCTCAACATCACACCGGGTCCGCTGTTGTTCACCCAGAACCCTGACGTGGTTTGGGGCCTGATCGCAGCGCTCTTCATCGCGAACTTCATGCTCTTGGCGATGAACATCCCGATGGTGGGCCTGTTCACACGGCTCCTTCTGATCCCGCCACGCATCCTGATGCCGATCGTTGCAATGGTCAGCTTTGTCGGGATCTACGGGATTTCGGGGTCTACCTTTGACCTTGGGGTGATGATTGCCTTTGGCGTCATGGGCTGGGTTCTGCGTAAATTCGACGTGCCGCTGGTGCCGATCATCCTCGGGACGCTCCTCGGCAACGCGATGGAGAACAACCTCCGCCGCGCGATCACCATCGACAACGGCGACTGGTTCACCCTGATCGACAGCCCGCTTGCGCTGTTCCTCTGGGCAATCGCGATCATCGGCTTCATCCTGCCTCTGATCATCGGTGCCAAAGTGAAAAAGGGGATGCACGAACGCCGTGACGAAGAAGGTGCGATCAGCGACTGATCCCGCCATCCCTGAAAAGATCAAAGGCCGGTGTCATCACGACGCCGGCCTTTTTGTTAAGCGGTAGAGCGTTCCGCGCTGCGTGCGATCAGCAGATCGTCGGGCACCGTGATGTCGGGCACAGGCCGCGCTGCGATCTCTGCAGCCTCATCAGGGGCGATCCCCAACATCCGCAAAATCGCCGCCGCATAGGACGGCAGATCGACCGTATCGCCCGCCAACAACCGCCGCAAAATGGCGAGGCCCGTTGTCTCTAGAATATCCGCCGCCGTTTGTTCGGACATCGCGCAGAACCGCCCTGTCTCAATCCCCTTGCGGATGATCGGCGGGGTGGTTTCGCGCATCATGCTGCCTTGACCCAACCCACGGGTGCCGAGTTTCGCGGTGAAATCCAAGTAGAGCGGATATTCCATTGCGATCCGAATGAACCAGTTCAGCCCGTAAGACAGGGCCACGGCGGGGTCATCCTCTGTGCTGGCCGATTCCGACACGACCGAGATGATCTCTTCGGCGAGGTTGAACTTCGCCTCTTCCAACAACTCGTCGATAGAGCGGAAGTAGTTATAGAAACTGCCCCGCGATACGCCCGCCTCGTGGATGATATGGTCAATCAGCGTGGCCTCTGGCCCGCGTTCCGCAAAGACCAGCGTCGCGGCCTCGATCAACCGTTTGCGCATCTGCACCCGCCGCTTTTTCGCGACGAGTGTTCGATGGTCGATGCAGCGTTTCAATGGGCTCATGCGGCCTCCTTGGGGGCTTTGACCCCAAAGACAGCACAATATAGCGCGGGTGCAAAGAGAAGTGTGATCAACGTCCCCGCAATAATCCCGCCCATCATCGCATAGGCCATCGGACCCCAGAAAATCTGGTGCGAGATCGGGATCAGCGCCAGCGATGCCGCCGCCGCGGTCAAGAGGATCGGACGCGCACGGCTGTCTGATGCCTCATACACCGCATCCCAGCGGGATTTTCCTTCGGCGCGTAGGTCTTCGATCGCTTGAACCAGAATGATCGAGTTGCGGATCAAAATCCCGACCAAGGCCAGAACGCCCAAGATCGCGACAAAGCCCAGCGGCGCGCCCGAACTCAGCAGAGCGGCCACAACACCGATCAGACCCAGAGGGGCCACAGCCAGAACCACGAACATCAGTCGGAAGCTCTGCACCTGCACCATCACGAGGAACAAGAAGATGATCAGCATCAGCGGCACAACCGCGGCAATCGGAGCCTGGCTTTCCGCGCTCGATTCAACGGGGCCGCCGACCTCGACCTTATAGCCGTTCGGCAAATCAGCGCGGAAGGCCTCGATCTGATCGGCAAGGTCGTTGACGATGGTTGCAGGCTGGTCATCGGTATTAATCGCAGCAACAACGGTGATCGTCGGCACGCGGCCTTCTTGTTTGATGACGGGGGCCTCGGTCGTCCAATCCAGACGCGCAATCGACGCGAGCGGAATGAGCGTCCCGCCCGCCGTAGTCACCTGAAGGTTCTCCAAGGCACGCAGGGTGGTGCGGTCCTCTTCGGCACCACGGGCCACCACGTCGATCAGCGC
>JAYPVO010000151.1:0-4861 GCA_038134645.1 Paracoccaceae bacterium
AGCATAACCTTGCCAAGGTTAGGGTCGGGCGTTCGAATCGCCTCGCCCGCTCCAAATGGACCACCAAACAGGACGCCTTCGGGCGTCCTTTTGTTTTTCAGTGCTTGGCCTACCCCCTGCCCCGCCGTATAAGGCCTTCGTAAACGAACGGAGGCCCCATGCGCACCGCAAAGATCACGAGAAAAACTGCCGAAACGTCGATTGAGGTCGAACTGAACCTCGACGGGACGGGCACCTATGACAATCAAACGGGCGTTGGGTTCTTTGACCACATGCTCGACCAGTTGTCGCGTCACTCGCTGATCGACATGACCATCCGCGCCAAAGGCGACTACCACATCGACGATCACCACACCGTCGAGGACACGGGTATCGCCATCGGTCAGGCGCTGGTTAAGGCACTGGGCGACAAGAAAGGCATCAACCGTTACGGCCACTTTGCGCTGGCAATGGACGACACGCAGGTGCGTGCCGCACTCGATCTGTCGGGTCGGTCGTTCCTTGTCTGGAACTGCCCCTTCACCGCAGAAAAGATCGGCACCTTTGACACCGAACTCGTCCGCGAGTTCTTTCAGGCGCTGGCGCTGCACGGTGGCATCACCCTGCACATCGACCTTGTGCACGGCGTGAACAGCCACCACATCGCAGAGGCTGCGTTCAAAGCGGTCGCAAAATCGCTGCGCATGGCTGTAGAATCCGATCCGCGCATGGCGGGTAGCCTTCCATCGACCAAAGGCGCCCTATGAGCCTGATTGCGCTTGTAGATTACGACAGCGGCAACCTTCACTCGGCCCACAAGGCCTTTGAACGGATGGCGCATGAAGCGGGGCGTGGCACGGTTGTTGTCACCTCCGAACCTGATGTTGTGGCCAAAGCGGATCGTATCGTCCTTCCGGGTGACGGTGCGTTTCCAGCTTGCCGCAAGGCGCTCAATGATATGGGTGGCTTGGCCGAGGCGATTGTCGAAGCGGTGGAAAAGGACGGCAAACCGTTCCTTGGCATCTGCGTCGGCATGCAGATGCTCGCCACGCTCGGTCACGAATACGAAGAAACCGCAGGGTTCGACTGGATCGGCGGCGAGATCGTTAAGATCACCCCAGCGGATGAGACACTCAAGGTGCCCCATATGGGCTGGAACGATCTGGTGATCGACAACCCGCACCCCGTGCTCGACGGCATCAAAACGGGCGACCACGCCTATTTCGTGCACTCCTACCACATGAAAGTCAGCGATCCTGCCCAGCGGATTGCTCATGTGGATTACGCAGGAGACATCACCGCGATCGTGGGCCGTGACAACGTGGTCGGAACCCAGTTCCACCCCGAAAAGTCGCAGGCAACAGGGCTTCGGCTCATCGCGAACTTCCTCAACTGGAAGCCATAAAAAAGGGCGCCTCGCGGCGCCCTTTCGTTTTTACTGACGCATCCACGTGCCGCCGTTACGGCAGATCATGAGCACACATCCGTTTACTTGAAGGGTATCCCCTTCGAGCACGAGTTTCGAGTTGTAGACCTTATCGCGGTCTGGGGACCAAACCTTGCCAGAATAAGTGCCGTCACCGTTCGCAACGGTTTCGTAAATGATCTGACGGCCAATATTCTCGGATTCCATTTCAGCGCCCGCGCTATCGAACGACTTAATCAGGGTTCCGCAGAGTTGATCACCACAAGGTGCAACCGAGATCAGGCCAGAGTTGCCGTTATCATCTGCAACCGTGCGCCAAGTTCCCTCAAGCGGATCAGCCAGAGCTGCGCCCGCAAGTCCCAATGCAGCAATTGCTGCCAGTGCCAGAGTCTTCATGTCTTCCTCCCATGTTCTCTTTGGCCTCAGCCTGCTCATCATGGCCGATTCCAATCAAGTATGACGTTGGGTTCGTTGCAATTCTGGCCTCTCCGTGGTTAAGGACAGGCAAACAGACAAACGGGTGCCCGCTATGATCCTCTATCCTGCTATCGACCTCAAAGACGGCAATGCCGTGCGCCTCTACAAAGGCGAAATGGATCAAGCCACGGTGTTCAACGAAAACCCCGCTGCACAAGCGCTGGAATTCGTGAACGCTGGCTGCGAATGGCTGCACCTTGTTGACCTGAACGGCGCCTTTGCGGGTGAACCCGTAAACGCTGCCCCCGTCGAAGAAATCCTCAAACAGTGCAAGGTCCCTGCCCAGCTCGGCGGTGGTATCCGCGACATGGCAACAATCGAACGCTGGCTCGATAAGGGCCTGACCCGCGTGATCCTCGGCACCGTTGCCGTTGAAAACCCTGATCTGGTGCGCGAAGCCTGCAAGGCCTTCCCTGGTCACGTGGCCGTCGGCATCGACGCCCGCAATGGCAAGGTCGCGACCAAAGGCTGGGCCGAAGAAACCAACGTCAACGTCATCGACCTCGCCCGTTCGTTCGAGGACGCAGGCGTGTCGGCGATCATCTACACCGACATCAACCGTGACGGCGCAATGCAAGGCCCGAACGTCGAAGCCACAGCCGAACTTGCCAACGCCATGTCGATCCCTGTGATCGCCTCTGGCGGCGTGTCCTCGCTCGACGATCTGCGGAACCTGAAAAACTGCGGCGCAGCACTGAACGGCGCAATCTCTGGCCGCGCGCTCTATGATGGTGCGATTGATCTGGGCGAAGCGCTGAAAGTTCTCAAGGGGTGATTGGGACAGCCAAAAAAGGCCGCACCTAAATGCGATGGCTCTACGGCATATGGATCGCTTTGATCGCCCTGTGCCTGAGCCCTATCGCTGTGCTGACTTGGGTTGGCTGGTTCGCTGACAAACACGGCTGCACCGTCACTGAAAACGCGACATTCCCGTGTATCGTGGACGGTTACGATTGGGGACCGACACTGGCGGGGTGGAGCCTCTCGGGCTGGATGCTCATCGTGACATTGCCGCTAGCCGCCCTACTCACGGGTGGCTTGATCCTGACGGCGATCATCCACTTTATCTTGCGCAGACGCCGCGCCGCAAAGCGCTGAGCGAGGCCCCTGCCCAAAAGTTGGATATGGGGGCATTGCCCCCAATATCCCTTAGTTCTTTTTGACGAATTGGGTCAGGATCACGATCCGCTGACCTTCAACGCGGCCTTCGATATGGCCCGCGTTATCTGGCACCAGCGAAATGTTCCGCACAGCCGTGCCACGTTTCGCGGTAAAGCCCGCACCCTTTACAGGAAGGTCCTTGATCAAGGTCACCGTGTCGCCGTTCGCCAGAACGGTGCCGTTGCTGTCTTTGTGGACAACATCGCTCACTTCAGAGATGCCAGCCTCAGCCCACGACTGAACCTCAGGATCAAGGTAAACACCGTCGAGCACGTCATTCGCCCATGCCGCATCCAGTGCCTTGAGCACGCGGAAAGCCGCAACCTGAACCGCTGGGGTTTCAGACCAGATCGCACCGTTCAGGCACTGCCAGTGCGGGGCATCGGTCGGGGCGCCCGACAGACCTTCAGCGCAGGTCGCACAGAGCGCAATGGTATCCTCACGCGGAGAAATGGTGACTTCGGTGGTGTCAGCGGCACCGCAAAACTCGCAAGTCATAATGACATCCTTTTTCTAAAACTTGCGCCGCTTATCTGCCCCTTATCTGGTCAAGTCTACCATCTAGGACCCGCAAAAACGAAAATGGCAGCGCCGAGGGATCGACGCTGCCATTCTGTATCGCCATGTTCGCGGGTTTTACGCGGCCCAAGCCCACGGACGAGTATGTGCACCAAGGCAGGTCGCAACAGCCTCGTCAGAGACTTCACCCGTGCGGGCCAGTTTAGCGACCAAGCCCAGCTTTTTATCCTCGACCACCTCGACCACTTCTGCGGCTAGACCCGCTTCGGCCAAGGCTTCGTTGTAGACGCGCGTGATCGCTCGTTTGCGCAGGTCGGGCTTAAAGATCTTGCCAACAGCCGTTTTCGGCAGTTCGTCCAAAATCTCGAGGTGTTTTGGATGCGCTGCACGTTCGTGGATTTTCTCTTTGGCAAACTCCAAGAGTTCCTCGACCGTCGCCTCTGCCCCATCGATCAATTCGACATAGGCGCAAGGCAGTTCGCCCGCGTAGCTGTCAGGCTGACCAATCGCGCCCGCAAAGGCGATCTTCGGGTGACCTGCCAGCGCCTCTTCGATCTCAGCGGGGTCGATGTTGTGACCCGAACGGATGATGAGGTCCTTCGCGCGGCCCGTGATCCACAGATAACCGTCCGCATCGATACGCCCCAAATCGCCCGTCCGCAGGTATTGGGTCGGCCCCAGATCACCTGGATAATAGAGGTCAGCGTTCTTTGCGGCCTCGGTATAGGTCGCACCCATGTTTACACCGGGGCTAGAAAGGCAAATCTCGCCAATCTGATCAGTGCCACATTCCTGATGCGTAACGTGGTCGAAAATCTTCACGTCGGTATAGGGGAACGGGTAACCAATGGACCCGATTTTCTTTTCGCCATCTGGCGGGTTGATCGACACGAGGCAGGTCGCCTCGGTCAGACCGTAGCCTTCGCAGATGGTCACCTTGGCCGATTGTTCGAACCGTTTATAGAGCTCCACCGGCAGCGGTGCAGAACCACAGAACGCGAGCTGCAACGACGAGATATCCGCGTTCACAGGACGCTGCATCAAGGCCGCAATCGCCGTAGGCACGGTGATCATAAACGTAACCTTGTGACGTTCGATCAGCTTCCAGAAGTTGTCGAACACACCATCGCCACGATAGCCCGCAGGGGTCGGCAGCACGTAATGCGCACCAGAGCCGAGCGACGCACCAAGCGACACAATCGTCGCGAACACGTGGAACAGTGGAAGCGGGCAGATTTGCACGTCTTCGGGTTTGAAGAGCAGTCGATCACCCAGCCACGCGTTATAGACAATGCCCGA
>JAYPVO010000152.1:0-4839 GCA_038134645.1 Paracoccaceae bacterium
GAAGGGCGGTCCGAATAGACAACGGTCGAGGTGTCGACCTTTGAATTGACGAGCGTTTCGGTGAGAACCTCGCCCATCATGTCCTGCGCGATACCCGAATAGAATCCGATTTTCGCGCCCAGACGACCCAGCGCAATCGCGGTGTTAAACACGGCACCACCAGCGTAGGGCGCATAGCATGCCTCACCTTCGGTCGAGGTGCGGGGCAACATATCAATAAGGGCTTCACCGCAGCACAGGATCATTTCGGGCCTCATCTGGTAGCGTTAACAGTAGACCTCTGGGTGCCGCTAAAACACCAATTAGTCAAGTCATCTGATTAAACTTACTTGCTCTGCGCTGCAATGTATCCCACGCCCGCAGCGACAATCAGACCGATGATTGTTGCAAAGGCGATTTTCCAAGCAGAGTAGGGGCGTTCGCCCTGCACTTTACCCGTCTGACCATTCACAACGAACCGATAGGTTTTCCCGCGATATTTGTAGGCAGCGAGCCATACGGGCAGCAGGATGTGTTTAAACGTCACGTCACTGATCGTGGTGTTGATGTTGCTCACCCGCTGATGATCACCGCCAATGTCGAACTTCACATCCCGTAGGATCATCGCATCCATATAGGCGCGGGCTTCGGTGTAGCCGTCCTCAAGGCTGATCTGATAGCCCTCTGCACGGAACCCCGCGAGGAAATCGGGCGAATAAGGCTGAAGTTCGGACAGGTTCCACGGCTGAAGCCCGTCCGTATACCGTTTCGGCAGCGATTTGGACGCGAGCACCAGCACATCGTCAAAGAACCGCGCCACGCGACCAGAGGCATTTCGCCATTTTGTGTGGCGCTGGCGCACGGTCTGGGCTTTGCCGTTTCTTACAACGCGGTGGGTGGTGTAATAATCGTCCCCCCTTTGCCCCGTGTAGGTCGATTTAGTATCCGCGTCATAGGTCCAATAGGGGACGTAGATGCCGTTCAACTTGCGTCCCTTGCGGGCATATTCCTGTAATCCGTTGGGCGCAAACCACAGGCGGCCCAGCCAGTTCGTCATCGCATCGCGGGCTTGGTTTTCATCAAGTCCAAACGGCAAGAGCGCTTTGGGTTTGATATGCCGATGTGTGCCCGTGTCCGTCACCACTGGGGTCGCACAGAACGGACATTCAACAGCGTGATCTTTTTCGTGGATGTCCACTTGCGCCCCGCAGTTGGGGCAGGCGCTCACGCGGGTTTCTTCGATTTCGGCTTGGGGCAACTGGTTGCGGATCGCGAGGTCAAAGTCCAACTCATTGATCGCTGTGCCCGCATAGTCGCCCTTTTCCACGGCTTCGCTATGGCCGCAAAAATCGCAGAGCAAACGGTTCTGAGACGGATCAAATCTCAGGTCGGCGCCGCATTGTTCGCAGGGAAAACGGTGTTCTTGAACAGTCATTCGAAATCCTTGGGCTATGCCGCTAATATAGTGGTCTGCTGACCCGTTCTAAAGTCATGACTAGAAAAGGTTTCCTGACATGACGACCAAGACCGGGGCAAAAATTGATGGGGCTCAAATTGATGCTGCATTGGCTGCGCACGCAGCGTGGAAAAACCGTCTTTCTCAGGCCGCAACGGAAAAGAACCGCGATTTGCCCGTTGGGACGATCTGCCGTGACGACCGCTGCGCCTTTGGGGAATGGTTCTATGCACGTCCAAAAGTAGATCAGCTCCAGCCCTGTCCGCATAAGGTCCGTCGACTGCATGCGGCGTTTCACATGATGGCGGGAAATATCGCTCTGGATATTGCGGTTGGCGACTTTCAGGTCGCGCTGGACAAAATCCATTCGGCCTCGTTCCGCAGGATGAGCGATGATCTCGCCACCGCTCTATCCGCGTGGAAATCGATGAGCGACACTCCACAGGTCAACCGACCCGCAAAATTACGGTAGCGGCGGCGGGGGCGGTGCGACGGTGAACAAGAGCGCGAGTTCTGTATCGCCCGCAGGTTTCCAGCCGTCCTGACCAGCGGTCCAGACCAATGTTTCGCGGGTCAATGCGCCGTCGCCAGCCATGCGGCCCAATGATGCCTTTGAAAACGGGCCTTTGGTTTCGCCGTTTTCCGCGATGTGCCAGACCTTTTCGACGGGCGGTGGAGGAGGAGCCACGGGGGCGACCTGAGGGGCTGCCTGTGGTGCGGCACCCCAAGGGCCAGTCATTGCCTGACCCATCGCCATGCCCATGCCAGCGCCCATGCCCGTTGCCATAGCAGCACCCGCGCCAGAAGCTGGATGGCCCATCGCCTCTGCCGCGCGCCATTTCATGTGGTCATCCAAATTGCCTGCGATCCCACGGCTCGTGCGGGCATCAAGCGCTGCCTCAACCGCCTCGGGTAGGCTGATGTTTTCGATGTAGAACTCTGGAATTTCAAGGCCATAGGCCGCGATGGTCGGCGCGATGGCCTTGTTCACTAAGGCGGCGACATCGGCGGTGTTGGCAGCCATATCCAGAACAGGGATTCCAGAGGATGCGATTGCGCGGCTGAACTCTTGGACGATGATGTTGCGGATTTGGAAGCTGATCTCATCCATCGTGAATTCGCCGTCGGTGCCGACGATTTCGGTCATGAACTTCGCTGGATCAGACACCTTGATCGTGTAGGTGCCAAAGGCGCGAATACGGGTCGGGCCGAACTCAGGATCGCGCAGCATGATCGGGTTTTTCGTGCCCCATTTGAGGTCCGAAAAACGGGTGGTGTTGATGTAGTAAATCTCGCTCTTGAATGGCGATTTGAACCCGTGATCCCAATGCTGGAGCGAGGTCATGATCGGCATGTTGTTGGTTTCAAGCATGTAGAGGCCAGGCTGGAACACATCCGCCATCTGACCCTCATGAATGAACACGGCCGCCTGACCTTCGCGAACGGTCAGTTTCGCGCCGTATTTGATTTCGTGGCCTTCACGTTCAAACCGCCAAACCATCGTGTCGCGGGTGTCGTCGGTCCAATGAATAACGTCGATGAATTGACCGGACAGAAAATCCAAAATGCCCATAAGAGGCTCCTTTCAATTACACAGGTCCACCGACCAGCTCTGCTGCGATCTGGCGGACAATGGGTGTGGCCTCGGCTTCGGTCATGCCAGTGCTGAGGCGCGGATCGTAAAGTATCTTCAACAAAAGTTCGTCGTGACGGGTGAGTAGCGCAAATTCGTCGTCATCGTTGTAAATTGACGGACGCGCACGGGGGCTATCATTGGCGAGGCCAAGCCCTTGCGACAATTCCTCGTGCACACAGGATTGGCGCATCAATTCAGGATGTTCTGCGCGAATGATCGCGACCGCGCTTTGGTAAGTGTGGCCGTCGGGTTTGAAGGTGCCAATCACCACGCACAACTGATCGCGCGGAAGGTTCACCGCATAGCGGAGCGAACTGTCGTCGATCGTCGGGATCAAACTGCGGATCAGAGGACCAGCGGCGCGGCGGTCATCCTCGTTCAGGACCAAAACATGGAAATTGCCGCCGTTGCTGACTTGGCTAATGCGAAGGCCAGTGATGGACGACAGCCGCGATGCGAAGGACGCGATGTAGTCACGGTCTGTCGCGACAATGTCTGCGGGCACGTTTGCACCGAATTGAACGTTCATCCGAATGGGTTGATCCCAGCGGCGTAGCGCAGACGAGGTGACACGTGCCCGCAATGTCCCACCTGCGTTCGTGTATTCGTCGAACAGCGCAATGCGGATGAAATTCGCGGTCAGTTGCGTGTCGGTAAAGGGCGCATCCACATGGCCGTCATCTGTGCGCATGAGACCTTGGGCCAGCAAATCGTTCTGTAGGCGCGCATAGTAGAGGGACAGCAATTCGCTCTGCCGTGATGGGGCAGCGATCGCTTCGGGCGCAGTTGGTGTGACTTCAGGCGCAGGCGGCGCGTTGGTCAAAGGTGGGGACGGCATATCCACACAAGCGGAGAGCGAAAGCCCAACCGCCGCCATAGATATACGCCGTCCCCATCCGTTCATTTATGCGCCTGTCGAAGTGCCGATGTTGTAGCCCGTAGCATTGCCGCGTGCCTTGGCGCTGGCAAGGGTCTCCTTGAGCTCATTCTCCATTCGCTGCAGTTCAACCTCTGCTTCGGCACGTTTACGCTTGCCTTCGTCGGCAATCTCGAGGCTCTCGTTGATTGTCGCGATAAGGGTCGCGTTGGCCTTTTTGACCGCTTCGATATCGAATACGCCGCGTTCCATTTCTTCGCGAACGACCTTGTTCGCTTGACGCAGGTTGTCGGCGTTGGCGGTCAAAAGTTCGTTGGTCAGGTCGTTTGCCTCGCGCACGGCTTTGGCC
Source organism: Paracoccaceae bacterium (assembly GCA_038134645.1). Taxonomy (GTDB): domain Bacteria; phylum Pseudomonadota; class Alphaproteobacteria; order Rhodobacterales; family Rhodobacteraceae; genus Marivivens. The sequence goes on from JAYPVO010000152.1 coordinate 4,298, forward strand.
GCTTCGGCAGAGCGTTGGATGGTGACAGCCTGCGCCAGTTGGGTTTCCCATAGCGGCACAGTGTTCACGAGGGTCGAGTTGATCTTTGTCACCAGCGACTTGTCGTTTTCCTGAACCAGACGGATCGACGGTAGCGACTGCATCGTGACCTGACGGGTGAGTTTCAGGTCGTGCACACGGCGCTCCAGATCGTCGCGGGCAGAGCGCAGGTCGCGGAGTTCTTGGGCAACCATAACGCCGTCACCTTCGGGGGCTGCGGCAACTTCGGCTTCTTTGGCGGGAATGGTGTCCTCGTCCAGTTCTTTCAGCTTTGCTTCGCCCGCAGAGATATAAAGTGCGAGTTCGTCATAGAAGGTCAGCGTGCGCTCGTAGAGCACATCAAGGCTTTCGATGTCCTTGAGAAGCGTATGTTCATGCATCAACAGATCATCGGTGATCTTGTCGATCTGGCCCTGAACGGTTTCAAAGCGGGCCGCGAATTTCGCCATCGGCGCGGCGCGGCCCAGCAGTTTTTCCCAGAAGGTCCGTTCGCGGCGCACATC
>JAYPVO010000153.1:0-4655 GCA_038134645.1 Paracoccaceae bacterium
GGGGCCTATGTGGATGCGGTGCGGCGCACGGCGGCTGGAGTTGAGGTAAAGCTGTCTGGGGCCGATTGGGAGGCCTATGACGAAGTGGTCTTTGCGACGCACTCTGACGACAGCTTGCGTATGTTGGCCGATCCGCGTGCCCATGAAACGGCGGCCCTTTCTAAGATGTCATATCAGCCCAACCGCGTGGTGTTGCATTCCGATGCTTCGATCATGCCGCGGCACAAATCGGTCTGGTCGTCGTGGAACTACACCGAAGTCACTGGCCGCACGGACGAGCCGATTGACCTGACCTACTGGATGAATTCGCTGCAGTCTTGGCTCACCGGAGACGATTACTTTGTCACGCTCAACTCGAACCGTTCGATCAAGGAGGAGTTGATCTGGGATGAGGTGACATTGCGGCACCCAGTTTACGACCTTGGCGCGCTCGAAGCGCAGCGGGAGGTGGCTGCGTTTAACGGTACCGACAACACGTGGTTCTGTGGCGCTTGGATGAAGAACGGCTTCCATGAGGACGGTTTGTCGAGTGCGCTGGATGTCGTCGCGGGCATCAATGCGACGACCAATTTGCGGGTGGCGGCGGAATGATCCCAGTCGATTACATCGAAGGGCAGACCTTTCATGGGCGGCGGGGCGCGATCCGCAATTCGTTCCGCTATTCCATCGATTATGTGCTGCTCGACATGGATACGCGGGTAAGCGCGCCTTGGGGCTTTGGGCGAAACGCAATGCGTCCTTGGACCGTGCGCGACGTGGATCACGGTGGTGAGCCCAAGCAGGGGCAGGGCGTCGCGTGGGTGCGGAGCGTTTTGGACGCGCATGGGATCGGGCAGATGGGTCGCATCCAGCTGCTCACTCAACCACGCGCATTGGGATATGTGTTCAATCCTGTCAGCTTTTGGCTCTGCCATGACCGCGACGATATTCTTCGAGTGGTTATTGCTGAGGTGAACAACACCTTTGGTGATCGCCATTCTTACCTATGTCACCACGATGACCTTGCGCCACTGGATCGAAACGGCTGGGTCTCTGCGCAAAAGATCTTTCACGTATCGCCTTTTCAGACGATCTCGGGCGGTTACAAATTCCGCTTCGACATTAGTGAGCAGGCTATCGATATCGTCATCGAGTTTGGCGACGGTTCAGACGGAGGGGTCGTGGCCACGCTATCGGGCCCTCGTCGACCATTGAAGAATCGGGACATCGCGAGGGCCTATGTGCGTCGACCATTGGGGTCGCTGCGCGTGATGGGGCTGATCCTGTGGCAGGCCCTGAAACTCAAAACCAAGGGCGCAAAATACCGAGATCGCCCCATTCCACCCATTCAAGACGTGAGCCGTTAGGAGGTAGAGATGTTACAATTCGTTATAGGCTTTTGCGTCGCGATTGCAGCGATGGTGATCATCGGCACGCGCTTTGGGTTTGCGGCTCAACGGGTCGAGGACTACGCCGCCGGTCGTCCAATCGATATTCGTACAGATTTGAACGGCGCTATGCTGTGTAGTGGCGTGATTTATGGTCCGTTTGGTCGAGTGGCATCGCGGTTTTTTGGGAAATTCAATGCGTCTTGGAACGGTAACTCTGGCGAAATGACAGAGGAATTCCAGTATGATAGCGGCGCGACGCAGCTGCGTCATTGGGATCTGAAGGTTGCCGAAGATGGCACCGTAACTGCGACTGCCCCTGATGTGATCGGCACCGCGACGGGCCGTCAGGCGGGGTCTGCGATCGTTCTGAACTACCGAATTAAACTGACCGAAGATGCCGGAGGCCATGTCCTGTCGGTGACAGACTGGATGTACACCTCACCCTCTGGGGAGTTGGTGAACAGGTCCCAGTTCAGAAAGTTCGGCATCAAAGTGGGAGAGCTTGTCGCAACGATGCGACGGGTTTGATCATGCGAGACTGGGCGGGGAAAACCTATTGGCTGATTGGCGCCAGCGAAGGCTTGGGCCGTGCGTTGGCCAAAATCATGGCGGACGAAGGGGTCGATTTGATCTTGTCGGCGCGTTCGGAAAGCCGCCTGCAAGAGGTCGCCGACGAATTGTCTCGGCCCGCGCGTATCGTAGGGGTCGATGTATCTGACTCTGAAAGCGTTCGCGCCGCTGCCGCCTCGATCGGACCTATTGATGGCGTGGTGTTCCTCGCGGGTGTCTATTGGCCGATGGCCGCGACTGAGTGGAACGCGGATGACGCAGAAACCATGATGGACGTGAACCTGATGGGGGCAATGCGTGTGTTAGGAGCGACCGTTCCCGACATGGTTCAGCGCAATGCTGGCCATATCGTTCTCACGGGATCACTATCAGGGTTTCGAGGTCTGCCCGGTGCAATTGGCTATTCGGCCTCAAAAGCGGGCATTATGTCATTGGCCGAGACGATGAAGTCCGACCTAAAATCCACCTCGGTCGAAGTTCAATTGGTCAACCCTGGCTTTATCCGTACCCGATTGACTGACAAGAATAATTTCTCAATGCCGTTCATCATGTCACCCGAAGACGCGGCGCGTGTGATGTTCGAACATATGAACAGCCGCAAGTTCAAACGTAGTTTTCCAACCTTGTTTTCTTGGCTCTTCCGTGCGTCGCAGTTGATGCCTGATTGGCTGTATTTCCGAATTTTCTGATTTGCGGCAGATCAAAGCCACGGTGCGCCAAACATCACAATGTTATTGTTGACCATGCGGACCGGAGGCAGCGATGCACATTACATCTGATAAAGTCGCCGAGGTGATCATCCTTGCGCGTGAACTGGATCGAGGCGAGGCCGAGTTTGACGGCTTTGTCGAACGCCTGAATGAAGAAGAGCAAGCTGCGCTTGTTGCGATTTTCTGGATTGGCCGCGGTAGTTTTGAAGCCGAAGAATACGACGAGGCCTATCGGACCGCCGTATCCGAGGCGAGCGCGCCGACGGAAGATTACCTCAAGGGCTCTCCGCACCTCGCGGACCATTTGGAGAGCGGGCTAGAGGCGCTGGGAATTGATAGCTCGGACGCCGAAGACGATCTGTACCGCGGCGGCTGAACGTTAATTCCCAACGCTTTGCAGATCGCGCAGGATCAGGTCGATCAACGATTTGGCTTGTTCATCAGACATCACTTGTCCAGCGGGTTCGCCGCTGGGCGCGGTCATTGGCAGAGGTAGCGGGATCATCCCGTCCAGAACACGCGACATGGTTTCATGCCAGACCTCGGCAGGTAGACCGCCGCCCGTTACGCCAGACAGCGGTGTGTTGTTGTCATACCCCATCCAAACGCCCGTCACGTAATCAGCCGTAAATGCGATGAACCACGCGTCGCGTGCGCCTTGGGTCGTGCCTGATTTACCAGCAATCTGCCAACCGTCGATTTTCGCCCGTTGGCCTGTGCCTTGTTCGATCACCTGATGCATCATCCACGTGAGTTGTGCGGCGCTTTCGTCGCGAATGACGCGTTCGCCAATACCGCCGCCAGCGCCCATGAGAGGCACAGAAGGATTGCGACGTAGGCTCAACTCAACGAGGCCGTAAGGCGCAACAGATGAGCCGCCGTTCAAGATGCCTGCGTAGGCCCCAGTCATTTCGACGAGCGTCGACTCCGACACGCCAAGTGCGAGGGCGGGGCCGTCGGCAAGGTCAGAGCTAATGCCGAACCCAGTTGCGACGCTTTGTACGGCGTCACGGCCAACACTTTCTGAAAGGAGGATCGCAGGGATGTTGCGGCTTTCATAAAGCGCTTGGGTCAGTGTGATCGGACCTTTGAATTCGCGGTCGTAGTTCTGCGGACACCATTCGCCAGACCCCACGATATTCATGCAGAGTGGATCGTCGTTGATGATCTCCATCGGGCTGTGACCGAGTTCAAGAGCTGCCGCATAGACGAAGGGTTTAAACAGAGATCCTGTTTGACGGAGCGCCTGTGTCGCACGGTTGAACGCGCCGCCGGATGTGGTTTGGCGACCGCCAACCATTGCGCGGACCGCACCGTCAGAAGACATCACAACGATGGCGGCTTGGGCTTCGGACCCTTCGCGCACTTTGTTTTCGAACACCCATTCGAGCGCGCCTTCGGCGGCCTGCTGGATGCGCGGGTCAAAGGTCGTTCTAATGATAACGTCTTCAGTGGTGTCATCGGTGAAATAGGACGGGCCGGTGTCCATCACCCAATCCGCGTAATAGCCACCTTGCCGCGCATGGGCGTTCTCTGCCAACTGCGCAGGATTGGCGAGCGCGTCTTGGGCTTGTGCTTCTGTGATGTAGCCCTGATCTGCCATGAGGCGGACAACGACGCTAGCACGATCCCAGCTACGTTGAAGGTTGGACGTTGGTGCGTAGGACGACGGCGCTTTGAGCAGGCCAGCAAGGAGAGCTGCTTGGGCCGGGCTTACTTGCGACGAAGAAATGCTGAAATACCGCTGGCTCGCAGCTTCAAAGCCACGGGTGCCTGCGCCCAGATACGCGCGGTTGAGGTAGATCGTGAGGATCTCGTCCTTTGTGTAGCGGACTTCCATCGCCATCGCGTAAACAGCTTCGGTGACTTTGCGCCAAAGGGTGGAGCGACGGCAGTCGGCTTCATAAGCAGCCTCATTAGCCCATTTCGTGGAATCGAACGGCTGGCCTTGGCACAGCAGTTTGGCGGTCTGCTGGGTGATTGTAGAGCCGCCCGATCCTGAGAG
>JAYPVO010000154.1:0-4611 GCA_038134645.1 Paracoccaceae bacterium
ATGGGTGCCGAAGAACCCCAATTGTCTGCCGCAAGTATTGTGAAGATCGAGAAGGAAGGCGAAGAAGAGCCCTTTATTCCGTATGCCGCCCGCATGGGCGCCGCGTTTTTGCATGGTGCCGCAGTCACAATCCACAAGGCCCAAGGGAGCCAGTGGGACACCGTTCAAGTGTTCGCACCTGACATTGAGATCGCGGCGAAAATGGGTCGTTCCGAAGCTGGACAACCCTTGTGGAAGAGACTGGCTTATGTGGCGATCACACGTGCCGAAAGAGAGTTGCGTTGGGTTGTGCGTAACCGTCTTGCGCGTCCGTCTGGGCCGTTGGGTGTTGATGATCTCTACATGCCTGCCGCTGAGTTGAAGCTCACCGCGCAGAGCGATGATGATTAACGGCGCATTGCGTTGAATGCGGCTGATGCAACCCAACCGGCAACCATTGCAATGACGAGAGCAAGCAACCCGTAGAGCGCCGATTGTTCGCGGCTCAGGTTATAAAGCCAGCGTTCCATACCGACTTTGAACACAGGAATATTGGTGTCCAGCGTATCAATAACTTGCCCGCCCCGCGTCAGGAAAATTCGCGTACGATAAGGGCCTTCCGTCAAATTTGACGGCAGCTTGATCGCGGTGTGGAACAACGTGTCATCTTCAACGGCGACCGCGCCTTCGAGCATCTGGAACAGGTCGCTGCTTTCTTTGATACGGGCAAAGGCTTGGGCAAATTCGGTGGTCGAGAAAGCGTCTTGTCCGGCGGAGCGAACAACACGATCCCATGTGATCGCGTGATGAAGGTCTTCGAGAGGGCGTAGTACGTCACTGAGCGGGCCAGAGGTCGCAACGGCATAAAACGATGGTGCAATATCGATGTTTGCTGACTCCGTGTTGACCCAAATTCCAGCGACCCGCTCTTTGCGTCTGATCGTGACGGGAACGTTCGGACCTGCAACAGCGATAATCACGCCAAGTTCAGAGTTCTGTGGTGGGGGTGTTTCGCGACTGATAGCACCAAAGATCAGCAGTTCTGACCCTGTGAAGGTTGCGGTGATCGATACTTCGTCATGGCTCAATCCTAACACCAGCTTTTCTTGGGCCAAGGCAAGTGATGGCAAAAGCATGCAAAGGAAAGCGACAAGCCGGATCATAGCGCGTCACCGATCGAAAAGAGTTCGGACGGTTCGATGAGCAGATCAAAAGCCAGTTTCAGACAGACCATCAAAACCAGACCAGCCAATAGAATACGAAGCTGTTCGGCCTTCAATTTCATCCCGATCCGTGTGCCGAACTGCGCCCCCACGACACCGCCAATAAGGAGGAGCAGAGCAAGAACGATATCAACCGTCTGGTTGGTGATCGCGTGCATCATCGTCGTAAAGGCCGCGACAAAGATGATTTGGAAGAGCGAGGTGCCGATCACCACCTTAGTTGGCATACCCAGAACATAAATCATGGCAGGCACCATGATGAAACCACCGCCAACGCCCATGATGGCCGCGAGAACGCCCACGGACATACCGACCAAAAGTGGTGGAATGACCGAGATATACAGACCCGAGACGCGGAATTTCACCTTGAATGGGAGGTTATGAACCCAATTGTGGCGCTTTCGTTTGGGAGGCAGTGCGTTCTTGCTTCTGCGGATTGCGCGCAGGCTTTCGACCATCATCAAACCACCGACGACGCCCAAAAAGACAACGTAGCAAAGGTTTACGAGCAGATCGACCTGACCGAGTTCTTTCAGAAGGTTAAATATTTGGACGCCAATTGCGGAGCCGATGAGGCCCCCGATCAAGAGGACGGTGCCCATCCACCAGTCGACGCCCTTACGTTTGATATGCGCCATGAGCGCGGACACAGAGGACGCAACGATTTGGTTGGCAGAGGTCGCTACGGCAACTGCTGGCGGAATTCCCACAAAGAACAGAAGCGGGGTGATCAGAAATCCACCGCCAACGCCGAACATGCCCGAGAGGACCCCAACAAGGCCCCCGATCCCCAAGAGGAGATAAATGTTCACCGAAATTTCGGCAATTGGCAGGTAAATCTGCATAGTTCGTCCAGCGTTGAGCTATGACCCACATCACCCCGTTCAGCAGGTAGAGTCAAACAGTTGGGCGTGTTGATTTGGTGAAAAAACAGTAAGGGGGCGCTGCCCCCTCTGGCCGTTGGCCATTCACCCCCGGGATATTTTTAGCACAAAGGCAGGGATTAGGTTTTGAAAGGGGCCATGCCGCGGCGAGCAAGCTCGTCTGCGCGTTCATTTTCGGGATGGCCAGCGTGGCCTTTCACCCATTCCCAAGTGACTTTGTGACGGCGTGCCGCTTCGTCTAAACGCTTCCAGAGGTCTTCGTTTTTAACGGGTTTGTTGGTGGAAGTGCGCCAACCCTTTTTCTTCCAACCCCACATCCATTCGGTGATCCCGCCTTTGACGTAGGCGCTGTCGGTGACGACGGTTAGGGATGATGGGCGCTCCAAGGCCTCGAGCGCGTTGATCGCGGCCAAGAGTTCCATCCGGTTATTGGTTGTATCTGCTTCGCCGCCAAAAAGTTCCCGCTCTTTGATGACGGCACCATCGGTTTTCGCCTGAAGCAGAGCACCCCATCCGCCAGGGCCGGGATTACCGGAGCACGCTCCGTCGGTGTAAGCATATAGATCGGGCATTAGATAAGGAGGCTCGCGAGGCAGAGAATGACGATCGCGGATAGGATAACCCTAAGGCGCATCCACCACGTCGGTGTCAGGTCCCATTTCGAAAATTGGAAATCAAGCAGCAGAAGGCCGAGAAAGCCCGTTATTTGATAAGTCGTTGCGGAAAAAAGCGTATCGCCGCGCATAAAGAACGCCCATAGCGCCGGCAAAACTGACAGCGCATAACCCGCTGCCGCGCGCGCGCCTGTGGTTTTCGTTGCGAACCCCCAGAGCACACCTGACATGAACGACAGGATTATTGTGCCATATGCCAGCGTGAACATCGGTCCACCCATGCCGAGGACAGTTGGTAGCCAGCCAAGGGTTGTCACGGCTCCGAAAACAAAGGGTATCAAGCCAGCGAGGCCAAGTGCCAACGGCGCGAATGGGATACGGTTCATGCGGGGACCCTTAGGATACGCGGCACCTTAAATTCGATGTCTTCTTCTGCGGTGACGACTTGTTCGACGGTGACCTCGTAGTGGTCGCTAAAGGCATCAACGACTTCGTTGATCAAAACCTCGGGTGCAGACGCGCCAGCGGTGATCCCGATTGTGCGAATGCCGTCGAGCGCACGCCAGTCTATGTCGGATGCGCGTTGGACAAGTTGAGCATATGAACATCCGTTCTTTGCTGCGACCTCGACCAATCGTTTAGAGTTTGATGAATTGGGCGCGCCCACAACAAGCAGGGCATCGCATTTTGGAGCGATGGCTTTGACGGCCTCTTGTCGGTTGGTTGTGGCGTAGCAAATGTCTTCTTTGTGGGGGCCAACGATCGCGGGGAACCGTTCATGTAGCGCCGCGACGATGTCTTTGGTGTCGTCAACGGACAGCGTGGTTTGCGTCACGTAGGCTAATTTGGCTGGATCGCGAACCTTAACCGTTGCGACATCATCCACTGTTTCGACCAAGAGGACTTCGCCCTCTGGCAGTTGTCCCATGGTGCCAATGGTTTCAGGGTGTCCAGCGTGGCCGATCATGATCATCTGCAGGCCTTCATCCGCGTGGCGGGCGGCCTCAATGTGAACCTTAGACACCAGAGGGCAGGTGGCATCGACATAGACCATATTGCGACGTTCGGCGTCGGCGGGCACCGATTTAGGAACACCATGAGCAGAGAAGATCACAGGGCGATCAGGCGGACATTCATCCAGCTCTTCGACAAAAACCGCACCTTTATCGCGCAAGCTATCTACGACGAATTTGTTATGGACAATCTCATGTCGCACATAGACGGGCGCACCCCATTTTTCGATCGCCATTTCAACGATCTTAATAGCGCGGTCTACACCAGCGCAAAATCCGCGGGGTGCAGCGAGATAGAGTGTCAAAGGCGATTTGGTCATAGGCTGAGAGGTAGTCGGATGGCTGGGTTCTGTCCAGCGGTGCAGTCTAATGAATTCGTTACTGGTCTAAAAAACAAAGGGCGGGGAAAACCCCGCCCTGTTTTATTCAGCTTCTGCTGATACTGGTTGGTCCTCACGTGGTTCACGTGGAGGTCGACCAACAACGTCTCTGAGTTCGTCGAGCTCGATAAAGTTGTCTGCCTGGCGACGCAGTTCATCCGAGATCATCGGAGGCTGGCTGCGAATGGTCGATACGACAGAGACGCGCACACCTTTGCGCTGGATCGCCTCAACGAGCGGACGGAAGTCGCCATCGCCCGAGAACAGAACGATGTGGTCGACGTGAGGGGCTAGTTCCATAGCATCGACTGTGAGTTCGATGTCCATGTTCCCTTTAACCTTACGGCGACCCATGCTGTCCGTGTATTCTTTGGCGGGCTTCGTGACCATGGTGAAGCCATTGTAGTTCAGCCAATCGACCAGCGGACGGATCGGGGAGTATTCGTCATTTTCGAGCAAGGCAGTGTAGTAAAACGCACGAAGCAGTTTGCCACGACGCATGAACTCGCTGCGAAGTA
>JAYPVO010000155.1:0-4581 GCA_038134645.1 Paracoccaceae bacterium
GCAGCAGGAGCGGCCGCTTTGGGTGCAGCAGTTGCGCCCTCAACGTCCGATTTCACGATGCGACCACGCGGGCCAGAGCCAGCGATGGCAGACAGGTCGAGACCTTTTTGACCAGCGATGCGACGGGCGAGAGGCGATGCAAAGACGCGGTTGCCGTCTTTGGCAGGTGCTGCTGGGGCAGGTGCCGCAGCAGCAGGAGCCGCTGCAACAGGTGCCGCAGCCGCAGGAGCCGCAGCAGGTGCAGATGCGCCCGCTGCAGGAACCTCTTCGCCCTCTTCGACGAGGATCGCGATCAGGCTGTTGACCTTTACGCCTTCGGTGCCCTCAGCGATGACGATCTTGCCAACGATGCCTTCGTCCACGGCTTCGAATTCCATGGTGGCTTTGTCGGTTTCGATCTCAGCGATGATGTCGCCCGATTTTACTTCGTCACCCTCTTTGACCAGCCATTTGGCCAGCGTGCCTTCCTCCATCGTGGGGGACAGGGCGGGCATGAGAATTTCTGTAGCCATTTCTCTGTCTCCTTAGCGGTAGGTGACTTGCTTCACGGCGTCGATGACTTCAGCCGTGGTGACAAGAGCGTGCTTTTCGAGGTTTGCAGCGTAAGGCATCGGAACGTCCTTGCCGGTGCAGTTCAGGACAGGCGCGTCGAGGTAGTCGAACGCGTGGGTCATGACATATGCCGACAGGTGGTTGCCGATAGAGCCAACGGGCCAGCCTTCTTCGACGGTGATCATGCGGTTGGTCTTCATCACCGAAGCAATCACGGTGTCGTAGTCCAACGGACGCAGGGTGCGCAGGTCGATAACCTCGGCGTCGATGCCTTCTTCGGCCAGCTTTTCAGCGGCTTCGAGGGCATAGGTCATGCCGATGCCGAAGGACACGATGGTCACGTCGTTACCAGAGCGGCAGATTTTGGCCTTGCCGAACGGGATGGTGAAATCGTCGAGCACAGGAACCTCGAACGATTTACCGTAGAGGATTTCGTTTTCGAGGAAGATCACAGGGTTCGGATCGCGGATCGCCTGTTTCATCAGACCTTTGTAGTCAGCAGCCGAGTAGGGCATGACGACCTTGAGGCCAGGGATCTGCGCATACCATGCTGCGTAGTCCTGAGAGTGCTGCGCGCCAACGCGAGCCGCTGCACCGTTCGGGCCACGGAACACCATCGGTGCACCCATCTGACCGCCAGACATATAGAGCGTCTTAGCAGCCGAGTTGATGATGTGGTCGATTGCCTGCATTGCAAAGTTGAAGGTCATGAATTCAACGATCGGTTTCAGACCGCCGAATGCAGCACCCGTTGCGATACCTGCAAAGCCGTGTTCGGTGATCGGCGTGTCGATGACGCGCTTAGAGCCGAATTCGTCCAGCATACCTTGGGAGATTTTATAAGCACCTTGGTATTCGCCAACTTCTTCACCCATGAGGAATACGTCGGGGTCACGGCGCATTTCTTCGGCCATCGCGTCGCGCAGAGCTTCGCGGACGGTCTGGGTTTTCATCGGGGTGCCTTCGGGCCAGTCGGGGGACTGGTCAACCTTCGGTGCCGCAGGAGCAGCCGCCGCAGGGGCAGGGGCCGCAGCAACAGGGGCCGCAGCCTCAGCCGCAGGAGCCGATTGGCCAGCGTCCGCAGGAACCTCTTCGCCGTCTTCAACGAGAACAGCGATAGGGGTGTTCACTTTGACGTTTTCGGTGCCTTCAGCGATCAGGATTTTGCCCATGATGCCTTCGTCGACGGCCTCGAACTCCATCGTAGCTTTGTCGGTTTCGATCTCTGCGATGATGTCACCCGCAGAAATGGTGTCGCCCTCTTTTTTCAGCCATTTGGCCAGAGTGCCTTCTTCCATCGTCGGAGAGAGGGCGGGCATGAGAATTTCGGTTGCCATGTGTGATGTCCTCTCTCGATCTTACGCGTAAATGTCGGTCCACAGCTCTTCGAGAGCTGGTTCCGGGCTGGTTTTCGAGAATTCGGCGGACTCGTTCACGATGTCTTTGATTTCCTTGTCGATCTTTTTCAGATCGTCCTCGGAAGCATGGCTGCCAGTGAGCAACATCGCGCGGATCTGTTCGATCGGGTCACGCTCTTCGCGCATTTTCTGCACTTCTTCGCGGGTCCGGTATTTCGCAGGGTCCGACATGGAGTGGCCACGGTAGCGGTAGGTTTTGACCTCTAGGATGTAGGGGCCTTTGCCTGCGCGGCAGTGAGCGACAGCGCGTTCGCCAGCTTCTTTGACGGCGAGGACGGACATGCCGTCAACTTCTTCGCCTTTGATGCCGTAAGCAGCGCCGCGACCGTAAAGCGTGGTCGATTTGGTCGAACGGGCAACAGAGGTGCCCATAGCGTATTGGTTGTTCTCAATGACGAAGATCACGGGGAGGTCCCAGAGTTCCGCCATGTTGTAGGTCTCGTAGACCTGACCTTGGTTCGCAGCGCCATCGCCGAAGTAAGCGAAAGTGACGTTGTCGTTGCCACGGTATTTGTCCGAGAAGGCCAGACCCGCACCAAGCGGCACCTGAGCGCCAACGATGCCGTGGCCGCCGTAGAAGTGCTTTTCCTTGGAGAACATGTGCATGGAGCCGCCCTTACCTTTGGAGTAGCCACCTTCGCGGCCGGTAAGTTCTGCCATCACACCGTTTGCATCCATGCCACATGCGAGCATGTGACCGTGGTCGCGGTAGGAGGTGACGCGTTTGTCGCCCTCTTTGGTGCAAGCTTCGAGGCCGACGACGACCGCTTCTTGACCGATGTAGAGGTGACAGAAGCCGCCGATAAGACCCATGCCATAAAGCTGGCCGGCCTTTTCTTCGAAGCGGCGGATGAGAAGCATGTCACGGTAGTAGCTCAGCAGCTCTTCCTTGGACACGTTTGCCTGTGCGGCTGGTTTTCTAGCGGCCATAGGTCCTCCGTCCTGTGATGGCGATAGTTTAGTGTTAAACTATCTATTACAGGATTGGCGTTCATAAAGCGAGAGTCAATATCGGCTGGCGGTGGATAGGTGGGTTGCACGGCGTGCAAGGCAGCGTGAAGCCCCTGTAAACAAGGGGTGAAAAGGGGGCTCGGCCCCCTCGGCTGCGCCTTCACCCCCGGGATATTGGGGGCACAAAGGCAGGATTATCGGGTGATTACGATCTCGTCCGAGCGGACCATGCCGAGAACATCGCGGGCGCGTTCGTCGAGAAGGTCGAGGTCGAGGTAGGTGTCAGAAAGGCGGCGGGTGAGGTTTTGCATATGTGCCACTTCGACGTTGAGCGCGTCGAGGTCGGACTGCAATTCACGGGCTTGAGCGTCAATCTCAGCGCGGCGGAACACACCGTATTCACCCTGCACAGCGGCAAAGGTGAAGTAGAGACCCAGAAGGATCAAAACAGTAAAGTAAATAACAGAGCCCATAGCGGGCCGTGCGCTGCGATTCATAACGTGCCTCAAAATCACCTCTGACGGGTGTTGACGCTAGATTCGCACATCTGATTCGCTTTGTGAATCCCCCAAAGGGTTATTTCGCAAAGTTTTTTTGAGTAGAGTCAGGAAAGAAACAGGGCGCCCGAAGGCGCCCCGCTGTGTCTTTAGCCTGCGACCGAAGCGTCGTAGATCGAGCCGACCGATGCGGCGAGCATGGCGTCGAATTCCGCGTCCGATTGTTTGGCCGAGAGGCCTTCGGTCAGGCCGCGCGAGAAGGAGGCGATCATGCCTGTCTGTTTCGACAGGAGGTCGTTTGCGTCCTTGCGGGAGTAGCCACCCGAGAGGGCGACGACTTTCATCACGCGGGGATGATCGACGAGCGGTTTGTAGAAGTTTTCGACCGAGGGGAGCGAGAGTTTCAGCATCACCTGTTTGTCGGCGGGCAGAGCGTCCAGCTGAGCGAGGATTTCATCGCGCAGGATGGTTTCAGCCTCGGCCTTATCAGCGATGGTGATGTTCACTTCGGGTTCGATGATCGGCATCAGGCCGTGCGAGAGAACCTGCATACCGATTTCAAACTGCTGTGCGACGACGGCTTTGATGCCTTCGGCGTTGGCGGCGTTGATGACCGAGCGTTCTTTGGTGCCAAAGATGCCTTTGGTCACGGCGCGCGCGAGCAGGGTGTCGAGCTCTGGCATCGGTTTCATCAGTTGAACGCCGTTTGCCTCGTCCGCGAGACCTTTGTCGATTTTCAGGAAGGGCACGACCGATTTTGCGTTCCAGAGGAATTCAGCGGTCGGGGTGCCGTCGATGTCGCGGTCCATGGTCATTTCAAAGAGGATCGCGCCGACGATTTTGTCGCCTGTGAAGGACGGGGATTTGATGATGCGCGAACGCATCTGGTGGATCATGTCGAACATCTCGGCGTCGCCGTTGTATTCGCTTTCTTCAACACCGTAGAGGCGCAGGGCCTTGGGGGTCGAACCGCCACTCTGGTCGAGAGCTGCGATAAAGCCTTTGCCTTCGGATACCTTAGCGGCCATCTGCGCGTTCATTACTAAATCCTCGTGAAATATTAAGAATTTTAAGGCCTTAAACGGCCTGCGCCCCGCTTGTAGGAAAGCGGGGCGCAGGTTGCAAATGTGATAGCGGTAACGATTTTTAGGATAACGCTATCA
>JAYPVO010000156.1:0-4578 GCA_038134645.1 Paracoccaceae bacterium
CAATCCAATGCCTCGATAGCAAAAAGCCCCGCCGAACAAACGGCGGGGAGGTATGAGCCTACATCAGCCGAGCAGGGCTGGTGGCTCTGGCGGTAACTCTTGATCAGCTTAGGCTGACATTTCCGAGCGGATCTGCTGACGCAGGAGATCAATCGGAACAGTCTGACCGTCCCGTTTGAAGTGCCAGTAGGTCCAGCCATTACACGATGGCGCGCCTTCGAGATGAGCGCCGACCTGATGGATCGACCCCTTCATATCCCGACCGACAATCGAACCGTCCGCACGCACCTTGGCCGTGTGACGACCATTGATGCTGAACAGCTCTTCGCCTGGACGCAGTAGACCACGTTCGACCAGAACGCCGAAGGCAACGCGCGGCTCGGCCCGTTTGGACTGTGAAACCTCAAGTGCTTCTTTGTCGAATTTACGAACGGCCTCGATGCGTTTCTTCGCGACCAGACGGTAAGCTTCTTCGCGCTCAATGCCGATAAATTCGCGACCCAGCATCTTGGCGACTGCACCAGTGGTGCCTGTGCCAAAGAAGGGGTCCAGAACCACATCCCCCGGGTTTGTCGTGCCGAGCAGAACACGATGGAGGAGCGATTCCGGTTTCTGTGTCGGATGCGCCTTATCGCCTGCATCGTCTTTGAGACGCTCATGACCCGTGCAGATCGGAAGCACCCAGTCAGAGCGCATCTGCACACCTTCGTTCAAGGCCTTTAGGGCCTCGTAATTGAAGGTGTATTTGCTGGCCTCTTCTTTGGACGCCCAAATCAGGGTCTCATGTGCGTTGGTCAGACGTTTGCCGCGGAAGTTGGGCATGGGGTTCGACTTGCGCCACACCACGTCATTCAAAATCCAGAACCCTTGGTTCTGAAGTTCGGCACCCATCCGAAACACGTTATGGTAACTGCCGATCACCCAGATCGCACCGTTCGGTTTCAGCAAACGGCGCGCCGCTGCCAACCAATCACGGGTAAACTGGTCATAGGCCGCGAAGGACGAAAACTGGTCCCAGTGATCATCAACGGCATCGACTTTGGAGTTATCGGGGCGATGAAGATCGCCACGAAGTTGGAGATTGTAGGGCGGGTCCGCAAAAATGAGGTCCACGCTATTTGCGGGAAGCGAGTTCATTATTTCAATGCAATCGCCCGCAAGAATACTATTCAGAGGGAGCGCAGACGCGCCCTTCTCTTCTGCTCTGATCATTTTACTGCCTCGTATAACCGGCGGATTTTTCCGCTCTATGGTTGGCCTTAAGATGAGTCAGTGGGGGGGCAGTGTCAAAAAGTTTTTTGAATCAAGCCTTTAAGTTTTATTCTTGATACAAGATGTTGTGCACGGGTTTAAACGATCGCCTATGATGTGGTGTAACCCCTTTTTTTACGAGAGCTTCGAGGTGTTCTTTCGTCCCGTAGCCCGCATTTCGCTCCCATCCGTAGCCCGGAAACTGTTGCGCTAAGTCCACCATAATTTTGTCTCGACACATTTTTGCCGCAATTGAAGCGGCCGCGATTGAGACGGAACGGGCATCGCCCTTCACGATGGCTTCGGCGGGAATCTGGAGATCTTTGGGAATCTTATTGCCATCGATCAACGCGTAATCAGCAGGAACAGACAGCCCATCGAGCGCACGACACATCGCCAGATGCGTGGCGTGATAGATGTTGAGGCTATCGACCTCTTCTACAGATGCATGGGCGATGGAAACATCCGCCACGTCCAAAAGCGCCTCTAACAGCACCGCCCGCTTTTTCGGGGTCAGCTGTTTAGAATCATTCAGGCCGTCGGGCACTTGCGCGGGATCCAGCACGACAGCACAGGCCGTGACGGGACCGCACAATGGCCCGCGACCCACCTCGTCCACACCCGCGATACGAAGATAGCCACGATCCATCGCGGCGCGTTCAAATGAAAAATCAGGAGCAATCTTTGTCATGGCTCCACCTAAAACGGGGCGAGGGTAATTGTCCAACCCTCGCCCCGCCCGCGGCACCTTTGGTGCCTACTGCTCGACCCTATTATCGGCGCTCGGTTCGGAAACCGTATTGGCGGAGGCACGACGCATCTAAGCCATTCCGCGTGTGCCCATTATGTCGATAGGTCGTCTGGCAATCGCTCGGGAGTGCATCGTAGTTGGCGTAGGTCCGGCGCAAACAGCGGCTGTTATACAACTCTCGTGTTTCGCCATGGCGGTTCAGTTCAATGCTACATGCTTCGGGCAGAGGCGCGACACGACGGGCGTTATGGCCCCAATGGTCACGACTATGATCATCATGACCACGCCCACCTTCCCTGCGGTTTGGGTAAGTTTGCGGCGGTGTGACTTGGACCTGTGCTCTTCCATTGTTGTCAGAGAGAGCCGCGCCCACGATGGCGATCATCGCCAAGCCCGCCAGTGCCTTTGCAATATCGTCGTTCCCAGCCTGTGCTGTAGTGGGCACCGAAAGCGCCAGCGAAAGTGCGGTTAAACCCGCCGTTACCGTCTTGAACATAGTGTGTCCTTTCATCGTCTGACGCGGTTGTGCGCCGTGATGAAAGCACGATGGGATCGTCGCGGTGTGTCGCTCAATATCAGTGCTGAGCCATTGGATAACACGCAGTCACCTTCATTCGGTTATTGAATAGCCGCGCACCTTCTGGTGTTCTGATCCCACCATGAAACACGCGATATCCTTCATTCTTTTCCTGATGGCGTCGGCTGCGCAGGCGGATTGCTACGCAGACTATAAGGCCAAACAGGATTCCCCATTGCGTCTGCAATACGGGGTCGCTCGCATCGACGGGCCATGCACTGCCGCGCAAGCCGAGGCAGAACTCTCACCCCGCCTTGAATCCGCGGGCTGGGTATTATTGAACGTCATGGATGTTTTTGACGAAACCGGACTCGAACAACGACGGGACAGTGCAGGTGAATTCTATCTCCGCTTCTGAGACACGCGCGACAGGCAGCAAATTCGTAATCGGCGGGATTGCCGCTGTGGTTCTGATCCTCTTGATCACCGCGGTCGTGATGTTCGCGAACTTGCCAGACGCCAACACGTTCAACGCTCGGGTCGAACAGATATTCGTCGCGAACGACGATTTCACATCGCAGGCTGAACTGAAACTTCTGGAAATCCTCGCCCAATCGGGCACGGCATTTTCCGATACGATCGCATCCTATCAGGTGCTGATTTATGTTCTGCTGGTTTTTGCGTCCGCCCTGCTGATCGCAGCGATCACTTTCCTGGTCATGCTTGTTCAGTTCAACCGACGTATGGGACAGATTGAACGCAAAGGGATCGAAGTGAATTCGTTGCTGATCAGTCGGGATCAGAACACGGTCTATCTGAACAACTTTGAATTCAAATTGACCGAGGCCGCGATTGAGACGCTGTCGGTCCTTGCTGAAGCGCGCATGGATGACGACGTGCTCTCTGGCGCTGAAATTGAAGCCGTCATTTCAGGTCGTAACGCCTCTGATTGCGATGAAGCCGCTGGTGCGACGCGAATCAAACGTTTGCGGGATACTCTCGGAAACCAAATGGTCAGCGAACTCTTGGTTAAGAATATCGCGCGTCGCGGCTACATGCTCGCCATCGACAAAGATGTCATTCGGATGGTGTGAAAATCAGCTCAAGAAGTAGGGATCCGAGCGACGCCAGTAGTGCATCAGATCCCGACCTTTGACGGGGGAAATACCCATCGCCTCAGCAGCAAGAACATCACCTGCGACCAGTGCTGCCATTTTATAGGCAACCTGCGGTCCCCGCGCGGTGCGGCCATCCGTAAAGACATCCTCGATTTGCGCAGCTGCCGAAGTGAGCGCAAAGCAGATCATCAACGCCTTCTGCTCTGGCCATCGTTGGGCAATATGCCGAACGACCCCGCGAATCCGCTCTGGGTCGCCCGCCGCGAGTTCGCCAATCGCGAACTCAATCATGTGATCTAGCTCTGAACCGTTCATACCCACCTAGCCCCCAAGGCTTTACCAACAATTAACGATTCTCTGCCCGATCAACTAGTTACAATTCGGAAACTCACTGTATCCGAAGGAAATTTGGATCAACTCGACGCCAAAAATGCAGCAGATCTTCGGCGACTGATGGAATTTGCCCCATAGATTGAACCGCGTGGACATCTGCAGAAATCAAGGCGGACAATCGATACCCTAATGGGATCACAGGGTCCGAGGCCGCTGCATCGCCAAAGCTATCTTCGATGGCCTCGGTTGCCGAAGTTACCGCATAGACCAACGCCAAAGCTGGTTGATCAGGCCAACGCTCTGCCATTTTGCGCACCATCGCACGCTTGCGATCTTCGCTCCCCGAAAGGAGTTCTTCCATCGCAAATTCAATCATTTCATCAAGTGGCGCCGCTCTCGTCATTGCCCCTTACCCTCGTCAATATTTGCCCCACGAGACGAGTTTATTCAATCTTTCCGCGAATGTCCTGCATTTGATGACATTTTGATTAATTCTGCAAAAACAGAGGCTTTACCGCCTCAACAGGAATACCAGCACCACCAAAACCGTAAACTTTTGTATCGCATAGGTTGTTTTAAAAATTAGGGATTTGGTGACCCCGACAGGA
>JAYPVO010000157.1:0-4574 GCA_038134645.1 Paracoccaceae bacterium
AGCGACGCCGAAGCGCCGCTCTCTCATTCAAACTGACTAGGTCAGATTAGAATGCGAAGGTAACAGCAACAGTTGTACCAACCTGGTAGCCCTGAGCGCCGATATCGTCGTCACCCGAAGCTTCGTCGTTGTTGGTGTCGTCTGCGTACGAAACTGCCAGAGCTGCACCACCACCGAGGTCATAGGAAGCACCGATGTAGGTGTCGTCGGTGTCGCTGTCTTTGCCGATGTAACCAGCATAAACAGTCAGGCCGTTGCCAGCGTCGAACGAACCTTCGAGCTTGGTAACGTCGGTGCCCTGCTCGTCAGCGTACGAAGCGGTCAGCGAGATGCCGTCTGCAGCGTAAGCGAAGGAGATGCCAGAGTTGTCTTTTGCGTCAACTGCGGTGCTGTCGTCTTCAGATACGTAGTAAGCAGAAACAGTTACGTCACCCATAGGGTAAGAAACCGAGATACCGGTCGAGTCGTAGTCGGTGCCGCCAGTGTTTGTCTCGGAAGCGAAGCCAACTTTGATGTCTGCGCCAGCTGCAGCGAATGCAACCGAAACACCCATGGTTTCAGCGTAGGTCATATCGCCGTTTGCAGTAGTGTTCAGACCGTTGGTCAGATCTGCAGCAACGAGCTCTTCCTGATACGCAACTACAACAGTTGCAGCACCAACGGCTGCCTTAGCGCCGAACGAAAGTTGAGTAAGGTCGTCAGTTGCCAAGTCGCCTTCAGCGTCTTGTACGAGGCCCGATACAGCCATGTCTACGCCACCGAACGAGAACGTGCCTTTGAGTACACCTTCACCATCCTGGATCGCAAAGCTATCAGCTTCCATATCGCCAGCTGCCGACCACATCGACTTCGCAGCGAACTCGGTGTCGCCATATACGAGCGAAGCAGCGTCCGAAGCGATAGTCAGGGTAACGCCAGCCATTTCGCCGTCGGTAGCGTCAACTTCGTCAACGTCAGCTGCAGCCGAAACGGTGATGCCGTTGTCCAGAGTAGCGGAGAAAGCTACGTCGAGGTTCAGGTCGGAGTAGAAACCATCGTGATCGCCAAATGCGCCTGCAGTGCGATCAGAGTGGTCGTTGTAGCCCAGAGTTGCCGAGCCGGAGAAGGAAACTTCAGCAGCAGCTGCGCCAGCGAAGGCGGTCAGTGCGACGGAAGCGAGAAGGATCTTTTTCATGGTTTACCCTCGTGTTTTTGCATTCACATGAATGCCAGTGAACCTAGCATTGGCAGGATATGTGCGCCCAAAGCCCCCACCACTCAAGACATTTGCCCTGTTCATTCGGTGCCTTGATCAAAAATGATGCACGAAGGACACACCCGTTTATCGCGGAAATGGCGGGTGACAGGGGGGCTTGATCGGCCTATGTCCTGCTGAGCCGCCTTAAAACAAAAGACGATCAGGAGCGCGTTATGGGTTTGTCGGACATCAAAGACCGCATTGCAAAAGCTGAGGCCGAAAGTGGTCGCGCAGAGGGAAGCGTCACTTTGATCGCTGTCTCAAAAGTACAGCCCAATACCAAAGTGGAGAAGGTTTTGCGCGAAGGGCAGCGAGTCTTTGGCGAAAACAAGGTTCAAGAGGCGCAAGGAAAGTGGCCAGCGTTCCGCGAACAGTTCGAAGGAATCGATTTGCACCTGATCGGGCCGCTGCAAACCAATAAGACTCGGGCGGCTATGGAGTTGGTGAATGCGATTCACTCGGTCGATCGTCCGAAACTGGCACATGCGATTGCGCGTATTGCCCAAGAGATCGGGTCCTGCCCTGATCTGTTCATCCAAGTGAACACGGGCGAGGAGCCGCAGAAGGCGGGGATTTTGCCTGCGGAGGTCGATTCCTTTGTGGCGGAGTGTCGCGCGCTTGATCTGCCGATCAAAGGTTTGATGTGCATCCCGCCTGCGGATGAAGAAGCGTCGATGCACTTTGCGCTTTTGCGTAAGTTCGCAGAGCGGAACGGCCTAGAGGGGCTTTCGATGGGGATGAGTTCCGATTTTGAAAAGGCGATTGCCTTTGGCGCAACTCATGTCCGTGTGGGATCGGCGATCTTTGGTGAGCGCGACTACGGTTAAAGGTCAGAGAATAAAGACGCGGCTTTGGTAGCTGATGCGCGGAGCGATCCAATGCAGGTCGCGCCGCGATAGGGCTACACAGCCTTCGGTCGGATAAACGGGTCGGCGCCATTGATGGATGAAAATGGCAGAACCGCGTCCTTTGACAGCATGGGGCCAGTTCCAATCTAGAATCAGAACGAGGTCATAGAGCGGATCAGCGCGCCGCAGTTTTTCGTGGCTGTGCGGGTAAGGCGCGCGGACCATGAGGTTGTAGTCCTCATGGTTGGAATCGTCCGACCAAAGATCACCGTAGCCAATCGGCACGGCCCAGTCGGTCGGTTTGGCGATGCGATCCGGACGATAGAGCATTCCAACGATGCGGTGTTGCCCACGTGGGGTCGCGCCGTCGCCTTCGCGTTTGTTGTCCGTGACACCGCCGCGCCCGATGTTGCAGGCGAAATGGCGGTTCATGAAACGTAAGCCCGTCGGGCCGACGACCAGATCGAGCGGTGTCACAGCAGGTGCCCTGATTTCGATGCCTTCGTCGCAAGGTAATGGTGGTTGTGACGATTCTCACCGACCTTGAGGGCAACGCGCTCTACGACTTCTATCCCGCTGTCGTTCATGCGAGCGACTTTCGCAGGGTTGTTGGTGAGCAGTCGAACTGAGTTGAACCCCATGCGGCGCAAAATCTCTGCCCCGATGCGAAAATCGCGTTCGTCGTCTTCGAAGCCTAAGCGGTGGTTTGCTTCGACGGTATCAAAGCCCTGATCTTGGAACGAATAGGCACGCATTTTGTTGGCTAGGCCAATGCCGCGTCCTTCTTGATTGAGATACAAAAGGACCCCTGCACCCTCTTGGCCCATCTGCGCCAGCGCCCCGCGCAATTGCGGACCGCAATCGCATTTAAGGCTGCCGAGAACATCGCCTGTAAAACAAGCGGAATGGAGGCGGGCTAAAACGGGCTTGTCCCGCGGGGGCTGGCCGATCTCCACGGCATAGTGCTCTTCGGCGCCGTCGTGCGGACGAAAGATGTGCAAACGGCCTGCTTCAGACACATCGAGCGGCATGCGGGCCGCGATAATTGGGTCGAGCGGCGACAAATCAGTGGCGAGCGCTGCAGAATCAGGAACCATTGTCAGGTTATGGGCTTGGGCAAAGCTGGTGGCATTGGGGAGGTCCACAATAACCGCCGCTGGCAGCAAACGCGCGGCCTTGGCCAAGGCAATCGCTGCACGGGCGGGTTCCGCAGAACCCTCACGACGGGCATGGAGTGGGCCCTTCATGGGTTGGCGCAGATCATCGGCTGGATCGGCAATCCCGCGGACCCAAGTCAAAGCAGCATCAACGGGCAGCGCGATGCGTGTCAGATCGCCGTCATAGGCTGCGACCTTGAGTGTGGAGGCTCGGTGAGATGTGATTGCAATGCTTGCCCCGCCCATCGCACGCACTTCGGCAAGTCGGGCGGCATCGAGCGTTTCGGCAGCGAGGACGAGCGCACCACTTTCCAGCACAACAGGAACACCCATGCGTAGATCGGCACGGGCGCGCGCTAGTCGCTCTGTAATGTCGGGTGCAAATCCCATCGTCGAAACCTCTTCTCTGTCCGTCTTAACTAGGGTGATTTGTAGGGAATTGAAACATTTCCCTGCTCTGCGACACGACCGCGTGAATTTTTGTCGGAAACCTTGCTCTGGCGCGTAGCAAGTCACAGATGTTCAATCAGACGTGAATGGAGGCCAACGCTATGGCACAACTCAAACGCATTTTGCTTGTTGATGACGACGATGACCTGCGCGAGGCGCTGGGCGAACAATTGATCATGACCGAAGACTTCGATGTATTCGAAGCAGGAAATGGTCACGATGCGATCGGTCGCATTAAGGAAGGTCTATATGACCTGGTGATTCTGGACGTTGGTTTGCCTGACACCGATGGGCGCGAGCTTTGTAAGGTGATGCGCAAGCAGGGCGTTAAATGTCCGATCCTTATGCTGACGGGGCATGACACTGACAGCGACACCATTCTGGGCCTTGATGCGGGGGCAAACGACTACATTACGAAGCCGTTCAAGTTTCCCGTTCTGCTGGCTCGTATCCGTGCTCAGCTTCGCACGCACGAACAGTCCGAAGACGCAATGTTCCAGATCGGGCCATACACCTTCAAGCCAGCGCAAAAGCTGCTGCTGACCGAAGATGATAAAAAGGTTCGTCTGACCGAAAAAGAAACCAACATCCTCAAGTATCTCTATCGCTCGACTGATGGTGTTGTGCCGCGCGATGTGCTGCTGCACGAGGTTTGGGGCTACAACGCGGGTGTCACGACCCACACGCTCGAGACACACATCTACCGCCTGCGCCAGAAAATCGAACCCGATCCATCCAATGCTCGCCTTTTGGTCACAGAAAGCGGTGGATATCGGTTGGTCGCCTGATTTGAGTGTAAAATACGACCAAAATGTCGTATAGGTTGAATTGTTCCCTTGATGGCAGGGTTACGCCATCATCCTCCCTGTTGGACTTGCCCCC
>JAYPVO010000158.1:0-4561 GCA_038134645.1 Paracoccaceae bacterium
CCGACCATCTTGGCGAGGATCGGATACATCGAAAACCCGTGTTCAGTGGTGATGATCTCATCGCCAACGCCCGCGTAACAGGTCGCGATGAACTGAAGCACTTCGTCCGAACCCGCACCGCAGATCAACTGATCAGCAGAGAGGCCGTAAACTTCGCCAATTGCGGCCCGAAGGTTCGCGTGGTCAGTCGAGGGGTAACGATGCAAGTCCTGAACGCTACGGGTAAATGCCTCGCGTGCTTTGTCGGAAAACCCATAGGGGTTTTCATTCGACGACAGCTTGAGCACGTCGGATTTACCAGCGACCTTGCTTTCGCCACTGACATACAGTGCGATATCCATGATGCCGGGTTGCGGTTTTGGCGTCTTGGTCATGTTCTGCCCTCGGGTTGTCGGACCTTCCTTAACGTTGGTTTTAACCTGTTTCCAGAGCACAGATGGACACGGGTGAAATAGCTGCCCGATTTCAGGCGGCATGTGGCAGATTGATCGGCTATAACGGGGACATGTTATTCAGTTTGCCAGACACCGATACTCTCTACGACGCGCTCGTGGCGCGGGACGCATCCTATGACGGGCGCGCCTACGTCGGTGTGACCTCAACTGGTATCTTTTGCCGCCTGACCTGCCCCGCGCGCAAACCCTTGCGTGAGAACTGTCGGTTTTATGCGACGACAGCAGAATGCATCGCAGATGGGTTTCGTCCCTGCAAACGCTGCCATCCCATCGGCACGAGCGCGGAGGCTGACCCAGTGATCGCCCGACTGCTATCCGTGCTCGACTCTGAACCCGATCGACGCTGGACGGAGGGCGATGTGGAAACGATGGGGTTTGACACATCGACCGTGCGGCGGGTGTTTCGGCGACAATTCGGGATGACGTTTATTCAAATGGCACGACAAAGGCGGATGAGAATGGGTGCAAAGACACTGGCCGAAGGCGGCAAAGTCATCGAGGCACAATTGGACGCGGGCTTCGATAGCCCTTCGGCCTTTCGTGCGTCATTCGCGAAACTGTTGGGCGTTGCGCCGTCAGAGATGCGAACGGATGCGGCGTTGCGGGCTGATTTCATCGACACACCATTGGGCGCCATGATCGCCGTCAGTGATGCCAAATCCCTGCGGATGCTCGAATTCCCCGAACGCAAAGGGCTCGCCGCGCAGTTAAAGCGCATCTTCGAAACCGCGAAGGGATCGGTTGGCTTTGGTAGGTTCGAGGCGACGGATCAGGTCACCGAAGAATTGGGTGAGTTCTTTGCAGGTAAGCGATCCACGTTCGACGTGCCCCTCGCTAATAATTACGGAACCCCGTTCCAGCGCGAAGTCTGGGAGGCACTTCGCCAAATCCCCGCTGGTGAGACACGCAGCTACGGCCAACTCGCCGCAGAGATCGGGCGCCCAACCGCTATGCGCCCCGTGGCCTCGGCCAATGGTGCGAACCAAATCGCGCTCGTCATTCCCTGTCACCGTGTCATCGGCGCCGATGGAACACTTACAGGCTACGCGGGCGGCCTATGGCGAAAACAAAAACTGATCGAAATTGAACACCAATTTCGGTGAACCAAAAGAAAAAAGGCTGCCCGAAGGCAGCCTTTCCCGAATATCGGCTAAGAACCAGATTAGTTCTTAGCGTAGAATTCGACGACGAGGTTCGGTTCCATCACAACCGGGTACGGAACGTCCGACAGGCCCGGAGTGCGAACGAAGGTCGCGGTCATTTTGTTGTGGTCAGCTTCGATGTAGTCAGGAACATCACGCTCGGTCAGCTGAACAGCTTCGAGAAGAACGGTCATCTGTTTCGACTTCTGACGAACTTCGATAACGTCGCCTTCTTTAACGCGGTAGGACGGGATGTTTACCGATTTACCGTTAACCAGAACGTGGCCGTGGTTTACGAACTGACGAGCAGCGAACACGGTTGCAACGAACTTTGCGCGGTAAACAACAGCGTCCAGACGGCGCTCGAGCAGACCGATCAGGTTTTCACCGGTATCGCCTTTTACGCGCTCAGCTTCACCGTAGATGCGGCGGAATTGTTTCTCGGTCAGGTCGCCGTAGTAGCCTTTCAGCTTCTGCTTAGCGCGCAGCTGCAGACCGAAGTCCGAGATTTTCGCTTTGCGGCGCTGACCGTGCTGGCCTGGGCCGTATTCACGCTTGTTTACTGGCGACTTAGGACGACCCCAGATGTTTTCGCCCATGCGGCGGTCGATTTTGTACTTGGCAGACGTGCGTTTGGTCACGGCTGATCTCCTTCGTTATGGTCGACGCCCCGAAGGGCGACTATGAAGGGCGTTGTCCTCTTGGCCGAAGCCATGACAGGAATCCCCTCGCGGGGCCCACCAACACCAATGAATGGGCGGCTTATAGAGGCGAGAGCGACAGAGTCAACGCTCTTTTGTCACATAAGCCGACTGTCGTGCCGTAGGATTTCCACTTCGCTGCCAGACAGAACCCGACGGGCAAACATACCGTAGGCCTGCGGGTCCCCGCCCAGCTCTGGCATCCGCTGGAAGAGGCGCGAGCGATCGGCCTCGTTCAAGTGGGACAAAGCGGCGCTTGCTGGGTGGAAGCTCTCGGTTTCGACCTTATTCGCAAAGACAACCTCATGCTGCGGAAGAAGCATGTGGATATAGGTCACCTCGCGCACCGAACGGTCCACATAGATCGAATGATCGTTCACCAGATCGCGCGCTGTCACCAGCACCTCATCCGCATTGAACAAGGCACGCGCGCGCGCGCCCTTGAGGATCATTCGGTGATCCGGCGACACCAAAAGGCCTTCGTCAGGTACGTCCTTGTCCAAGGCCCCTGCCCGCATACGGATCGGCGCATAGTGTGGCATCGCGAACAAACGCGCGCCCGTCACACGGCGTGTGCCAATCCAGAGGATTTCCTGACAGCCATTGTCCTTGGTCTGAACCCGATCGCCTTCGCGCAAGGATTCAACGAGCCGAGGCCCGTGTTCCGTTTGAATGGTCGTCCCAGGGGTAAAGCAAATAACACCACCTGGCGCGGCGCTGATCTGATCAGGGCGCTCGAGGTCGATGTTGTGCGACACGATCCACATTTCACGATGTCGCGGTGGAATTTCCCCGATGAACATCAACAGTGGCGGGCGACCACGGCCCGTCTCGATCAAGGTTACGGTCCATGTGTCCCGACCGTCCGTGATGCTGAAACTCTTCTCAAAGAGTGGGTGCTCGACCTCGACCTCAATCCCGATGGGATCTTTGGTTTCGACCGCTTGCAACATACGCCGCACCGAATGCGCCGCTCTTTTCCGAATGTCTGCCTCTCCAGCCGCAATCCCCAAGGGGAGCACAGAATTCGGGCCATCCACCCGAACTGCATCCCCTGCCCAGGTCCAAGTCGCCCCCACGCGAAACGCATCGCGCGGCGCGGACCAGAGCCCGTCAATCTCACATTGCGACCAGGAAATGACAAACGTGCCTAGAAAGCCCGTTTTCATGCCCGTTCTCTGCCTCAGTCTGTCCGCGTCTTTTGTCCCGCGCGGACCTGATGACAAAATAAGCAGGTGGATTCTCGCGAATCAACCCTAAACGTGAGTGCGCGTTAACTTTTTGCTTAGAAGTTGAAATTCAGCTTCAGTGAGCCGACAATCTGGCCTTCTTCTTGACCGACATATTCTTCGGAAAGGTAGGTCGCGCCGTAATAGAATGAAATCTTTGGCGCAATTTGCCAATTCAGCCCAGCGCGAACGCGATAGCGCGTATCCTCAGCCTCGACGCCAAAGCTATCGGGGAAATAAATGCTATCCCCAATGATCGCGTAATCGGCGCCCAAAAGGAACGCCACACCGCGGTTATGAGAATCCGCCAGTTTGAACCGTTGGCCCGTCACTGGATCACGGCCATGCGCCACATCCACGGCCACGTCACCAAATTGGAAGTCCGCCCCAACGCGGATCAAATCCTCTGCGCCATACTGCCCCTCAACGAACGGACGCAGGTATGAATGACCAAAGTCGATTTCGCGGGCGATCTCTGTCGTAACTGTTGGATAGACACCGTTCGCGATCTGGTTCGCCTCGACCGAAGCTGCGATTTCAGGCGCATCAACACGGTCATGGAAGTTGCGCTGAAACTCCATCATGCCGGTTTGCGGGCCAACAACTACGATGTCGCTGCCCACGCTGATTTCCAAATCGCTGATTTCGTAGTGGGTATGCACCCCGACCGACAATATCCCCGCATAGGCGCGGTCAGCGGAATTTGCGCCGTTAAGGTTTCGGGGTGCGATAACCTCTGACCGCAGCCGTAATTCCATCAATCCAAAGGGCTGGTCTGCGTAATCGCGTTCGCGGTCTTTAGAGAAAGCAAACGACAGCACATAGCTGCCTGTCCGCCACCGATCTTCGTTGTCGCCAAAGTAGTCGTTGTTAAACAACCGACCCACCCCAGTCAGACCCCATTCACCGTCAGTGGTTTCAGCGAACGCAGCACCCGATGACAGGCAAAGAGACGACACAATAGCAGCACGCAGCAAAGACATACCAAACCCCCACAATTAGTACACACGCGAGGGTTTAGCACAACCTGAGCA
>JAYPVO010000159.1:0-4496 GCA_038134645.1 Paracoccaceae bacterium
GAGGTCACGGACTTTGACGGCACAACCTTGCCCGAGAAGGACATGATTCAACGCTGGGGGATTCTCTTCACGCCGACGCTGATTTTTTACCCGACAGAAGTAGAGGACGGTGCATTCGGGCAGGCTGCGGCTGCAGCGGTGATGCCTGGGGCCTTTGGAAAATGGACCACGTTCAACCTACTAAACTGGGTGGTCGAAGAGGGTTACCTCGGAGATGAAAATTTTCAGAAATATCATGCACGTAGGATCGAAGAGGGCGGCCTTTTCGAGTGATATTTCGCACCCCAAAACGAGGGGTGCGACAGCCCGCCGCAATGCAGCAATATTCAAAAATTTGAATTTGTGATTGTCAGGAGGCGGGTTTGTCTACTACGGTATTCAAAGAACCGCATATGATGATTTAGGGAGGGCTCATGAAGAGCATCATTCAAATGGCGGTCGGTCTGGCAGTTGTTGCCTCTGTTGCTTCGGCAGAAGAGGTCGCACCCGACGCAGTCGTTTACGACGATTACGGCGCGGTAGAACAATCCCTGACCGGCGTAGCAGGCAACGTCGAAAACGGCATTGTCATCATGACCAACCGCGGCAAAGGGAACTGCATCGCGTGCCATCAGGTTGATGCGCTTGCGGACTACCCGTTCCACGGCGAAGTCGGACCGGCGCTGAACGGCGTTGGTGGCTATCGTACCGAAGCAGAGCTGCGTGGCATCGTAGCGAACGCAAAACACACCTTCCCCGACACGGTAATGCCCTCGTTCTACAAGACCAGCGGCTACATCCGTCCGGGTGATGCATTCACCGGCAAAGCAGGTGCCGAGCCTCTCGCTCCGCTTCTGACCGCCCAAGAAATCGAAGATGTCGTCGCTTATCTGCTCACGCTGACAGACTAAGCGACAGAACCCGAGAGGAGAGAAAATGAAGCTGACGCGCAGAGACTCGATCCTGCTTGCGATGGGTGCTTCGGCTGCCGCAATGGTGCCGTTCACCGCAAATGCAGCCGTCGAGGACCTTATCAATGCTTTCACTGGCGGCGCTGCTGTAGGTGATGCTGGCATTACCCTAATCGCGCCGGAAATCGCAGAGAACGGTAACACTGTTCCTGTAGAAGTTGACGCACCGGGCGCAGTGGCAATCATGCTGCTGGCAACCGGCAACCCGACCCCGTCGGTTGCGACTTTCAACTTTGGCCCGCTGGCTGGTTCCCAGTCCGCATCCACCCGTATCCGTCTGTCGAAAACTCAGAACGTTACAGCAATCGCTAAGATGGCTGACGGTTCGTTCGCTCAGGCGTCTTCGGAAGTCAAAGTCACCATCGGCGGCTGCGGCGGCTAAGGTTTAGGAGAGTCAAAATGGCAGACAACGTAACACCCCGCGTCCGCGTTCCCCGCGATGCAGCGGCTGGCGAATCCATCGTCATCAAGACGCTGATTTCGCACCCAATGGAATCCGGTCAGCGCAAAGACGGTGACGGCAACCTCATCCCGCGGTCGATCATCAACCGCTTCACTTGCGAATTTAATGGTCAGAGCGTGGTTGATGTCACTCTCGAGCCGGCGATTTCGACAAACCCCTATTTCGAGTTCCAGTCGCTGGTGCCGGAATCGGGAACGTTCACCTTCACCTGGTACGATGACGACGGTTCGGTCTACACCGACACCAAAGACATCGCTGTCAGCTAAGGGTGAACCGTCAAAGGGAGGATCTTTAATATGAAGATGACGGTTCTTAAATCCGCTATCGCTGGCCTCGCACTCGTTGCGAGCGGTGCAATGGCTGAGGGTGGTTTCGAGATCAACGGAGAGATCTCGATCACCACTCACGCCGCTACACCTGACTATCTGGATGGTGCTCTGCCAGAGTTGATCTCTGGTTGGGAATTCCGTTCGGCTGACACTCAAGCAATGCAGCTCGATGACTTTGACAACCCAGGCATGCTGGCTGTTGAAGCCGCGATGGTTGCTTGGGACGAAGTTGAAGGCACTGCAGAAAAATCCTGTGCATCCTGCCACGGCAGCGCAGAGGAAAGCATGGTCGGTATCCGCGCAGTTTATCCGAAATGGAACGAAACTGCTGGTGAAGTCCGCACCCTTGCGATGCAGATCAACAACTGCCGCACCGAGCAGATGGGCGCAGATGCGTGGAAATACGACGGCGCTGATATGTCGGCTATGGAAGCACTGATCTCTGTCCAGTCGCGCGGTATGCCTGTGAACGTCGCAGTTGACGGTCCTGTTGCTGCGACTTGGGAGCAGGGTCGCGAGATGTACTACACTCGCTACGGTCAGCTGGAACTGTCGTGCGCAAACTGCCACGAACAGAACTACGACAACAACATTCGTGCTGACCACCTGTCGCAGGGTCAAATCAACGGCTTCCCGGCATACCGCCTGAAAACCGCTGGTCTGGTTCAGACACACAACCGTTTCAAAGGTTGTGTTCGCGACACCCGCGCCGAGACCTTCTCGCCGGGTTCGGCTGAATTCGTTGCTCTGGAACTCTATGTCGCTTCGCGCGGCAA
The DNA here is from genome assembly GCA_038134645.1 of Paracoccaceae bacterium. Lineage (GTDB taxonomy): Bacteria > Pseudomonadota > Alphaproteobacteria > Rhodobacterales > Rhodobacteraceae > Marivivens. Next base: position 2,519 of record JAYPVO010000159.1, read on the forward strand.
TGGCCTGAGCGTCGAAGCACCGTCGGTCCGTCCGTAACTCATGAAAGCCCGCGCCAGCGATGGTGCGGGCTTTTGTCTATTCTGAAACATTCAAAAACAAGAATACGAAAAAGGATCGCTTGGTATGATCTCTCGCCGTGATTTTCTGCAGGCCAGTATGGCCGCTAGCGCCATCTGGGGCGCATCCGGTTTTGGCAATTGGGGACGTTTGGCTGCGCAGCAGGTCCTGACCCAAGATGACCTGCTTTCGTTCGAGACCTTTGGCAACGTGTCGCTGATCCACATCACCGACATTCACGCGCAGCTGAAGCCGATCTATTTCCGCGAGCCCGAGATCAACCTCGGCGTTGGCGACAGCCGTGGTGCCGTTCCGCACGTAACTGGCGCAGACTTCCGCCGTCTCTACGGGATCGATGATGGTTCGCCGTCGCACTACGCTCTGTCCTACAACGACTTTGCTGCTCTGGGTAAAACCTACGGCAAGATGGGTGGCCTCGACCGCATTGCGACGGTCGTAAAGTCCATCCGCGCTGATCGCCCTGATGCGATCCTTCTGGATGGCGGCGACACATGGCACGGGTCTTACACCTGCTACCATTCGCAGGGTCAGGACATGGTGAATACCATGAACCTCCTCAAACCAGACGCGATGACATTCCACTGGGAATTCACCCTGGGTTCTGATCGCGTGCGTGAACTGATCGCTGATCTGCCCTATGCCTCCCTAGGGCAGAACATCTTTGACAGCGAATGGGACGAACCCGCCGAAGATTTCGAACCTTACAAGTTCTTTGAACGTGGTGGCGTAAAGATCGCCGTCATCGGTCAAGCCTTCCCCTACATGCCAATCGCGAACCCGGGTTGGATGTTCCCAGAATACTCCTTCGGTATTCGTGACGAGCGCATGCAGGAAATGGTCGACGAAGTGCGCGGCATGGGTGCCGAATGCGTTGTCGTCCTGTCGCACAACGGTTTCGACGTGGACAAAAAGATGGCGAGCCGCGTTCAGGGCATCGACGTGATCCTGTCGGGTCACACGCACGATGCGCTGCCAGAGCCTGCTCTCGTCGGTGAAACGATCATTGTCGCCTCGGGCTCGAATGGTAAATTCGTCAGCCGCGTTGACCTCGATATCCGCGATGGCCGCATGATGGGCTTCCGTCACAAGCTGATCCCGATCTTCTCTGACGTGATCGAAGCGGACGCTGAAATGGCCGCAGCGATTGATGCTGAACGTGCCCCTTATGAGGCCGACCTGAACGAGGTCATCGGCACTGTCGCTGACGACACCACCTTGTTCCGCCGTGGCAACTTTAACGGCTCGTGGGACGACCTGATTTGTGACGCGCTTCTGTCCGAACGTGACGCAGAAATCGCAATGTCGCCTGGCGTGCGTTGGGGTCCGTCCATGATGCCGGGCCAGCAGATCACGCGCGAGGATCTTTGGAACGTCACCTCGATGACCTATCCGAACGCGTATCGCACGGAAATGACGGGTGAATTCATTCACACCATCATGGAAGACGTCGCCGACAACATCTTTAACCCCGACCCATACTACCAGCAGGGTGGGGACATGGTTCGCATGGGTGGCCTCGGCTATCGCATCGACATCAATAAGCCGATTGGCGAGCGTATCTCTGACATTACGCTCCTCAAGACAGGCGAAACACTCGATCCGTCCAAGTCCTATGTGGTCGCAGGTTGGGCGAGTGTGAACGAAGGCACAGAAGGTCCTGAAATTTGGGACGTTGTTGAAAGCCATATCCGCAAACTCGGCACCGTGTCCGTTGCACCGAATACTTCGGTGCAGGTCGTTGGTGCGTAAGACAGGGGACCATAGGATGGATACCAAATACAAAGGCACCAAGCCGTCCCGTCGTTCGTTCCTGACCGGAGCACTTGCCGCTGGCGGTGCTGCTGTTGGGACGACCTACGCGCGGGCGCAAGGCGCACCTGATCCTGCAATCACTGAAAC
>JAYPVO010000160.1:0-4399 GCA_038134645.1 Paracoccaceae bacterium
CGTGGCGCGGAAAATGTAGTTGTCGATGGTCGAATAGGCGTAACCGAACATGTAGCCGATCACGACAAACAGAAGCGTCTTTGGCAACGTGCCCAAGAGGTTCCAACCGAGGAACGCGCCAAACGGCATCTTGCCTGTTCCGGCTGCGAATAGGACGGCGGCTCCTGCGGAATGGGTGAGCTTTCCGATCAGCAACGTCCGCCCGCCCGTATCGCGGAAGTGATCCTTGAGCCCGTAACGGCGACTGCGGTTCAACCCCAGCCGCACCTGCCACCGACCAGGGAGCGTCTTTGGCCCCCAGCGGCCCAGCGCATAGATACCTGCGTCGCCAACCAGATCGCCTAGCACGCAAATCACATAAACCGCATAGAGGTTCAGCAACCCGAGCGAGGCCATATAGGCCGCGATCACCGTCACAATCGGGCCTTCCAGAACCGTCACGGGCGCGAGCAGCCAGAGGCCATGCGCCTGCACCAGCGATTGGATCGTCGAGAGGTCCATTCCTAGCTTTCAGCCGTTCTGCCCACGGCGTCCGAGGTCATGGCATTTCCGCGCCATTCGAACCCTTTCCCGCGCCATCCCGCGACCCATAGGGCAGGGATCATTGCGTCGCGCATGATCCACATAGCGATGTCGCGAGGTTTCGCGGGCCAGCCTGCGCGGCGGGCTAGGATATATTCTAATCCGAACCAAAGCATCGGCAGGGCCAAGAGGCTCGCCCCATTCAGGGTGCCGTTTAGGGTCAGCAACAGCGTCAATAGCATTGGAACCACGATGCCCGATAGAACCTCAGTGGCGTAGAGGATCGGGAACCCCATGCGGCGCACCTTGGCCCAGCGGACCTGACGGGTCCAAACGCTCTGCCAATCGCGGGACCCGATGGGCTGGGGCACGAGGTTGCCCAAAAGACGGACCTTGAGGCCAGCTTCGCGGACGACCTTGGTCGATGCGACGTCTTCGGCCATGTCACGACCCAAGGCGATCAACCCGCCCGCGTTTTCCAGAATATCCCGACGCCAGAACAGCATTTTGCCCTGCGCGTAGCCATTGCCGAACACATCAGATGAGAGCTGCCAGCGACCTTGATAGGTGTTGAGGAACGCAGCCTCCAGATCACCCCAAAGGTTCGTGGCGCGGATACCAGCGGGGGGCGAGGTGACAAGGCCCGTGCCTTCGGTCCAGCGGGCAAAGAGGCGTTGGATATAGTCATGCGGCAACAGCACGTTGCTATCGGCCATCAGGATGTATTCGTGTTCTGCCGCCGCCCAACCTTTGACGAGGTTGTTAAGCTTTGGATTGCCCGACAGGCGGTCATCCCCGATCAAGAGTGTAGCGTTGACCTCAGGGTGCGCCTCGATCAACCGATTGACCAGCGGAACCACGGGATCATTGGCGTCCGAGCAGCAGAAAATGATCTGGAGCGGGCCGCGATAGCTCGACCAGAATGTGGTGCGCAGCGTGTCTTCAAGGTTGTTTTCCAACCCGCAGACAGGCCGCAGAACTGTCACGCCCGGTGTTCCCGTGATCGCAGATTTTTGCAGGGGCCGTTCATTCGCCCAAAGCGCCGCGCCAACAGACGCAACTTGAAGTGTCGCTGTTGTCCCCAGAAGGCCGAGTGCGAGTCCTGTTACAATATCGGTCATGCGCGTGCCGTGACCGAGGCGTCGTTGCGTGCCGCGCCCCGTGCCTCTTTGCGGGCGAGGGCGCTGTGGGCTGACCAATCGAGCATCATCAACTGCCCGCTCGCCGTTTCTGCCAGAGCGGTGCAGTTCTCGGTCCAATCCCCGCAGTTTGCGTAGATCACACCGTGGTCATCGTGCAGCGCGGATTGGTGGAAGTGCCCGCAGATGATGCCATCGGCCTCATGCGCGCGCGCCAAATCGGCCAGTCGCACTTGAAACGTTTCTTTGGCGCGCACCAGTTGATTGCCGAATGCAATCAGGTGGTCGACACCGCACCAGTCCTCGCGCCCAAAGGCATTCAGACCACGGTTCACCAGCAATTGCACACCGCGCAGCAGGTTTTCCGCATGAGCGCCAAGTTTCGACAACACTGGCGCCTTACGTTCGAACAGGTCAACGCAATCACCATGAATGACGAGGAACTTCGTTCCGTTCGATGTGGTGTGATAAACGTAATCCGCGACCGTCAGATTGCCGAAGTATTCGCCAAAGTAATGACGGAAAAACTCATCGTGATTACCGGGGGTGTAAACGATCCGAACGCCAGACCGCATCCGATCCAGCAGCAGGTTCACGATCTTATGGTGAACAGGTTTCCAGTTCGACCCAATCGGCCGCCAAATATCAAAGATGTCACCAACCAAGTAGATCGTATCGGCCACGTGACATTCGAGGAACGACAGCAGGGCGTCCGCTTGGCAGCTATGAGCCCCCAGATGCATGTCCGAAATAAAGAGCGATGGAAAATAGCGTTGTCCGGGTTGGATGCGTTTGGGTGTCTGCACTTTGGTTGCGCCAGCGCCGAGCACCTCTTTGACAAGATCGGCGGGAAAGCCTGCAAAAGCGTCAAAGCCGTTCGTCGGATGTTTTGTCATAGTACGACGCCCCAAGAGTCGAAAATATATGCAGATGCTTAAATGGCTAATGTGACAGCTACGTTTCGGTTGGTGGGAAAAACACCTGCAGGCGGAAATTTCTCTAATCTGCACAATGAAACGACAGTCCTTGGGGTTTCCGTCGAAATTTATACAAAAAAGTAAGGCCGCACCTTTCGGCACGGCCTCTGTCATTCAACGTGGGTTTTGGGATCAGAGCGCGGCGTTTGCAGCAGCGCGAATGGCGCGAATGTTCTCGCCGTAAACCTCTGGTGCGTGGACCGAACCACCTTTGAACACCGCCGACCCAGCAACGAGCGAATCCGCACCCGCCGCAGCCACCAGTGGCGCGGTGTTCACATCAACGCCGCCATCGACCTGAATGTGGATCTCGCGGTCACCGATCATCTGACGGACCTTGCGGACCTTCTCGACGCCGGAATGGATGAATTTCTGACCGCCAAAGCCAGGGTTCACCGTCATCACGAGAACCATGTCCACCATGTCGAGCAGATATTCGACCGCCTCAGCAGGGGTCGCAGGGTTCAGCGCCACGCCAGCCTTAACGCCTTGGGCCTTAATCGCCTGAATGGTGCGGTGAATATGCGGACCAGCCTCGATGTGCGCGGTGATCATATCGGCACCCGCTTCGGCGTAGGCTTCGATATAGGGATCGACGGGCGCGATCATCAGGTGCACGTCCATGAACGTTTTCACATGCGGGCGGAACGCTTTGACGGCGGGCGGGCCAAAGGTCAGGTTCGGGACAAAGTGACCATCCATCACGTCCACATGAACCCAGTCAGCGCCCTGCGCTTCGATGGCCTGAATTTCCTGTCCGAAATTTGCGAAATCGGCAGAGAGAATCGACGGTGCGATCTTAATCGAGCGGTCAAACGACATTGGAGTGCTTTCTTTTGCGGCAACGGGCTGCGTTCTAGCGCGGAAAACGCGCAAGGTCACGCCCTCTATTGCAGCCGCGGCATCATAGCCAAAGACCTGTTACAACGACTGTGTTAGACTGCGGGTATGAATGTGATCGTGCTTCGCCATAAAGAGTTCCTGCCCGCCGATTTGGCGTGCCAATTGTCACGTGCCATGCTGACGAGCCAGCGCCCCACGGCGCTGCACACGCATGATTTTCCCGAGCTGATCTGGGTGCAAAACGGTCGTATCCGTGAATATGGCCCCAAGGGTCATACCGATCACAAAGAGGGCACGCTCCTCTTTGTGCGGCCCACCCATGCCCACGCGCTTCAGGGCAAAGGTGAGGACGCGATGGTCGTGTCGATTGCCTTTGATCCAAAGGTGATTGAGGCGATCGGGCAGCAATATCCGCAGGTCGCTGATCGGTTCTTTTGGGGGAACTCTGAGCGGCCCGAAACCTACACCCGCGACATGCAGCAGATGGCTGATCTGAACCGCGCTGCCGTGCGGCTCGAGCGTCGCAATGGCACCGCACTCGATGCAACGGCGTTTCTCTTGCCGCTCTTGTCCGAACTGATTGACGAGACCGTCTCGCTCGCCGCTGGTGCGCCGCGCTGGTTGGCTGAGGCCTGCGCCGCCGCCCGCAATCCCGACGTGTTCCGCGATGGAGCCGCTGGCTTCGTGCGGGTCACAGGCCGCGCCCATGCCCACGTCAGCCGCACCGCCCGTCAGTTTCTGGGGCAAAGCCCGTCCGAATACGTCAACGGCATCCGCATGGACTATGCAGGGCGGCAATTGATCGGATCAACCGACAGCTTGGCCGAGATCGCCGCCGATTGCGGCATCCCCAACCTATCCCACTTCCACAAACTCTTCCTCGCCCACCACGGCATGACCCCCGCCCAATTCCGCAAA
>JAYPVO010000161.1:0-4368 GCA_038134645.1 Paracoccaceae bacterium
GGGTCGGCCAGTAGATCTTTGCCCGAACCAGTGTGGGCGTTTGCGCCCTGAACCAGAACGTAAGCACGGTCGGCGATTTCGAGCGCCTGTTTGGCGTTCTGTTCCACCATCAGGATCGGAATACCTGTGCGGCTGACCTCAATGATACGGTCAAAGAGTTCATCCATAACAACGGGCGACACGCCAGCGGTCGGCTCATCGAGGAGGAGCACTTTGGGCTTTGTCATCAGCGCACGGCCAACGGCCACCTGCTGACGTTGGCCGCCAGACAGTTCGCCCGCGGCCTGAAAACGTTTGTCGTGCAGGATCGGGAAGAGGTCATAGACCTGTTCCATCGTCTCGCGGAAATCGTCGGTGCGGATGTAGGCGCCCATTTCGAGGTTCTCTTCGACCGTCATCGACGGGAAGATGTTGCGCACCTGCGGGACAAAGCCCATGCCCTTCATCACGCGCTCTTGTGGCGACAATTTGGTGATATCCTCACCATCGAGGCGCACAGCACCAGAGCGAACGTTCAGCATCCCAAAGGTCGCCTTCATCGCGGTCGATTTACCAGCCCCGTTCGGGCCAACGATCACGGCGATTTCGCCTTTGTTCACAGAGATTGTGCAATTGTGGAGGATGTCAGGACCACGGCCATAGCCGCCCGTCATATTGTCCCCGATCAGGAATGGTTCGCTCATGCGCCCACCTTGTCTTTGTTCTTGAGGCCAGTGCCGAGGTAGGCTTCGATCACCTGCTCGTTTGCCTTGATTTCAGCGAGGGTTCCTTCGGCCAGAACCTTGCCCTCAGCCATACAAATGACAGGGCCACAGATTTTGCCGATAAAATCCATGTCGTGTTCGATCACGACAAAGGTGTAGCCGCGCTCTTTGTTGAGCTGAAGGATGGCATCACCAATGGTCATGAGGAGGGTGCGGTTCACACCAGCGCCTACCTCGTCGAGGAACACGATCTTTGCGTCGACCATCATCGTGCGGCCAAGCTCCAACAGCTTTTTCTGACCGCCAGAGAGGTTACCCGCTTTTTCGTCCGCCAGATGGCTGATGGTGAGGAACTCTAGAACCTCGTCCGCCTTAGCACGCAGGGCGCGCTCTTCGTCCGCGATGCGCTTACGACCGAACCAAGTGTTCCAAAGGGTTTCACCCGATTGACCCGCAGGAACCATCATGAGGTTCTCACGGCAGGTCATCGAATGGAATTCGTGTGCAATTTGGAAAGTCCGCAAAAGGCCTTTGCCAAATAGATCATGCGGGGGCAGGCCAGTGATATCCTCACCGTCCATCATTACGCGTCCAGAGGTTGGCTCTAGAACGCCCGCGATCACGTTGAAAAGAGTGGTTTTTCCGGCACCATTTGGACCGATCAACCCAGTGATCGAGCCTTTTTCGATGCTCAGAGAAGCTCCGTCAACGGCATGAAAGCCGCCGAAGTGTTTATGGAGGTTGTCGACGACAATCATATTGATCCCCAACGGCGCGGTTGATCGCGCTCATCTTATGGAAAACGGCGCGGGGACATGCCCCGCGCCGCACAGAACGTCATTTCTGACGATTAGCGATAACCAGCGGTTACCATTTCGCCACCCTCAAAGGTGACGACGCGGTAGGAACCTGCAGCTTCGCCGCCGTTTACCAGTTCAACGCCAGTCGCGCCGATCAGGTCAACGTCGCCGCCAGCAGCGAGGATTTCGAGAGCTTTGCCCAGTTCACCCGGCATGATCGGCTCACCCGGAGCGTTCGCAACCGACTCTACGTATTCTTTGTAGACGTTCGGATCGGTCGAGCCAGCAGCCTGCATCGCAAGCAGGATCAGAGCAGCAGCGTCATAGGATTCCGACGCGTAGGTGCCTTCACCGTTGAAGCCGTTAGCGAGGCTAACGAAAGCTTGGTAACCAGGGTTGTCCGAACCAGGAGCCTGACCGAAGGAACCGTCGATGTCCGCACCGAAGGTCGCCGGCAGTGCATCGCCGATCATACCATCAGGGAAGTGGAACAGGTCGAATGCACCAGCATCGATCGACGCACGAACGATGTCACCACCGCCCTGGTCAACGTAGCCAGCAACAACAAGACGCTCACCACCAGCGGAGGACAGCGCTGCAACTTCTGCAGAGTAGTCACCTTTGCCAACGTCGTGCGCTGCAGAGATGGTGACGGTGCCGCCCATGCCTTCGTATGCAGCTTGGAAGCTGTCTGCGAGGCCTTTGCCGTAGTCGGAGTTGATGTAGGTCAGAGCAACCGAACCAACGCCTTGCTCTTTGAGCAGTTCAGCCATCACAACACCCTGACGAGCGTCAGACGGTGCGGTGCGGAAGAAGAGGCCGTTGTCTTCGACGGTCGACAGACCCGGGGAGGTCGCGGACGGCGAAATCATGACCATGCCGTTCGGCACAGCAACGTTCTGAAGGATTGCGCCAGTGACGCCAGAGCAGTCAGCACCAAAGATGCCAGCAACGCCTTCAGCGATCAGTTCTTCAGCAGCAGCGGTTGCAGCAGCAGCGTCAACGCAGGTCGAATCTTTGCGAACCGGAGTGACGGTCATGCCACCGAGCAGGTTGCCCGATGCAGACACTTCAGCCATCGCCATTTCAGCGCCAGCAGCCATGTCAGGTGTCAGCGATTCGATCGGACCGGTGAAACCAAGAATTACGCCCAGTTTCACTTCTTCTGCCGAAGCAGCGCCCGCAACCAGAGCAGTGGCCGCAGTGGCCAGCAGCAGTTTTTTCATTTTTAGACTCCCTATCGGATGTTCTTATCCTGACAGTGAAGCTAATTGGACCATTTGGAAAAGTGAAGGACTGACGCAAGGTGAATTGTCCCGCAGACAGGTGAAAAACCCGCCAAATGGACTGCTAGATACCAAAAAGGGTCTTTCCTGACGAAAATCGTCTAGTCTCGACGCCCATGCGCACCACGTTCGCGGTACGGCGTGGTCTGATAATGCGCCCGATAACATTTAGAAAAATGCGAGGGCGAGGCAAAACCGCAGGCCAGCGCCACGTTGATGACGCTCATATCCGTTTGCATCAGCAGGTTCCGCGCTTTCTGCAACCGCAGTTCCATGTAGTAGCGTTTCGGCGAACGCGTCAGATACCGACGGAACAACCGCTCGAGCTGCCGTGTCGACATTCCAACATCTTTGGCAAGAGTCGCAGGGCTAATCGGCTCTTCGATGTTTTGTTCCATCATCTGAATCACGCGGCTCAGCTTTGGATGGCGCACACCGATGCGGGTCGGAATCGAAAGGCGTTGAGTATCTTGGTCCGTGCGGATCGAGGAATAGATCAGCTGGTCCGCAACTGCGCTGGCCAGCTCTTCGCCATGATCGTCGGCTATGATTTTGAGCATGAGGTCGAGCGCCGAGGTGCCACCAGCCGCTGTCATTCGGTTCCCATCAACGACAAAAACCGACTTCGTCAAATCGACTTCTTCAAACTCTTCGGCAAAGCTGTCTTGGTTTTCCCAGTGAATCGTCGCGCGTTTGCCATCGAGGAGGCCCGCTTTGGCAAGCGCATAGCTCGCGGTGCAAAGACCACCCATCACAACACCGCGACGCGCCTCACGACGAAGCCAGTTCAACACGCGTTTGTTTGTCGCTTTCTGAACGTCGATTCCACCGCACACGATGACAACGTCATCGCGGGTGAGTTCATCAAGGTCCATTTGCAACTTAAATTCGGTTCCATTCGAACAGGCGACCATTTCGCCGCCATCACCAGCGAGAGCCCATGAATAGAGGTCCGCATTCGACATGCGGTTCGCAATGCGCAGACATTCGACGGCGCTTGCGAAGGACAGCATCGTGAACTGTTCCAAGAGAACGAAGACAAAACGCTTTGCTTTCTTGGGCGCATCGACTTCGACGATTTGAATTTCTGTGTCCATTTGGGTCTCGAAAACGGAGATGATTTTCGACCACAACATCTTTTTCCCATCAAAGGCAAGAGTTGTTTGTTTGCGACCCCGGTGTCGCTAAAGGACAGGTCTAAAAAAGAGCAAAGTGATTTTTACATTGCCGTGTCAAAGTCAGAGGCTATAAACGCGTTCTGATACCGCTAAAATCGATTATGCGGGTCGAATTGAACGTAAAACGGAGCGAGACAATGACCGAGTGGCAGAAAACGGACTGGCGTGCAAAACCGCGGGTTCAGATGCCCGACTATACGGATGAGGCAAAGCTGAACGCTGTAGAAGCGAAGCTCGCAAGTTATCCGCCCTTGGTCTTTGCTGGCGAGGCACGCAAACTCAAAGCGAAACTGGGTGCAGTTTCCCGTGGCGAAGCGTTCCTTCTTCAAGGCGGCGACTGCGCTGAGAGCTTTGCGGAATTTTCGGCTGATAACATCCGCGACACCTTTAAGGTGATGCT
>JAYPVO010000162.1:0-4357 GCA_038134645.1 Paracoccaceae bacterium
CGAGTGTTTGGCTAGAACGGAGACTTCCCCGCTCTAGCGCCATATTGAGATCAGATCAGGCCGTGTTGCGCGAACAAGGCCTTCAGGTCGCTTTCCGCGCGCGCGCCGATATGGCTGATGACTTCGCTTGCCGCGACACAGCCCATACGGCCACAGGTCTCTAGGTCATGACCGTTGGTCAGGCCCCAGAGGAACGCACCTGCAAAGAGATCACCCGCACCCGTCGCATCAACGATTTGCGTCGGAACAGCGGGCGCATGCCAGCGCTGACCGCCTGACAGGATGTGCGCACCATTGTCGCTGTCTGTGCAGGCGACGATGGAGACTTCTTTCGCTGCCATAGCCAAGGCCGCGTCGAAATCCTCGGTCTGATACATCGACAGCATTTCAGCGCGGTTGCAGAACAGCAGGTCCACATCTTCGCGGATCATCATGCGGAACGCATCGCGGTGACGTTCAACGCAGAACGGGTCGGACAGGGTGATCGATACCTTGCCGCCGTGGCCCTTGCACGCATTGATCGCCTTCGCGAACGCGGCGTGGCTGTCAGGGCCGTCAAAGCGGTAACCTTCAAGGTAAATCCACTCTGCATCGGCCATCATATCAACGTCGATGTCGGACGGCTCAAGAAACTCTGTCACGCCCAGATAGGTGTTCATCGACCGTTCACCGTCAGGGGTCACGACGACGATGCAACGACCCGTCTCTTGGGCTGCATCTTTGGGAGCGAGCTTGGTTTCATAGACCGCACCCTGCGCCCGCAAGTCATGCGCGAAAATCGCGCCCAGCTGGTCATCCTTCACCTTACCCACATAGGCCGTCCGCCCACCAAGGTGCGCAATCCCCGCAATCGTATTCGCCGCAGACCCGCCCGAGATTTCCTTGGCCGCGCCAATGCGGCTGTAGAGGTCAACCGCACGGTCCATGTCGATCAACTGCATGATGCCTTTTTCGATGCCAGCCTCGGACAGAAACGCTTCGGTCTCTTGGGTCAGCACGTCGACCATTGCATTGCCGATACCGACGACTTGAAACTTCTTCATAGGTTCTTTTCCTCAAACAGACAGAGATCGCGGATCACACAGGTCGCGCATTTCGGGTTTCGGGCAAGGCATGTATACCGCCCGTGCAAAATCATCCAGTGATGAGCGTGAAGCTGGAAATCGGCGGGGATATGATCCTCGATCGCACGCTCAACGGCGACGACATCCTTACCCACGGCCACGCCAGAGCGGTTCCCGAACCGAAAGATGTGCGTATCAACAGCCTGCGCTGGATACTGCCACCACATGTTCAGAACCACATTCGCCGTCTTACGCCCAACCCCAGGGAGGCTTTCGAGCGCCGCACGGGAATTCGGCACCTCGCCGCCATACTCATCAACGAGAATACGGCTGAGTTTGATGACGTTCTTAGCCTTGTTGCGGAACAGGCCGATGGTTTTGATGTGCTCGATCAACCCCTCTTCGCCGAGGTCCAACATCTTTTGCGGCGTATCCGCGATCTTGAACAATTCGGCGGTGGCGCGGTTCACGCCCTTATCGGTCGCCTGCGCAGAGAGCGCCACAGCCACGACGAGCGTATAGGCGTTGACGTGATCCAACTCCCCTTTCGGCTCGGCCTCGGCCTGCTGAAAGCGGGTGAAAATCTCGCGGATGGTATGATAATCGAGCTGCTTAACCATAGCCGGGGTATGCCTTCCACAATCCGATCAAGCAAGAACAGGATTGCCGTATAAACCAAAATCCCATGGGCGAATTCTTGCCCGTTATTGTTGCGTTATTGGATATCAATCGCGTTTGAGGCATATGAAAGGGCAATAGGCGCAATCTTCTGCGTCGCTCAATAAGACTGGATAGACTTATGATTCTTGCTCGTTCCTCGCTCGCCGTTGCGGCCTTCGCGCTTTTCGGCACGGCTGCATGTGAAATGACCGACCCATCGAACCCGAACCGCAACACGCAGACGGGCGCTGTTGTAGGCGCAGGTATCGGTGCGCTCCTTGGTGCGTCGACTGGTGGTAATGACACTGCAGAGCGTCGCCGCAATGCGATCATTGGCGCAGCAATCGGTGGTGGCCTTGGTGCGATTGGTGGACGCCAGCTCGATCAACAGGAAGCAGAGCTTCGTCAACAACTGGGCAACCAGTCCAGCATCGTGAACACGGGCAGCCAGCTGATCGTCACAATGCCCCAAGACATCCTCTTTGCGACAGACAGCGCAACCTTGTCTGGTGGTCTACAGAACGATCTCTACACCGTGGCACAGTCGATCAACGCCTACCCGAATACGATCGTTCAGGTCATCGGCCACACCGACAACTCGGGTTCCGCTGCCTATAACCAAGACCTGTCGCTGCGCCGTGCACAGGCTGTGACCTCGGTCCTGATCAATGCAGGCGTTCCAGCGATGCGCATCCAATCCGCTGGCCGTGGTGAGAACCAGCCTGTCGCGGACAACCTGACACCGCAAGGTCGCGCACAGAACCGTCGTGTTGAGATCATCATCATCCCGACGAACTGATCCAACATCAGAACAGAACGAGGCCGCCCCGAAACGGGCGGCCTTTTTCGTTCCAAGGGCTTTGCCGCAAAAACAAAACCCCGCCTGCGACGCAGACGGGGTTCTATTCAGGTGATGACGGCGGGCGTTAGTGGAGCTTTGCTTCCACAGTCGCGATCGCGTCGTCGATCAGTTTGTTCGCCGAAGCTGCGGTCATCTGTTTAGCGACCACTTCTTTGGCTGCAGAGACAGCGACCACAACTGCGCGATCCTTGACCTCTTTGACAGCAGACGCTTCAGCGCTTGCGATCTGGTCTTGGGCGGCAGCAAGACGACGTGCAACAGATGCTGCGATGTCTGCTTTGGCCTGAACTGCAGCGGCTTCAGCTTCTTCTTTAGCTGTTGCCACGATGCGGTCTGCTTGCTCCTGCACTTCTTTCTGCTTGCGCTCGAACGAGGCCAGCAGGGTCTGTGCTTCTTCGCGGATCGATTTGGCTTCGTCCAGGTCAGACCGGATAGATGCCGCGCGACCGTCGAGCATTTCGCCGATCTTCGACGGGACCTTCAGTTTGAGAAGGACACCAACGAAGACGAGGAACGCCAACATCACGATGAAGTCAGTGTTGTGCAGCGACCAGAATTCAGCCGCGAACGGGTTTTTGGACGATGCCAGCGCAGGCTGAGCCATCAGGATGAATGCGGGGATCAGAAGCTTCTTCATAATCTCAGCCCTTCATCTGAGCGGCGACAGCAGCAGCGATAGCTTTGTCGTCAGCTTGGCCACCCAGCGCAGCGACCAGAGCAGCGGCAGTTTCCGTTGCTACATCGGTCACGCTGGACAGCGCGTTATCACGAATTGCCGCGATGGCTTTTTCGCCTTCGGCAGTTTTGGCTGCGATCTCGTCGTCTGCTTTGGCCAGTTCGGCGTTCAGCTGCGATTGGATCTCTGCCTTGGTCTCATCAACGATACGAGCTGCCTCAGCACGCGCATCAGCAAGTGCCTTGTTGTAAGCTTCTTCAGCTGCAACAGCTTTCGCTTTCAGCTCTTCAGCTGCAGCGAGATCGTTGGTGATAGTTCCCGACCGTTCTGCCAGAACCGCAGCGATGCGCGGCAGGGCAATTTTGGACAGGAGCAAATAGATCACGACGAGCGTGACCAGAAGCCAGAAAATCTGGTTGGAAAAGGTCGTAGGGTCGAGCTGGGGCATTGCTGCACCGCCAGCTTCGGCACCATGAGCCATGTCCACTGCGTGTTCCGCAGCATCAGCGACATGCTCGACCGTGTTGTGTTCGTCTGCCATCTCGTCTCTCTCCGTCGGACCCTTGGGTGTCATCGGGGGCGCGGGGTTAGTCCCGCGCCGCCCGACCGTAAGGATGCGTCAGGTGATTAGACTGCGAACATCAGCAGCAGAGCAACGAGGAACGAGAAGATCCCCAGTGCTTCTGCGAATGCCAGACCGATGAAGAGGGTAGCGGTCTGCGAAGCAGCAGCCGACGGGTTACGCAGAGCGCCCGACAGGTAGTTGGCAGCAACGTTGCCTACACCGATAGCAGCAAGGCCGGAACCGATTGCGCCAAGACCTGCGCCGATGAACTGACCGAGTTGTGCGATATTGCCTTCCATGATTGTATCTCCTTACGATGGAATTGGCTGGATAGGAATTCAGTCCTGCTACTCTTAGTGCGCTGGGTGCAGCGCATCTTTGAGGTAGATGCAGGTCAGAATGGTGAACACGTAAGCCTGAATACCGGCTACGAGAACTTCGAGACCGTAGACTGCTGCGATAGCCACAACAGACACCGGAGCCACAGCAGCGATCGCGGCAAAGCCTGCGAACACTTTGATCATCGCGTG
>JAYPVO010000163.1:0-4290 GCA_038134645.1 Paracoccaceae bacterium
GGCTTTTCAGCCATCGATTTCGGGCGGGCGTAGTAATACTGGTCCTGAAAATCGATCTCGGGATAGTTGACCATCGCCCATTTGGGTTCGGTCATGGTTTCCCAACGCTCAAAGGCCGCCAGACGCCATTCGGTCATCCACTCTGGCTCTTCGTTCTTTTCAGAGATCAGGCGCACGATATCGGGGTTTACGCCTTTGGGGGCGTATTCCATCTCGATCTCGGTTTCCCAACCGTATTTGTATTTGCCCGACAGCTTTGCAACGGCATCTACGGTGTCCTGATCGACACCTTCTTTTACGTCCAATTCGGGGCGGTCTAGTGCAGCCATGACCCTTCCTCTCTTAAGCGGCGCGTGCGCGCATCTTTTTGTATCGATCAGCCCAAGCATCGGCGTATGCCAGCACTTCGGCCTTCGTTGTTTCCAGACCAAGCGAAATCCGCGTCGCGCTAGCGGCTTCGACTTCGTCCAATCCCATTGCCTGCAAAACTCTGCTGGCTTTTACCTTGCCGGATGAACAGGCTGATCCTGCTGAAATCGCAAATCCTGCAAGGTCCATCGCCATCACTTGCGTTTCGCCTTTCCAGCCCCGTGTCACATAGCACGAGGTGTTGGGCAACCGCGTAACGGCATTCCCGACAAAAATAGTTTCTTTTGAGGCATCGGCAATACGTGCCTCTAACAAATTCCGCAATTCTGCGACTTCGTCCCAACGCCCATCTGCGAGGTCTTTTTGACCAGCCACCGCCGCAGCCGCAAAGCCCGCGATACCGATCAAATTCTCAGTCCCAGCACGGCGTCCCATTTCCTGACCACCGCCCAACAACTGCGCCTTGAGGTCATGACCTTGCGGGATCACGAGGACGCCAACGCCTTTGGGGCCGCCAATTTTGTGAGCGGAGGCAAAGACCATCTCAACGCCCGCCCAGCTGTAGGCAAAGGGGATACGCCCAAACCCTTGGGTCACGTCGGATACCGCCAACCCACTGGGGAGGTTTTGAATGACACCCGTTTCAGAGTTCGCCAGTTGCAGGCAACTGTTCGCGGGATCGTCCACGGTCACGATGCCATTCGCATCAACAGGCAAAGACATATCGAGCCACGCGCCAACGGCGTCATGTTCAATCTGCGCGCCTTTGAGCGTGCGGCCAGAACAGGCCAGCGCCGCAGCCTCGGTAGCGCCAGAGACAAACACCAAATCGGCGTTGCCTGCACCCAAGGCTTCAGCAATTTGCTGGCGGGATTTTTCCAGTAGAGCCTTTGCCGCGCGACCTTCTGAATGCACAGACGACGGATTGCCGACGATGTCCATCGCGGCAATCATGGCCTCTTTGGCCTCGGCACGCAGAGGGGCCGTCGCATTGTGATCCAGATAAGTGCGGGTCACTCGTCCACCACCTCGAACAGGGCTGGAACGGCAGGGCACGGCGCGAGGCCGTTACTGATCACGTCAGACAGGCGGGCCTGATGGAGAAACACATACACATGAGCCGAAAGACCTTCCCACAGACGGTTGGTCAGGGATTGCGCACGACTACCAGAGTTCGCACCCGACGCCCCTGCCCCTTTGTGCATAGCGCTGACGGTTTCATCGACGGCTGCGAGGATATCAGAGACGCGGATGTCAGAGGCCGCACGGGATAGCTTGTATCCACCACCAGGACCACGAACAGAGTCGACCAAACCATCGCGACGAAGCTTTACGAAAAGCTGCTCGAGATACGGCAGAGACACGTCCTGACGCTTGGAAATCTCGGCCAAAGTGACGAGCGAACCTTCGGGCTGGAGTGCCAGATCCGCCAGTGCAACGACCGCATAACGGCCTTTGGTGCTCAGTTTCATACATATACCTCTGTCAGAACGCCCATTTCATGCGCAAGATCATTGACGTAAGCGGTCTGCCTCATTAACTCCGACACAGCCCACAGGACGCCCGTCCTGATAACTTAGAATCCTTCTAAGGTGTCCGAGAATTATAGTCAAGAATTCCGACACCCTACATAACGCGCAGGGAGCACCATGCCCGAAGTGATTTTCCCCGGTCCCGAAGGCCGGCTCGAAGGCCGTTACCATCCGCAAAAAGATCGTGACGCACCGATTGCAATTGTTCTGCATCCGCACCCGCAGTTTGGCGGCACGATGAACAACCGTGTGGTCTATAACCTGCACTATGCGTTCTATAACCTCGGCTTTACCGTTCTTCGGTTCAACTTCCGTGGCGTAGGCCGCAGCCAAGGTGAATACGATCAGGGCATTGGTGAATTGTCTGATGCGGCGTCGGCTCTCGACTACCTGCAGTCGATGAACACTGGTTCGAAACACTGCTGGGTCGCTGGTTTCTCGTTCGGTGCGTGGATCGGCATGCAGCTTTTGATGCGTCGCCCAGAGATCACTGGCTTTGTGTCGGTGGCTCCGCCTGCGAACATGTATGACTTCTCGTTCCTTGCGCCCTGCCCATCCTCGGGTCTGGTCATCAACGGTTCGGCTGACCGCGTGGCACCGCCCGCAGACACCGAAACCTTTGTGAACAAACTGCACGACCAAAAAGGCATCACCATCACGCATGACGTGGTCGAAGGTGCTGGTCACTTCTTTGAAGACCCACATATGGACACGATGATCGGCACCGTTCAGGGGTATGTGCGTCGTCGTCTGACGGAAAACACACGCTGATCCATGGGACTCTTGGATGATATGGCCGACGAACTGGCGCAATTGGCGCTAGAAGACGAGGCCCGCAGCGGGGACGATCAGATCGTTCGCAAAGTGGCAGAAATTCTTGGAGCGTCGTCGCAGACGCTTCAAGAGGCGTTCAACACGGCCATCCGTGTGCGCCGTGCCGAAGCCCGAGCGCGTGAGCTACTTGCGCAACGCAAAGCCCAATTCGAGGCATCATCCCAATGACATCGACCCTGTCCGCCCAGTTTTCATTCCTGAACGAGGCGGACAGGCTCAAATCCGTAGACCGCGCCAATCTGCTGATTGATTGCAGCCGTCCGGAAAACAGTGCCGAACATAGCTGGCACCTTGCGCTTTATGCGTTGGTCTTTGGTGACACCGCGGCCCCCGATGTGGACGTGGACCGCGCCATTGCGATGCTGCTGCTCCATGACATCGTTGAGATCGACGCTGGCGATCACCCCATTCACGAAGCACACGATTGGGACGCTGTGGCCGAGGCGGAACGCAAAGCTGCCGACCGCATCTTTGGCCTACTGCCCCTGCCCCAAGCCAAAGAGTTTCGCAGCATCTGGGATGAATTCGAGGCCGCCCAAACACCGACAGCGAAATTTGCGAAACGGTTGGATACAGCGCAGCCGATGTATCAAACGCTCTGCGCGCCGAACCCTGTGCCCGATCATGTTGAGGTCGTGCGCGGCAATCTGACAACCGGACGGGCGCGTCCCTTGGCCGAGAGCTGGCCCGAGGCTTATTCCCATGCAAAATCGATGCTCGATGGGACAGCCTCGACCGCGTCCACAGATTACCTGCTGCGATTGGCGTTTCTGTTAGAGGCTTGCAAACTAAAGTCCGTCTACCGCGCAACGAAACTCTGCGACGGATCGCGGCATGAGAACTCTGGCGAACACAGTTGGCATATCGCGCTCTATGCGATGACGCTGGCCTCTCATGCGATCAAGCCTGTGAAGATTGGTCGCGTGATCCGTATGTTGCTCATCCATGATCTGGTCGAGATCGATGCGGGCGATACGCCGATCCACGGCGACTTTGACCCTGCCGAACAGGAACAGATCGAACGACTGGCGGCAGATCGTCTCTTTGGCCTCCTGCCCCAAGCCCAAGGTGCAAAACTGCGTGCACTCTGGGAAGAGTTTGAGGCAGCGGAAAGCGACGACGCGATCTTTGCCAAGTCGATTGACCGTGTGCAGCCCTTGGCTTCGAACCTTGAGAACGGCGGCGGGTCATGGCCTGATTATAACGTCAGCTATGCGCAGCTGGTCGGACGCGTGGGCGATAAGATCGCAAAGGGTGCGCCCGCTGTTTGGGCCGAAGTAGATACCCGTATTCGCGCCCATCCGTGGTTCGCGAAAGAATTTCAAAAATAACTGTATACAATTGCATACAGTTCTGGAATTCCGTCCGACTTTCGTCTAATGTGCGCGCAAACACTTTAGTTTGCGGAGCATCCCATGACCAAGATCAAGGTAGCGAACCCCGTTGTCGAACTCGACGGCGATGAGATGACACGGATCATCTGGGACTTTATTAAACAGAAACTGATCCTGCCCTATCTCGATATCGACCTGAAATACTACGACCTCGGCATCGA
>JAYPVO010000164.1:0-4277 GCA_038134645.1 Paracoccaceae bacterium
TGATGCGGGTCCTCGAACAGGGCGGTAAATTCATTCAGTGCATCAAGTATGGCGTCGAAATGGAGGGCAACTATGCTGGCCCGCCGCGTCCGCCGCTGAAAGCACTTAACAAAGACGATAAGCGTCAGTTGGAGCAGGTTGTTCGCGTTCTGAAACGCACGATCGCCCAAATCGAAGCGGAGGGTTGAGCATGTCCGAACTTTTGACCACAGAAGAATACAAGGCAATTGCCGCGGGCCTCACTCCGCCGACCCAAGCGTTTATCGACGGTTCGTTCCGTCCTGCTGCCTCGGGCAAGACCTTTGTGTCGACCAACCCAGCCACTGGCGAAAAGATTGCAGACATCGCAGCTTGCGACGCATCTGACGTTGATTTCGCAGTGGAAAAAGCACGCGACGCTTTTGAAGACGGTCGCTGGTCGCGCCTACACCCGGGCGAGCGCAAGGACGTGCTGATCAAGCTGACGAAGCTGATCAAACGAAACGCGCGTGAACTGGCGGTTCTGGAGAGCATCGACAGCGGCAAGACGATCTACGACTGTGAAACGGTTGATGTTCCCGAAACCATTCACTGCCTGAAATGGCACGCTGAATTGATCGACAAAATCTACGATCAGGTTGCGCCTGCATCCGACAATCACATCGCAATGGTCGTTCGTGAACCTGTTGGCGTTGTGGGGCTTGTGCTGCCGTGGAACTTCCCGCTCCTCATGCTCGCATGGAAAATCGGCCCTGCTCTCGCGGCAGGTTGTTCGGTAATCGTGAAGCCCGCGCAGGAAACGACCCTGACCGCGCTGCGCATTGCGGAGCTGGCCTATGAGGCTGGCGTTCCCGCCGGCGTGTTCAACGTGGTCCCAGGTGGCGGCAAAGATGTTGGCGAACCGCTGGGTCGTCACATGGATGTCGACGCGGTGTCCTTTACGGGTTCGACCGCAACGGGCCGTCGGTTCCTGCAGTATGCCTCAGAGTCGAACCTCAAAGAGGTCACTCTTGAGATGGGCGGTAAGAACCCTGCTGTTGTTCTCAACGACGCTGAAAACCTCGACCGTGTTGCGGCGCATATCGTCAACGGTGCCTTCTGGAACATGGGCGAAAACTGCTCTGCCGCATCGCGTCTGATCGTTCAGTCGGGCATCAAAGACGAGCTTCTGTCCCGCATCGTTGCGCATGCGCGCGAATGGCCGATGGGCGATCCGTTGAACCCACTGAACCGTGTCGGTGCGCTGGTATCCGAGGCGCATTTCAACAAGGTGTGTTCCTACCTCGAAAAAGGCCCCAAAGTCATTCTCGGCGGTAAGGCAGAGGCTGGTTTTGTTGAACCGACGATCCTCGACATTACGGATCGTGACGCAGCCCAAGTCCGCGAAGAGATCTTTGGCCCTGTTCTGACAGTCCTGACCGTTGAGAGCTTTGACGAGGCAATCGCGCTAGCGAATGACACCGAATATGGCCTCGCGGCGTCGATCTTTACAGCAAACGTAAAGAAAGCGATCCGTGGTGCGCGGTCCATCCGCGCTGGCACTGTGACCGTGAACAGCTTTGGCGAAGGCGACATCTCGACCCCGTTCGGTGGCTTTAAGGCCAGCGGCTTTGGCGGTCGCGACAATGGCATCCAAGCGCACGATCAGTATACTCAGGTCAAAACGATCTGGGTTGACCTATCGGACGATGAGGACGAGGCCGTCGCGTGACAACATACGCCGCATCGCGTTTGCCGGACCTCAAAGGTCCGGCAGCGTGGAACAAACTTCTTGGCGCTCAAACGCAGTATCCATCACTGACAGATCATCTGTTGGCGGATTTCGTCGTTGTTGGCGCTGGTTTCGCGGGACTTTCAGCAGCCCGCAGGCTCTTGCAAATTGAGCCGAATGCGAA
The DNA here is from genome assembly GCA_038134645.1 of Paracoccaceae bacterium. Classification (GTDB taxonomy): domain Bacteria; phylum Pseudomonadota; class Alphaproteobacteria; order Rhodobacterales; family Rhodobacteraceae; genus Marivivens. The sequence goes on from JAYPVO010000164.1 coordinate 1,875, forward strand.
GGTCGTCATCCTAGACGCAACCCGCATTGCTGAAAGCTCGGCTGGTCGTAACTCTGGCTTTATGATCGACCTGCCGCATGACCTTGCATCTGACGATTACGCTGGGTCGGGTGACGATAAAAAAGTCATTGATCTCAACCGACAAGCCATCGCTTTTGGTGGAGAAGCCGTCGAAGATTATGGGATCAACCCGAACTATTTCGATCGTGCGGGCAAGATCAACGGCGCAGCCAGTGTCGCCGCAACTGAACACAATGTCAGCTACTCTGAACACCTCGCGCAGCTGGGCGAAAAGAGCGAACTGCTCGACCAAAAGCAGATGCATGAGGTCACAGGATCGCGCCACTATCTGGGCGGGCTTTATTCCCCCGGAACTGTCATGCTCCAACCTGCTGGATACATTCGCGGTTTGGCAAACGGATTGGTTGCCCGAGGGGTGAACCTCTTTGAAAACTCCCCTGCCCTAAAGCTGGTCAAATCTGGCCCAGACTGGAAAGTCGAAACTCCAAACGGGTCCATCACCGCGTCCAAAATCATCCTGACCGTCAACGGGCAACTGGAATCCTTTGGCTTTGAACGCAGCCGATTGATGCAGATTTTCCTTTATGCGGTCATGACCCCCGAACTGAGCGCGGACGAGGTTAAGACACTCGGCGGCGCAAGCCGTTGGGGCATCACACCGTCAGACCCGATGGGCACCACCGTGCGTCGGATCGATACGGGCCAAGGTGGCAACCGCATCATCACGCGGACCTGTGCGACCCTGAAACCGAACCTCAAGATCACGGACGGGCATGTTGCAGCCTCGGCCAAGGTCATGCAGCGCAAATTCGACCAGCGGTTCCCGCAACTCGCGGGGCTCAAGATGGAATATGCGTGGGCAGGCCACCTGTGTCTGACCATGAACAGCGTCTCAGTGACCAAGGAACTTGATACTGGGATTTTCTCTGGCTGCGTTCAAAACGGTCTCGGCGCTGCGCGTGGCACGTTGACGGGCATCGCGGCCGCAGAAATGGCAACGGGCACGCAGACGACTATCTCGACCTATTTCGCGGGCGAAGATCGACCTACGCGCCTACCACCGCAGCCATTCCGCGAAATCGGGGCGAATGTGGTTCTGAAATACAAAGAATGGCGCGCCAAAGACGATTGAGCCCTCGATGAAACCAACGAAAGCCGTCCAATCTGGGCGGGTTTTTTGCATAAAAAAGGCCCGCCGAAGCGGGCCAGTCAGGAAGCGATATTCAGGGAAGGATATCGTCAACCTTAATAGGTTTGGTTCAATTCACTCGCCGCAGGGATTTCACGCTCACGACGGGCGATGTAATCGAGCAGCGCCTCATTCACCGACTGTTCGAGATAGGGCTCTTGATATTCCGACAACAGTTTCCGTGCGAATTCGAGCGCGCGTTCTGTGACCTCTTTGCTGCCCTCAGCCACCCATTGTTCGATCGAATTGTTGTCGAACAGTTCAGGCATAAAGAAGGCCTCTTGGAAATTGTCCTGCGTATGCGGGTGCCCCAAATAGTGCCCGCCCGGGCCAACGTCAGGAACCGCCTTGAGCGCGTTTTCAAAGTCATCCCACTGAGGACCACGGGCCATTTTGTAAGCCATCGCACATTGTTCGGCGTCGACCACGAATTTGGCCACAGAGCAATGCATCCCCGCCTCGTTCCATCCCGCAGAGTGCCAGATGTAGTTCGCCCCTGCGTGCATCACTGCGGACAAGGTCGTAGCACTTTCATATCCCGCCTGCGCGTCAAATGTCTTGGCCCCGCCCAATGTGTTCGAGGTGCGCCACGGGATGCTGTAGTGGCGCGCCATTTGCCCGATCATAAAGTTCATCAGCGAAATCTCTGGCGTGCCCGCCATCGGTGCGCCCGACTTCATCGACACCGTGGACAGGTAGTGCCCGTAGATCGCAGGCGCGCCACGGCGAATGACCTGCGTGTAGGCCAGCGCAGAGAGCGCTTCGGCATTCAACTGGGCAACGGTTGCTGGCACCGACGCGGGCGTATTGGCCCCACCCAGAACGAAGGGAGAGCACAACACAGGTTGCTTGCGTTTGCTAAATGCCCGCATCGCCCCCAACATCGTCTCGTCCCACACAAGCGGTGAGTTCCCGTTGCAATTCCCCGTCGTAACCGCATGATCTTCAAGGAAATCTTCACCAAAGAGGATCGCACACATATCCATGACATCCTCGGCATTCTTAGGGCTCGTCGTCATCCCCATGAACATCTTGTCCGAGTGTTTCATCGACGAATAGGTGATGCGCAGGTGACGCTGGCTGATCGGGTGGTCGTAGGGTTCAACGATGTGGTGCGCGGTCGAATGCAGCGACGGCAGCATATGCGACAGCTTGTGGAACATCGCCAAGTCGTCCAGCACGGGGTTCCGACG
>JAYPVO010000165.1:0-4251 GCA_038134645.1 Paracoccaceae bacterium
ACCACGCTCCAGCTTTACACAGAGCGTCTGGTCAAAGACGGCCTGATCCCCGAAGGCGAAATCGAGGATATGAAGGCTCAATTCCAAGCCCTTCTGAACGAAGAGTTCGAAGCAGGCCGCGAATACAAACCGAACAAGGCTGACTGGCTCGATGGTCGTTGGTCGCACATGGACCGTCAGAAGCAGGGCAAATACCAGCGCGGCAAAACCGCGGTGAAAGCTGCAACGCTGAAAGAAGTTGGTCAGGCTCTGACCACCGTTCCTGAGGGCTTCAACCTGCACAAAACCGTGGGTCGCCAGCTCGAAGCGAAAAAAGCGATGTTCGACAGCGGCACTGGCTTTGATTGGGCAACCGCAGAGGCGCTGGCCTTTGGTTCGCTCCAACTCGAAGGCTACCCCGTTCGTCTGTCGGGTCAGGACGCAACACGCGGCACCTTCTCGCAGCGTCACTCGGCCTTCATCGACCAGCAGACCGAAGATCGTTACTACCCGCTGAACCACATCCGTGAGGGTCAGGCTCAGTACGAAGTGATCGACTCCATGCTGTCCGAATACGCGGTTCTGGGCTTCGAATACGGCTACTCGCTGGCTGAACCGAACGCTCTGACCATGTGGGAAGCCCAGTTCGGCGACTTCGCAAACGGCGCGCAGATCATGTTCGACCAGTTCATCTGCTCGGGTGAATCGAAGTGGCTCCGTATGTCGGGTCTCGTGATGCTCCTGCCGCACGGCTTCGAAGGCCAAGGTCCGGAACACTCTTCCGCACGCCTCGAGCGCTTCTTGCAGCTCTGTGGTGGTGACAACTGGATCGTTGCAAACTGCTCGACCCCAGCGAACTACTTCCACATCCTGCGTCGCCAGTTGCACCGCAACTTCCGTAAGCCGCTGGTTCTGATGACGCCGAAGTCGCTTCTGCGCCACAAACTCTGCATCTCTGATCTGGCAGACTTTGCCGAAGGTTCGTCGTTCCACCGCGTTCTGTGGGATGATGCGGACACCGAAAAGAAAACCGGTCGTTCGACAGCGAACCTCGTCTCTGACGACAAGATCAAGCGCGTCGTGATGTGTTCGGGCAAGGTCTACTACGACCTCCTCGAAGAGCGTGACGCACGCGGCATCGACGATGTCTACATCCTGCGTCTGGAACAGTTCTACCCGTTCCCAGCACAGTCGATGATGAAAGAGCTTGAGCGCTTTAAAGACGCCGAAATGGTTTGGTGTCAGGAAGAGCCGCGCAACCAAGGTGCATGGACCTTTGTTGAACCCAACATCGAATGGGTCCTCACCCGCATCAAAGCGAAACACAAGCGTCCAGTCTATGCTGGTCGCGCTCCATCGGCATCGCCCGCAACGGGCCTCGCCAGCCAACACAAAGCCCAACAAGAAGCCCTCGTTAACGAGGCGCTGACCATCGAAGGAAAATAACCATGAGCATCGAAGTCCGCGTGCCCACTCTGGGCGAAAGCGTCACCGAAGCCACCGTCGCAACTTGGTTCAAAAAACCAGGTGATGCGGTCGCCGTTGACGAAATGCTGTGCGAGCTGGAAACCGATAAGGTCACCGTCGAAGTGCCGTCTCCGGCAGCTGGCGTGATGGGCGATATCGTCGCAAACGAAGGCGACACCGTTGGTGTTGACGCCCTCCTCGCTCACATCAACGAAGGCGAAGGCGCTGCTCCTGCACCGCAAGCGGCGGCTCCTGCTGCTGCTCCGGCTGCCGCTGCTGCTGCACCTGCTGGCAAAGATGTTGAGGACGCACCGTCTGCAAAGAAACTGATGGCAGAAAACAACATGGCCGCTGGCTCTGTTGCTGGCTCGGGCAAAGACGGCCGCGTGATGAAAGAGGACGTTCTGAACGCTCTCAACGCACCTAAAGCAGCGGCTCCTGCTGCTCCAGCTGCTCCACGCTCTGAAGCAAACGCTGCTCGCGAAGAGCGCGTAAAAATGACCAAGCTGCGCCAGACCATCGCGCGCCGCCTGAAAGAGTCGCAAAACACCGCCGCCATGCTCACCACCTACAACGAGGTGGACATGACCGAAGTGATGGCTCTGCGGAACCAGTACAAAGACCAGTTCGAGAAGAAACACAAAGTCAAACTCGGCTTCATGTCCTTCTTCACCAAAGCTTGCGTGCACGCTCTGAAAGAAGTGCCCGAAGTGAACGCTGAAATCGACGGCACCGACATCGTTTACAAAAACTACGTAAACATGGGTATCGCTGCAGGCACCCCGACTGGCCTCGTTGTTCCGGTGATCAACGACGCGGATCAGATGTCCTTTGCTGACATCGAAAAAGCGATCGCTGACAAAGGCGCACGTGCACGTGACGGCAAACTGTCCATGGCAGAAATGCAGGGCGGCACCTTCACCATCTCCAACGGCGGCGTCTACGGCTCGCTGATGTCCTCGCCCATCCTGAACCCCCCGCAGTCCGGTATCCTCGGCATGCACAAAATTCAGGATCGTCCGATGGCTATCAACGGTCAGGTCGTTATCCGCCCGATGATGTATCTGGCACTGTCCTACGATCACCGCATCGTTGACGGCAAAGGCGCTGTAACCTTCCTCGTTCGCGTGAAGGAAGCCCTCGAAGATCCGCGCCGTCTGTTGATGGACCTGTAAGGCAAAGAGGCCCCGCCTCTTTCACCTTGCACTAACAACTCTCGGGGGGTCCGGGGGGCAGACAGCCCCCCGGCCTCTCAACAAAAGGCACCGATTGCACTCATGACCCCCGAACTCGAAGCCCTCGCATATGCCGCTTTGCTGCAAGGCCTACAGTTTGGCTGGATGTCGATCCGTGCAAACCTCGAACTCGGCGCTGGTGTCACAACAAGCCCCCGTGACCCTGACCGTTTGACCAAACCCTTGATGGAGATGGTCAGCACCAAAACGGGCCGCCTCTTCCGCGCCATGAACAACCACTTCGAGGCGCTGATCATGTTCACCATCGCGGTCCTTGTGGTCGTGCTGGGGGACAAAACAACCGGATTTTCTGCGGCCTGCGCTTGGACCTACCTCGCGGCCCGCGTTCTCTACGTTCCGGCTTACTATTTCGGCTGGCGCCCTTGGCGTAGCCTGATTTGGATGGTCGGATTTCTCGCAACAATGGCGATGATTGCATCTGCCATTCTCTTTTGACTACGCTTGCCACAGTGGTGGCTACTGAACAGGAGACTGCTATGTCCAGCTATGACGTTATCGTAATCGGCGCCGGCCCTGGTGGCTATGTCTGCGCAATCCGTTGCGCCCAGCTGGGTCTGAAGACCGCAGTTGTCGAAGGTCGTGACACCCTCGGCGGCACCTGCTTGAACGTAGGCTGCATCCCGTCCAAGGCCCTTCTGCACGCGTCGCACTCCCTGCACGAAGCCGAAGAGAACTTTGGCAAAATGGGCCTCAAGGTCGCGAAACCCAAGGTCGATTGGGCCGCGATGCTCGATTACAAACAGGGCGTGATCGACGGCAACACCAAAGGCATCGAATTCCTGTTCAAAAAGAACAAGGTTGATTGGATCAAAGGTTGGGCCTCCATCCCCGAAGCTGGCAAAGTCAAAGTCGGCGACGACATCCACGAAGCTAAGAACATCATCATCGCGTCTGGTTCCGAACCTTCTGCCCTGCCGGGTATCGAAGTTGATGAGGAAACCGTTGTGACCTCGACGGGCGCTCTGGCTCTGAAATCGATCCCGAAATCGATGGTTGTGATCGGCGCTGGCGTCATCGGCCTCGAACTCGGTTCGGTTTACAAACGCCTCGGCGCTGACGTGACCGTTGTGGAATTCCTCGACGTGATCACCCCAGGCATGGACGGCGACGTTCAGAAGACCTTCCAGAAGATGCTCGCGAAACAAGGCCTCAACTTTGTCATGGGCGCTGCGGTTCAGGGCGTTGCCAAAGGCAAAGGCAAGAACACCGTCACCTACAAACTGCGTAAAGACGACAGCGAACACAGCATCGACGCCGAAGTCGTTCTGGTCGCTACAGGTCGCCGCCCCTACACCGCGGGCCTCGGCCTCGACGCTCTGGGTGTAGAGATGACCCAGCGCGGTCAGATCGCAACCAACGGCCACTACGCGACCAACATCCCGGGCGTTTACGCCATCGGTGACGCAATCGAAGGCCCGATGCTCGCGCACAAAGCCGAAGACGAAGGCATGGCTGTTGCTGAAGTCATCGCAGGTCAGGCTGGTCACGTGAACTACGACGTGATCCCGGGCGTGATCTACACCGCACCCGAGGTAGCTTCGGTTGGTAA
>JAYPVO010000166.1:0-4216 GCA_038134645.1 Paracoccaceae bacterium
CGACTTGGAAGATCGGAGCTTCTTCGTCTTTGTTGATCGCGACGATGATCTTCGAGTCTTTCATACCAGCGAGGTGCTGGATCGCGCCCGAGATACCGCAAGCGATGTAGAGTTCTGGAGCCACAACCTTGCCCGTTTGACCAACCTGCCAGTCGTTCGGTGCAAAGCCAGAGTCGACAGCTGCGCGCGATGCGCCAACAGCTGCGCCCAGTTTGTCTGCGAGAGCTTCGATGATTTTGAAGTCCTCTTCGGAGCCAACACCACGGCCGCCCGACACGACGATCTTGGCCGAGGTGAGTTCTGGACGGTCGCTTGCTGCAACTTTGTCCTCAACCCATTCCGACAGACCAGTGGAGGCTGCGGTGCCCAGTGCTTCAACAGGGGCAGAGTTGCCATCAGCCGCCGCATCGAACGAAGTGGTGCGGACGGTCATGACCTTCACGCTGTCAGCCGATTTCACGGTCTGGATCGCGTTGCCTGCGTAGATCGGGCGTTCGAATGTGTCGCCGTCAACAACAGCGGTCACGTCCGACAGGATCATCACGTCGAGCAGGGCTGCAACGCGCGGCAGGATGTTTTTCGCATCCGACGCCGAAGGTGCAGCGATGTGGCTATATGCGCCAGCCATCGACACGATCAGGTCAGCAGTCGGTTCTGCCAGCAGATGGCAGAAGCCGTGGTCGCCAGCAAAGATAACCTTTGCCACGCCAGCGATGGTCGCAGCCTCGGCAGCAGCAGCGTCACCGCCTTCGCCAGCAACGAGAACATGCACATCACCCAGCGCCGCAACCGCGGAAACGGTCTTGGATACTGCGTCTTTGGCCAGTTGGCCGTTCGCAACGTCTGCGAGAAGAAGAACAGCCATTAGAGTGCCCCCGCTTCTTTGAGTTTCGATACCAGTTCGTCAACCGAACCAACCTTGATGCCAGCCTGACGAACCGGCGGCTCGGAGGTTTTGACAACGGTCAGGCGCGGAGACACGTCAACGCCGTAGTCTGCTGCGGTTTTCTCATCGAGCGGCTTTTTCTTCGCCTTCATGATGTTCGGCAGCGACGCGTAACGCGGTTCGTTCAGACGAAGGTCAGCGGTGATAACGGCAGGCATTTTAACCTTAACGGTCTGCAGGCCGCCGTCGACTTCGCGGGTGACCGTTGCGGTATCGCCATCAACAGCGACTTCAGACGCAAAGGTCGCCTGCGACCAACCCAAGAGCGCGGCCAGCATCTGGCCTGTTGCGTTCATGTCGTTGTCGATCGCTTGTTTGCCCGCGATGATCAGGCCCGGATTTTCCTCTTTCGCAACAGCGGCGAGGATTTTCGCAACAGCGAGAGGTTCGATATCGGTGTGAACGTCGTCCGCAGCAGTCACGAGGATCGCGCGGTCAGCACCCATCGCCAGAGCAGTCCGCAGGGTTTCCTGCGCTTGCTTCACGCCGATCGAAACAACGACGATCTCGTCAGCTTTGCCGGCTTCTTTCAGGCGGATCGCTTCTTCAACAGCAATCTCGTCGAACGGGTTCATCGACATTTTTACGTTCGCAAGATCAACTCCCGTGCCGTCCGCTTTCACGCGAACTTTCACGTTATAGTCAATCACGCGCTTAACAGGCACGAGGACCTTCATCGGCGGTAATCTCCCTTTTACATGTGCCACTCAAGGGACACTCTCGGTAGGTTGTTAGCAAGCGCAGAACAGGGAAAACAGTGCAAAATCGACGCGGCACAGCGCTAAGACGCCACGTTTTGCATGCGTTCAATGCGTATAGCTCATGATAATAGGACTGTTAGCGACGCAACTATGTTGCGCTGCGGCATAAGCAATTGGTCGTAGATTATGAAAGAGCGGCTGATTCTGTTGGAATCAGACGATCAGCGGTTCGCCCCAGGCACCCAAAGCACGTCGGATTTGCCTGCGTCGTTTGCCATGCGAGCGGCAACAAAGAACCAATCAGACAGGCGGTTCAGGTATTTTACGCCAATATCATTAACCGATTCCATGCTCGCCAATTCGACCGAGAGACGTTCCGCGCGACGGGCAACGGTGCGGCACAGGTGCAAATGGGCCGACAAAGCCGAACCACCTGGCAGAATGAAGCTACGAAGTGGTTCGAGTTGCGCATTCATTGCGTCGATTTCGGACTCGAGGCGGTCAACTTGGCTTTCGACCATGCGCAATACGGGGTAGGGCGCGTCGGCATCTTTTTCCATGTCGGGGCGGCAAAGGTCTGCGCCAAGGTCAAACAGGTCGTTTTGGATCGCTGAAAGCTGCGCCGCGATTTCGTCGGTCGCATGCAAGCGGGCCATGCCAACTGTCGCATTCAATTCGTCTACAGTGCCATAGGCCGTGACGCGGGCAGAGTGTTTGGCGACGCGGCTTCCGTTGCCGAGGGCGGTTTCACCTGCGTCACCTGTCTTGGTGTAGATTTTGTTGAGAACGACCATTCTAAACCCCTGTTATTTGCGCAGGTAGACAATTGCAGCGATCAGCGCGACGGCAACAGCCTGCGCGTAGATACGATACCGCATGATTTTGTTGGATTGCTTTCCCGAGTCAGCTTTGCCAACGCCAAATGTCCCGAGGCCCCACATCAAGATGAGGGCCACTGCCACGACCGCAATCAGGATGATGAATTTAAATGGATCGTTGAACATAGCGGGCTCCGTCTGTCATTTGACACCGATGTATCACGCAAGGTCGGAAAGAAAAGGGTTTCAGCCTTTTGCGATCACCCAATCCAACAACCGAGTTGGCAGTAACCGTCTGAGGTTGCCCATAAGATAGGTCGGTGTTGTGACGTAATAGCGCGGCTTTGGATTGGCCGACGTCAGCGCTTGGAGAATCTTTTTCGTCACGGCCGATGCGGGCAATTCGAAGTTGTCGGGGCCAGTATCCTCGTAGAGGCGTGCCTTTAGCGTTTCGTATTGGGCGGCGCGTGCAGAGTTCGCGGTGTCGATCCATTTTTCGAAATGTGGAATGGCATTTGCCCTGATCTTGGACGTGATCGGACCGGGTTCGATCAGGATGACTTTGATCGGCGTGTCGCGCATTTCGATGCGCAGCACGTCGGTTAATCCTTCCAACGCGAATTTGGTCGAGACGTAGGCACCCCGCCAGCTAAGTCCGACGAGACCGAGAACCGAAGAACAGTTGATGATGCGTCCGTGGCCTTGGGCGCGCATGACCTTGATCACTTCGCGGGTTAGGTCGTGGGTGCCGAAAAGGTTCGTTTCGAAAATCTCACGCAATGCCCCAGCGGGCAGGTCCTCGACGGCGCCAGGGCAGGCAAAGGCGGCGTTGTTGTAAAGCGCGTCCAGTGTGCCGCCCGTTGCAGCGAGCACTTCGGCCAGACCGCTGCGGATCGATTCAGGATCGGCGAGGTCGATCTGCGGCGCGTCAAAACCTTGCGCTTTTAGACGGTTACAGTCTTCGGTTTTGCGGCAGCTGGCAAAGACATGCCAGCCCGCTTCACGAAGGCCATGTGCGGCGTCGTAGCCAATTCCAGAAGAGCAGCCGGTGATGAGAATGGATTTCTGTGTCATACCGACTTGTCGCTTTATGTCGCGCTGATCTCAAGCGTCGTTTTCATCAAGAAAGCGTGCAGCCATCCATCCAACGCGCCCCGTTTCGACTACACGAAGATGGGCCCAGCCAGTGCTAAGGACCTCGAGAACCTCAACCTCGGTGCCACGGTCCAACTTATCGGCGACACCGTAGCTTGTGCCTGGTCCAGTCCGCATATTTACGCCCGCCCCAGCGACGGTTTTGATATCAAAGACAAGATCCTGAGCGGTTGAAGGTTCTTCTTCTATAGCGGCGAGAGGTTCCTCGATAACGTCAACCTCTGCAGTTTGATCGTAAGCAACCAGTACGGTGCTTGATCCGAACCCGCTGGTCAGGTCGTTCGAATCTCGAGTGACGTCAATGATGGCAGCGCGAGTGAGCTCTTGTCGCACTTCCGCTTTGAAATCGGACCCGCCGGACAATTCATAAAAAGCGAGACCCAAGAATAGAAAACTAGTCGTTAAAAAAATACGCACGGAAACATCCCCCAACACAACCGTAACATGTCAACAGAACCTCTTTTCGCGCAAAAATCCACGTTTGAAAACCGCCTAGGGCGCAGTTTTTTGAAAAGTTGTATCTTGGGCGACGAGGCTTTTAGCGTAAATCGCGCTGGAAACGGAAAAGACCAGCCGTTAGACAACATGTATGACCG
>JAYPVO010000167.1:0-4195 GCA_038134645.1 Paracoccaceae bacterium
TGGTTGGGTCTCGCGGAACGGGCTACCGGATCACCGCGCCGATCACCCTGCCCGCCATGAACCTCTCAATGGCAGAGCTTGAGGCGCTGCACCTCGGCCTGATGGCGGTCGCCCAATCAGGTGAGGCTGATCTGACCGAGGCCGCGCAGACACTGGCCGACAAACTCGATGCCGCCCTCCCCGAGGATGTGGATCATACGACCACGGATGGGCTTGCCATTTACCCGTTCACAGGACGCACGCAGGGCGTCGTCCACCTGCCCGCCCTACGGCAAGCGATCCGTGCGCGGCAAAAGCTATTGGTGACACTCGACGGTCATGATCGCACAGTGCGGCCCCTGCGGCTCGATTATTGGGGGCGGGTTTGGACCTGCACGGTGTGGTGCGAAACGACCCGTGGTTTTGACGACCTACCGATTGAGGAGATCGCCGCGCTGCGCAAACTCCCGTCGCTCTTTGTCAACGAGGCGGGCAAGACACTGGCGGATTATCGGGCGTTACGCGCTATTTCTTGACGGGGTAAACGAAACAGCGATCACGCCGCATCATCAGCCAAAGCGCGGTCCCAGGTTTCGGCAGGAACACATTCGGCACCTGCGCCTTCAGCACGGAGCCGTCGAAATCCATCTTAAACTCAACGAGGCTCTCCGCTCCCATGAACCGTGAACGGGTCACGATACCCCGCGCTGGCGCACCATCAGCAACGGTCGGGTTCGGGCCACGGCCATCGCGATCAAAGTCGATCCGCAGGTGTTGGGGTCGAATAACGATGTCCACATCGGTGCCATCAGGCTGCCCCGGAGCAAAGAACTGACCAAAGGCCGTTTCGACCAGCGCCCCTTGAACTTTGCCGTGGATCACATTGATATCACTGAAAAATGCGGCAGCAGATTTATCAACGGGGGCGTTATAAACGTTATAGGGCGCACCCTGCTGAACGATCTTACCACGGCGCATGAGCGCGATCTCATCCGCCATACGCATGGCTTCAGCGGGTTCGTGGGTGACGAGCAAAACCGCCGCGCCTTCGTCCTTGAGCACCTCAAGGGTTTGATCGCGAATACCGTCGCGCAGGCGGTTATCGAGGCCCGAAAACGGTTCGTCCATCAGCATGATCCGAGGACGCGGCGCCAAAGCCCGCGCCAGCGCGACACGTTGCTGTTCCCCACCCGAAAGTTCGTGCGGGTAGCTGTCGATATGGCGAAGCATGTCGACCTTATCGAGCAATTCCTCAACCCGACGGCGCTGGTCCTGTTTGTCCCCTTTGAGGCCAAAAGCAACGTTGCCCGCGACGCTGAGATGCGGGAACAAAGCGAAGTCCTGAAACATCAAACCGATGGATCGGCCTTCGGGCGGGACGCGGTAGACCGTGTCGCAAACCAATTGGCCGTCGACATAAATCTCACCGCTGTCCTGCATATCGACACCCGCAATGATCCGCAGTGTCGTCGATTTCCCGCAGCCCGACGGCCCCAAGAGGCAGGTCACCTGCCCTGGCATCACCGAGAGCGATACGTCGTCCACAACAGGCAGTCCGTCAAACGAACGGCGTATGTTGCGGATTTCAAGGCGGGGTGGGTTGGGCACGATGGTTCCTATTTCCGACAGCTTCAATCGGGTATAGGCCCGTCCTATCAACCTCGCCCGCCTTGGGCAAGTCCATGGATCACATGGTCATATTCGCCGCACCACCGTCGAGCATGATATTCTGCCCCACGATAAAGCCCGCCTTATCGGAACAGAGGAACGCACACATCGCGCCGAATTCGGTCGTCGTGCCGTAACGACGCGCTGGAATCGTGGCCTCGCGTTTGGCACGCGCATCAGCAACGCTGATCCCTTCGGCATTGGACACTCCAGTGTCGAGCGAGAGCGCGCGATCCGTGTCATGCAAACCGGGCAGCATGTTATTGATCGTCACCCCGTGAGGCGCGACCTGACGCGATGTCCCCGCGACAAAGCCCGTGAGCCCCGCCCGTGCAGAGTTCGACAAACCCAGTTGCGGGATCGGTGCTTTGACTGACTGTGACGTGATGTTCACCACGCGACCCCAGCCCTTTGCGATCATCGCAGGCATGAGGGCCGTCATCAGCGCAACAGGGGTCAGCATATTCGCATCAAGTGCCTTGATGAAATCATCGCGGTTCCAATCCGTCCACATCCCCGGAGGAGGACCGCCCGCATTGGTCACAAGGATATCAACACCTTGCGCCGCATCGATCACCTGTTTTTGCCCCTCTGGCGAGGTAACGTCACAGGCAACTGTGTCGACCGTCACACCGTATTTCGCACGAATTTCCGCAGCCGTCTGTTCGAGCGTCTCAGCGGTCCGTGCGTTGATCAAGAGGTTCACCCCCGCTTCGGCCAAGGCCTCTGCGCAGCCGCGACCCAACCCTTTAGAGGCGCCGCAGACCAATGCCCGTTTGCCCGTTATCCCTAGATCCACTGTTTTTCTCCCTCAGAATCCTAATGGGTTGCTATAAGTTCCCCATACGTTGACGAATATATAGATTATTCACTAGTTACGCGTTTCAATAGCATCACGAGTTTTGAGGTTGGTTTATGTCCCATTTAGAAAACGCCCAAACGTCCCAAACACTGCCCGTTCATCGGTGCCGTGATTTCGTCGTGACGAATGGCGTCGCCGAAGGGGACCCGATCAGCTTTGCGGACGAATTGGTGATGGATGACATCTACCAGATCACCGAAACAGCGCAGCGATTGCCGCTCTCTCTGTCGATTGACCCAGAAACTGGGGCGCTCTCGGTCGCGGCCCAATCCGCAGTCGGCAAAGCTGGAAACGCGATCTACCTCGACTCGTGCCTGACGTTCATGATGTCCGACAGCACCACCAGCGAGGTCATCGTTCTGGTTGAGGTCGAAGATGGCGGTGTTGAAGAGGTCTACATCCTCCCTCTCGCTCAATTGCCCGTTCGCAAGGATTTCCGGCTCGTTGGTGTGGAGCGGGACACTGCGATCAGTCGATTTGCGGAAATGGCATGCGTATCCTTTGCCCGCGGCACACACATCACGCTCGCCTCTGGCGAACAGCGCAAGATCGAAGACCTCAAGGTTGGCGACCGCGTCCTCACCCGCGATGACGGTGCGCAATCGGTGCGCTGGATCGGCCAGACGACCCTGCGCGCAGTGGGAGAATTCGCACCTGTCGTGATCCGCAAAGGGACGCTTCACAACGAAAACGATCTGATGCTGTCGCCCGATCACCGGGTATTTATCTATCAGCGCGAGGATCATCTGGGCGCAGGTCGTGCCGAAGTTCTCGTGCGTGTCCGTCACTTGATCAACGGCGACACTGTTTATCAACAGGACGGTGGCTTCGTCGATTACTTCCAAATCCTCTTTGATGATCACCAGATCATTTATGCCGAAGGGATTGCAGCAGAGTCGCTGCTCATTGACCCGCGCACCCGCCGCGCCCTGCCAGCATCCGTTGACACGCAGCGACACTCCTATCGGCATCACCAAGATTACGAAGTGACCGAAACCTTGCTCCCTTCGCAAAACGCGGCAGAAATTTTGCGCAAAGCATCGAGTAGCTGATAATTTTCAGTTTATTTGGGCAATAACCTACATTTTCTCGGACATGCGCCGTTCCAACGGACAAGTATGTACATTGCACCGAGGAATTTACCGTTGGAAACGAGCACGCTCGACATTGCCGAAATGCGCAAACGGCTGTTGAACCATGGCCTAGATGATGCCCGCCTCAGCCTCATTCGACAAAATCGGCAGAAACTTCAAAAGGCTATCCCGATTGCTTTGGATAGCTTGCTAAAATTCATCGATGATTTGCAGCCCTTCGGAACGATGCTGAAGGACAAAACCCGACTAGAACGGGTCGGCGGGAATTTCATCAAGCACTGGACGTTTATCGCCAACGCAGACTTCGGCGAAGAATACCTCGCGTCCGTCAAAATGATCGCAGACGTTCACACACGCATCAACCTTCCGCCAACCCTTCAAATGGCGGCCTACACCCATATGCGGGTCGGTTTGATCGAACATGCGGGGCGATATGGTCCGTTCCGCCTACGGAACCACGCTCTGATCGACGCAATCAGTCGGGCCGTGACGTTCGACATGGACCTGTCCCTCAGCAGCTACCTGACAACTTCGGCGGATCGCTCGACGGCCTTGAAACAAGAAATGAGCCGCGATTTTTCGAACTCGTTGG
>JAYPVO010000168.1:0-4182 GCA_038134645.1 Paracoccaceae bacterium
ACCGAAGAGCAGCTCAAGGCCGAAGGTCGCGCCTATAAGGTCGGCAAATTCTCGTTCATGGGCAACGGTCGCGCAAAGGCTGTCTTTATGGGCGACGGTTTCGTCAAAATCCTCGCTGACAAAGCGACCGACCGCATCCTCGGCGCGCACATCATTGGACCGGCAGCAGGCGACCTGATCCACGAGGTCTGCGTTGCGATGGAATTCGGCGCCGCTGCCGAAGATCTGGCCCGCACCTGCCACGCGCACCCGACCTACTCTGAGGCGGTCCGCGAGGCGGCACTGGCTTGCGGCGACGGCCCGATCCACAGCTAAGACTTCCAAAGGGCGGCCCTCGGGTCGCCCTTTTCATTTGCGCTCCTGAAATTCCCCGATCCCGTCCAATCTCCGCCCCAATTCACAGGCACAAAGGTCCTCAAGTTGTAACGAGGAGCCTGCGATATGCGCGGAATGATGACCCTGTTTTCGGTCCTGCTGACCTTTGCCCTATTGCCGACTGAGGCCGCCGCAAAGCGTTATGCCATCCCCAGCTCGGGCTTTGGCGAAAGCCTCTTGTTCATCGCAGAAACCGAACAACATGACACTGACGGGCAGCCCTTGTCGCTGTGCTACCTCGGTGAAGGGATCACATTGCTGACCGCCCGATTGACCTTTGAGGCCAAGGAATATGTCCTTGCTCCAAACCAGTGCGAGACGGATAACTACTACCCGCTCACCCTCCAACAAATGATCATGGGTAAAGCGGCTGGTCTGTTTCCCTCGAATATTCCCGCAACGCCTGAAACCCCTGCTGATATCAAATTGCGCAACTACGGTTTCTTTGGACTGATCGCATTCCTCCTTGGCGCAGGCCTTATCTCAAAGCTCGTCTCCTCCATGGGTGGCCTGCAAGCCGTGACCAGCAAACGCGGCTCGCGTAAGTCACGCTACAACGACGAAACTGCCGTCCATGCCTTGGCCGCGATGTGCTATGTTGCGACCTGCGATGGTGACTATGACCAACGCGAAATCAAACAGATTTCCCACACGCTGAGCACCCTGACAGGCTGCGTTTATACGCCAAAACAGATCATCGAGATGCTCAACTATACGGCCCAAGATAGCGACGCTGTTTCGGCCATCGGTGCAGACCTGAGCGAAAACGACCGCCATATCGTGATGGAAGCCGCAATGCGCATCGCCTTTGCAGACGGCAAGGTCGAGCAGGTTGAATATGACGCCATAGCCCGCATCGCGAACCTCTTGCAGGTTTCGGCACAGGTGATGCGTGATCTGATCCAGAAAATCGCGAACGCAGGTGCGGGGCAGCCCGCAACGGCTTAACCCCTGAGGAGCCGTAGGCCTTGGGTCACGTCCGCCCGCACGGCAAGCCGCAGTCCGGGTTCATCCCCTGCCTTGAGCGCGGATAGGATAAGACGGTGGTGGGGTGGCGGCTCTTTGCGGTTCAGACGCCCGTAGAGCGCCCGCATCGTTGGCCCCATCTGGAGCCATACCGTTTCCGTCATCATCAACATCGCAGGCGCTTGTGCCCGCAGATAGAGCGTGCGGTGGAACTCTAGGTTCATACGGATGTAGCCAATCGCATCATGCCGCGCGACCATCTGACTGACCGCCTGATTGATCGTCTCAAGTCGTTCGATCAGCGCAAAGTGCGCACGCGGCAAAGCGCGGCTCGCTAGTTCGGGTTCGAGCATGGCACGCAGGGCCGCCAGTTCCTCGATCCGTTCGTTGGACAGTTCTGGCGTTGAGACACGTCCCGACGACGACAAGAACAACGCGCCTTCCGCGACCAACCGACGGACGGCTTCTCGGGCGGGGGTCATGGACACGTCGAACTGTTTGCCAATGCCGCGCAGGGTGAGCGAAGCCCCCGGCATGATCTCTCCGTGCATGACCTGCATACGCAGGGTGCGATACACCCGTTCGTGGGCAGCGGCAGAGGGATCAGTGGGGCGGCTAGACGGTATCATGCGTCATTTGTGATCACAAAAACTGTGCTCGTCAATCGCTGAAGCGCACCCGATGCAGAACCTGCCCTTCGGTTTTCAGCCACTGACGGGGTTCCTCGTAATCGGGGTAAATATCGGCCACGACATCCCAGAACGCTTGGGAATGGTTCATCTCGACCAAATGCGCGACCTCATGGGCTGCCACGTAATCGAGCACCTCTGGCGGGGCCATAATCAACCGCCAGCTATACATCAGATCACCCGCCGAAGTGCAGGACCCCCAGCGCGACCGCGTGTCCCGTAGGCTCAGTCGCCCGTAGCTGCGCCCCAGACGGGCTGCATAACGGTCTGACGCCTCGGCCAAGGCATCGCGGGCCTGATGTTTGAGAAAGGCCAGCACGCGTGTCCCTGCCCGCTCTGGATCGTTGGGCACCTCTAACGCCTCGCCCGTGAACCGCACCCGTTTGCCAGCTGTGCCCACGACAGGCACCTCATCCCCGCGAAATAGAACCGTTCCGTCGATCCCAACGGTGCGCTCCTCTCCCATCTTGTCCAGATGTGACCGCAGCCAAAGTTCCCGTTCCCGCACAAAGGCGATTCCTTCGCGCTCGGCCACGCGGGTCGGCATTGTCAGCGTGACGCGCCCATCCAACCGCGAGATTCGCAGCGAAATTCTGCGCGCACGTGCAGAACGGCGCAGATTCACCGAAATCGGGGGGTTGCCAGCAAGCGTTATACGGCTCATATGCCTGTTCCTGATATAAACCGGTGTCAAAGCCTTTGACACCATGGATGGCTTATGGCAGGTGGCATCATTCCACCGCAAGAGCGTGACAGATTGAAGGGATAGCCATGCCCAATGAAGAATGGGGAACAAAACGGATTTGCCCGACCACAGGCAAGCGTTTTTACGACCTGAATAAAAACCCGATCGTTAGCCCTTACACGGGCGAGGTCGTGAACATCGACACTTCGAAAACCCGCACCATGATTGCGGACGCCGAAGACGCGCAGACCAAGAAAATGAAGGTCGAAGACGCGGATGATGATCTGATCCTCGACGATGATGACGACGAAGACGTAGATCTGGGCGATGACGTGCTCGACGAAGACGACGACGATACCGTGTCGTTCGACGATCTGGGCGACGTTGCTGCAGGCGACGACGAAGACTAAAAAATTCCGGCTCGGGCGAAGTTTGCACTTGCACCCGCCCGAGCCAGCGCATAATCAGCGCAGCACGGCAGAAATGCCTACATTGATGGGGCCTTAGCTCAGCTGGGAGAGCGCCTGCATGGCATGCAGGAGGTCAGCGGTTCGATCCCGCTAGGCTCCACCAAATTCCCCCTTACACTTTGATCACGTAGTCTTTGACCGTTGTTTCAACGACTTCCCACGTGCCCGAAAACCCTGGTCGGATGATAAAGCTATCGCCCGCCTTAACGGATTTCTCTGATCCATCATCCCCGCGCAGGATCGAATGGCCCGCAAGGATGCGGCAGTATTCCCATTCGTCATAAGACACTTTCCAACACCCCGGCGTTGCCTGCCAAATCCCCGCATAGATGCCGTCCCGATCTTCGATATCCCACGAGGTAAAGACGGGATCGCCCGCGATGACCTTGGACGGGTCTGGGCGGCTCTCAACGGGATCAGCGGCGGATTGGGTGATGGATTGAAGTAGCGTCATGGGGGTCCCCTTGTTTGGGGCGATCAAATCCGAACCCATGCGTGATTGCCACATCTTTCTGAACAAAGCCCGTGACTTGCCGTTATAGGTTGCATGATCGTCCCTGAACGCTAGGGTCGCGCCATATTTTAAAACGTTGATCTTGGACTATCGGATGGCTCCCTCTTTTGGCACCAGTGGCTTGCGTGGACTTGTCACGGAACTCACCCCCGATCTGGTCACGGCCTACGTGCAGGCGTTTTTGTCGGTCTGCCCTCATGGTGGTGCGCTCTTTGTTGGGCGTGACCTGCGGCCATCGTCACCTGACATAGCGGACCAGGTGATCGCAGCCGCGCGTGCAGTCGGCATCCGTGCCGTGGATTGCGGCGCGGTGCCAACCCCCGCGCTGGCCTTGGCCTCAATGTCCGCAGGGGCAGCAGCCGTGATGGTGACTGGCAGCCACATCCCCGCCGACCGCAACGGGCTAAAGTTCTACGTGCCATCGGGTGAGATCAGCAAAGACGATGAGGCCGCGATCAGTGCAGCCTACGCCGCGAAACAGGT
>JAYPVO010000169.1:0-4136 GCA_038134645.1 Paracoccaceae bacterium
GATAAATCAAAGGCATAGGCGACGCCAACGGCCAAGCACGGCATTAGCGCAAGGCGCGAAATTGCGTTACCCAACAGGGGCAGAAGGTCCTGACGCAATGCCGATGGCCGAAGCGCTGCACCAACGCAAAGAAGGCCAAGCGGGAGGCTGCCTTGGGCCAGCAGTTTGAGGAATTGTCCTGTCCCGAATGGCAATCCGATCTTCGTGATCGCCAGCACCGCGCCCACCACACAGGCGATGACCAAGGGGTTCATGCCGATGGTTTTCACAAGCATCTTAGGCGACCGCCAGACCGCCCCATCGCTCAGCGCGATGATGGCGAGGATGTTGACCAGCGGCACCGAAACCGCGAGGTAAACCGCCGCCCGTTCAAGGCTCTGCGTGCCAGCCACCATCGCGAGGATGGAGAGTGCGAGGTATGTGTTGAACCGCAAAACGCCTTGGAGCGCGGGGCCAAATCGTGGTGCGGGTGTTGGGCGTATCGCGCGGAGCGCATAGAGCACCACCGCCCCGATCATGATGGTCGCCACCGCCGACGCGCCGAGGCGCAAAATCTGCGGGTCACGGATCGGCGCATTGGCGAGGTTTGAGAGCAGGAGCGCGGGGAACAGAACGTAGTAGTTCAGCCGTTCAGCTGCGGGCCAGAAGGCATCAGACGGGAACCCTTTGCGGGCCAAAACAAAGCCGCAGCAAATCAAGGCAAAGATCGTCCAGATCGCCGTCAGCATGTTTTACGTTCCTCGTCGCGCACCGCGAAATCAGGCTCTATTCCGCCTCAAGGCTGTCAAAAACCTTGCGCGCCGCACGGAAGCACTCGAGTCCCTGAGGGACACCGCAATAGATCGCGATCACATGGATAATGGCGCGGATTTCTTCTTTGGAAACGCCATTATTGATCGCGCCCCGACAGTGCAATTCCCATTCGTGCATCTTGCCTAAGGCACCGATCATCGAGAGGTTCATCATTGACCGCGTCTTGGCGTCGATCACATCGTCACCCCAGCCGAAGCCCCAGCACCACGCGGTCATGGCCTCTTGGAACGGGCGGGTAAAGTCATCGGCGGCGGCGAGGTTCTTTTCGACATATTCCGCGCCGAGCGTCGCCTTGCGCTGCTCTAATCCTTTGAGGAACAGGTCTTCGTCGAATGCAGTCATGGGGGTGTCCTTTGCGGATTAGCTGGGCATGCCTTCGACGATCACGATGGATGCGGTCGCGGCGGCGTCACGATGGGCGCGGGCCTCTTGGTATTCGGGGGAATTGTAGCAGGCAGTCGCGAGGTCCATGCTGTCGAATTCGATCACCACATGGCGTTGCCATTCGTCCCCTTCGACGGTCACAGAAGGTCCACCACGCACAATGAACCGCCCACCGTATTTGTTGAACGCAGCGGGCGCGATGGCCTGATATCCTTTGTAAGCCTCGGGATCGGTGACGGTGACGAGGGCAATCCAATAGGCCTTAGGCATGGTCGGGTCCTGTTTCTGCTTTGAGGTAGCGTTGCGCCGTCCGCGATGCGTCATCGATATGGCTATGCACGGCAGAGCGCGCCGCATCGGGGTCGCGGCTGAGGATTGCGTTGTAAATCGCGGTCATATGGGTGAGGCCCGACACAGGCCTATCCGTGGCCGAAAGTGTCAGCGCCCGCAGCCGACTGATCCGACCGTTGAGCCGTTGAACAATGTCCCAAGCCACGCTGTGACCTGCGGCCTCGAACATGATTTCGTAAAACCGCGTGGTGGTCTTGCGCAGTTCGGACCATTCTCCTGTTTTCGTCGTCTCACCAATGCGTTTGAGCGCGTCGCCCAGTGACTTTGCACATGAGGCGTCATGCATCTGTGCGCAGGCGGCAGCGGCTGATCCTTCGAGCTGGCGACGGATGTCGTAGATCTGCCGCGCTTGATCCCAGTCGAGCGAGGCCACCGTCGGCCCACGATTGGGCACCAGTTCAACCAGCCCTTCGGCCTCAAGAAACCGGATCGTTTCGCGGATCACGGTGCGGCTGACGCCCAACTGTTCGCACAGGGGCCGTTCGACCAGCCGTTCCCCAGGTGCGAAGTGGCCCGAGATAATCGCCTCTCGCATCCGGTCCTGCACAATATCGCGCAGGGTTTGCGGGGCTTTGTCGATTTTCAGAAGGGCGGTTTTTGGTTCGGTCATGGGGTGGACGTTAGCAATGGTGCGAGGCTCTCACAAGATATGATTGACATATTGTATGATGGTATACCATGATTTGCCCAACACCCTCGAAAAAGGAATCTGCTGTGCCTGCCGAAATCAGAAAAACGCTCCTCCATGTCGAAAATACGCTGATCGAAGGCGGCAAGGCGGCAGAGCGTCCTTTGACCCTCATCGCGGCGATGGCCGTCATTCGGAACCCGTGGGCGGGGCAGGGCTTTGTTGAAGATCTCGCGCCTGCGATCCGCGATTGCGCACCGGGTTTGGGTGAACTGCTGACCAAGATGATCATCGACGCGGCAGGCGGCGGCGATAAGGTCGAAGGCTACGGCAAGGCCGCCATCGTCGGTCTGAACGGTGAGGTCGAACATGCGTCGGCGCTGATCCACACGCTGCATTTCGGGAACCATTACCGCAACGCGGTTGGTGCGAAATCCTACCTGTCGTTCTGCAATACCCGTGGTCCTGCCAATGCACCGTTGCTGATCCCGTTGATGGACAAAAACGATGGGGGGCGTCGGTCGCATTACCTGACGATCCAAACTTCGGTTTGCGATGCCCCTGCGGCGGATGAAATCCTGATCGCGCTTGGTGCATCGATCGGTGGCCGCCCGCATCACCGCATTGGCGACCGCTACCAAGACCTCAAGGAGTTGGGCCATGACGTCGACAACCCTGCGGCTGTCTAAGTCAGGCCGCACGGTTGCCCTGCGCGATCATGGCGCGGGCGATCCTGTGGTGCTGATCCACGGCGTCGGGATGCAGTCCGCGTCTTGGGGTCCGCAGATTGATGCGTTGGCCAAAGACTATCGGGTGCTTGCGGTCGATATGCCGGGGCACGGCGGAAGCGATCCGTTGCCCGTGGGCAGCACATTGGCCGATTATGTGGCGTGGTGCGCCGAGGTCGTTCAGGCGTTGGGACTGGGTCCCGTTGCGCTGGCGGGTCATTCGATGGGCGCGCTCATTGCGGCAGGGTTTGCCATTGAACATCCAGAGCATGTGACCCGTGTCGCCCTTTTGAACGGTGTTTTCAAACGCGATGTTGCGGCAAGTGAGGCTGTGATCGCGCGGGCGGCGAGCCTTCGTGATGGGGCAATTGACCTGCAAACCCCGCTTGATCGTTGGTTTGGCGAGAGCGCCACCGATCAAGCCGCGCGAGCGCTGGTCAAAGGGTGGCTCTCTGCCGTGAACCTCGATGGATATGCAACTGCATATACAGCTTTCGCGCATGGCGATGCGATCTATGCCGACCGTATTTCGCAGATCGAATGTCCGTTCCTTGCTCTAACTGGCGATGGCGACCCCAATTCGACCCCCGCAATGTCGCAGGCAATGGCTGATCTGGCCCAGAATGGTCGGGCTGTGGTCATCAACGGGCATCGCCACATGGTAAACCTGACCGCCGCCGATGAGGTGAGCGGGCATCTGCTAGACTGGCTCCGCCTGCCTGTCAGCCAAAAGGAGCTGCAATGACCGACATCGATCCTCGTGCCCTGCGCAATGCCTTTGGCACCTTTATGACAGGCGTGACCGTGGTCACGGCGAAGGACGGCAACGGCACGCCATTAGGCTTTACCGCGAACTCCTTCACCTCTGTATCGCTTGACCCACCACTGGTTCTGGTCTGCCTCGCGAATTCGTCGAAGAACTACGACGCCTTTATCGGCGCGAAGGGCTTTGCCGTGAACATTCTGGCGGAGACGCAAATCGCACTGTCGAACACCTTTGCCAGCCGCGTTGAGGACCGCTTTGCCGAGGTGGACTGGCGCGATGGTCCGAACGGCAGCCCGATCTTGGCCGATGTCAGCGCGTGGTTCGATTGCGCGATGCACAAAACCGTCGAAGCTGGCGACCACGTCATTCTGATCGGTGAGGTTAAAGCCTTTGACGCCAATACCACCTCTGGCCTTGGCTATGCGCGGGGTGCCTATGTCACGCCGTCCACTGCCGCCGAAGCGCT
>JAYPVO010000170.1:0-4004 GCA_038134645.1 Paracoccaceae bacterium
GCTTTGCGCACCTTTTCAATCGCTTCGATCATCAGTTCGTCGTCGATTTCCAGCGTTTCATCACCGCTGTCGTCGGGCGCAAAGAGGGCAGGCACTTCGTTAGGGTTCAGCCGTTCAATCGCGGGCAGGGACCAGTGGGTCAGGGGGCGATTGGCCGTGTCGCGGATGATCAAAGTGGCATCACCAAAGCACACTGCCACCTCGCGGCGCTGTGCTTTTTGATCGGCCCGCCACAGGCCCAAACTTTCTAACCGAGTATACTGTTTAAGTGCTGTCATCTGCTCTTATTCTATTTTTCGCCACTTTAACCTGTCCCAGCGATATTGGATAGGGCGGACAATCGGACAAAATTTGATCAAATATGTCGCTTAGGGACAAGTCAGGTCGTTTTGGGTTTTGCATAGTCCCCTCAACAGTTTGAGGGAAATTCATGACGGCTCTACCTGCTTCATCGCACAATCGCGCTGGATTGGCAGCGTTCTTGATTATGTCGGCTATGGCGTGGTTCGGCCTGATCGACAATTTCGTGCGTTTGGTCGCCGAAGGGGCAGGTCTGTGGCAGTTCCAATTGTTGCGGGGCGTGGTCGCCTTGGCGGGACTGGGCGCGATTGCATTGGTGACGGGCTATAGCCTCAAACCCAAGCGCCGCCGCAACGTCTATGCGCGGTCTGTGGTGTCGTCGGGCGCGTTGGTTCTCTATTTCGCCTGCCTCGGTATCATGCCCATCGCCCAAGCGGTTGCGGGGCTCTTTACCTCTCCGATCTGGGTGATCCTGATTTCGGTGGTGTTCTTTGGCGAAAAGGTCGGGCCACGGCGCATTTTTGCGGTGGTGATCGGCTTTACGGGCGCTGTGTTGGCCTTGGGTGGCGGGGCAGGGGAGCTTTCCTTGGTCAGTCTGCTGCCGATCCTTGCTGGGGCGGCCTATGCTATGGGGAATATGGCCACGCGCCGTTGGTGCGAGGGCGAAACGACGCTGTCACTTTTGACGGGCTACACGGTGATGATCACGGTCTGGGGCGCGGTTGGCCTGATGGTCGTGACATGGATGGCGGTGCCTGATGTGGGTGGTCCTGCGGGCTATGTGACCCGTGGATGGGTTGCCCCTGTTGGCGTGTTCCTCGTCCTGATCTTTGTGCATGGCTTTGGATCGCTCTTGGGCGTGGGGCTGACCATTCGCGCGTATCAAGCCGCTGACGCCACATTCGTGTCGGTGTTTGAAAATACGTTGCTGGTTTTCGCGACGATCTGGGCAGCGGTTCTTTGGGGCGAATTCCCGACGCCGCTGATGATCGTCGGTTTGCTGATGATTGCGGCCTCTGGGATCATCATTGCGATCCGTACAGACTCGCCCCCGATGGCAAGAACCGATAACATCGTGGAATGATAATCTCCCACGGTCGTCGATATATCTTTGTCCATATTCCCAAAACTGGCGGCACGTCGCTGGCTCTCGCGCTCGAGGCGCGGGCGATGGCGGATGATGTGTTGATTGGCGATACGCCCAAGGCGATCAAACGGCGGCGTCGGTTGCGTGGGGTAGAGAGCTCGGGGCGGCTGTGGAAACATTCGCGGCTGGCCGATATTGAGGGCTTGGTCACGCGCGAGCAGATGGCGGAATATTTCACCTTTACGCTGGTGCGGAACCCTTGGGATCGGATGGTGAGTTATTACCATTGGTTGCAGGGTCAAACGTTCGACCATCCCGCTGTGACGCTGGCAAAGACCACGGATTTCACGGGGTTCATGTCCCATCCGCATACCCACGCGAGCCTGAAATCATCGCCCTATGACAGCTATATGCGAGATACCGCAGGGGTTGAGCATTGTAATGCCTACATTCGGATCGAACATTTGACCGAAGATTTGGCGGCGCTGTCTGAACACCTTGATTTTATGCCAGAAGTCCCCGTCGTGAACACGTCTGAGCGTGAAAAAGATTGGCGCGGATATTACGACGAATCAACCAAAGCGGTCGTGGAATCGCTCTGTGCTACGGACATCGAACGCTTTGGATATCGGTTCGATTGTTGAGAGATTGTGGTGAAATCTGGGGGCGTCGTCTGGGTTTTGCCGCATATCTCCGAACAATGCCCAAATTAAACCACGATCCGTCCCAAACTCTGACGCGGGAATAGGTGAATTCTTCTTTAACGGGAGCGCAGAAAGTGCCCCGACGGTTAAGGAAGACGCCGATGTATGCTTGGAACGACAAAAGCTGGACAAACGCCCATGCCGCTCTCGGCCATGATGCGACCCTTTCCGATGTAGATCACGGGATGCTGGCTGGCACCCGCGTTGCAACCGCGATGGGCTGGCGTCGGGTTGAGGCGATCTGCGAAGGCGATCAAGTGCTGACCTTTGATGGTGGTTTGCAGACTGTTGTGGCTGTGCGCCGTCAGGTTATTTTCTCTGGCGAGACTGCGGCGGACATCCAAGACTGGCCGATGCTGGTGCCTGCTGGTGCACTGGGCAACCGCGAAGAAATGCGTATCCCCGCTCGTCAGGCTGTTCTGATCGAAAGCGATACCGCTGAGGACGTGTTTGGTGATCCCTTTGCGTTGATCCCTGTAGCGTCTCTCGAAGGCTTCCGTGGTATCACACCGTCCCGCCCTGCGGACCGTATCGAAATCGTCACCCTGCACTTTGCTGGCGACGAGATCGTTTTCGCGAACACAGGCGCATTGTTCTACTGCCCCAAGGCGACCGACATCCTGTCGGATCTCTTTGACAAAGGGGAGCCGTCCTATTCGGTGCTCTCGCAAGAGCAAGCCGATCTTTTGGTCAGCTTCCTCGAATTGGAGAGCGAAACTCACGCCACTGAGTCGTCGAATATCGACCGTCTGGCTGCCTGAGTCTGTTAGGGTTCCTAAATTTTAGACAGTGACTCTCCTATAGGGTGTGTAATTTTAAAAATTCGCGCACTTTAAAAGTGTAAATCGTCGATTTTTCGACGAATTTCCCCAGATTTTGACGCAAAAGTATAGGGTGTATTAAGCCTTCGATATTTTTGATGTATCCACACAGCAAGCAAATGTTGCTGAGTTGTTTCGGTGGAGTTCCGAATGGGTTTTCTGTTTCTTCTATTAGGCGCTGCGGCTGCCAGTGGGTTCGTTCTTCCTGAACTTATGGGACAGACTGACGGTGATGATGCGCCTGCTGAGGATCAGTCGGACGACCTCGCCGCGACAACCGATCTTTCCAGCCTTTTTGACGATCTTATCACTCTGACCAACGAAGGCAGCGCTGATGGTGGCGAAGGTGACGATACGATCGTTGCTGAAACCAACGGCGACGAAGACGACTACACCAACGAAGACGTGGTCTACAGCTTTGACATCAGCGGCGGTAACGGCAACGACGACATCACCCTAGACGGCGCGGCAGAGCAGGACGGTCTGGACAGCACCAACACCGTTGATGCGGGCGCTGACGATGACACTGTTGAACTGACGGGCGATTTCGGGTCGCACGTGGATGAGCTTGACCTTGGTGATGGCGACGACAGCGTGACACTGGGCTACGGTTCGGTCGTTGAGAGCCTGACCTTGGGCGCGGGTGCGGATGAGGTCGTGATGGGTGACATCGCGACTGAGGCCACGATTGAAGATTTTGATCCGACAGAGGACGTTCTGGTCTTTGATCTGGGTCTGACCCACATCACCGAAGACAACATCGACGACTTCCTTGGCTTCAAAGAGGACGACGACGGCCTGATGGTTACTGTGACCGACGACTGGAGCGGCGAGATTTATTCGATGGTCTACCTCAAAGGTCTGACCATGGCGGACATTCCCGCGCTGACCTTTGCTTACGCTTAATAGATCGGATTTCAGATAGAGAAAGGGCGGGGAAATTCCCCGCCCTTTGTTGTTTTAGGCTGCTTGCTCTGCGGCGAAGCGGTTGTAGAACTCTTGGCCCTTATCCGCCATTTCACGCAGCAATGCGGGGCAGGCAAAGCGGTCGCCGTAGGTTTCGGTCAGTTGATCGCAGACCTCTGCCGCATA
>JAYPVO010000171.1:0-3943 GCA_038134645.1 Paracoccaceae bacterium
TTGGGAACGGTCGGATAGTTGATCGGCTGAATGTAGATGCCATAGCGGTCCATCAAAACATCCGACAACCACTTACATTTCACGGGATCACCGACCATTACAGGGATGATGTGGCTCGGGTTTTCGATGTGCGGGATACCCGCCGCATCCAGACGTTCACGCACCTGAGCGACCTTTGCCTGCTGCGACTCACGCTCAGCAGAGGATTGCTTGAGGTGTTTGATGGCTGCGCAAGCACCAGCGGCGACCGCAGGCGGCAGAGCCGTGGTAAAGATAAAGCCCGACGCAAATGACCGCACGAAATCAACCAGTTCTTTCGACGCGGTGATATAGCCCCCCATGACGCCGAACGCTTTACCCAAGGTGCCTTCGATAACTGTTACGCGGTCCATCAGACCTTCGCGTTCCGCCACACCGCCACCGCGCGGGCCGTACATGCCAACAGCGTGAACTTCATCCAGATAGGTCATTGCGTTGTATTTATCGGCCAGATCGCAAATCTCTTTGATCGGAGCGATGTCACCGTCCATCGAATAAACCGATTCAAACGCGACCAGTTTCGGACGATCGAGCGGCTGTTCAGCGAGAAGTTCTTCGAGGTGAGCCAGATCGTTGTGTTTCCACAGCTTCCGTTCAGCTTTGGAATGGCGGATGCCTTCGATCATCGACGCGTGGTTGAGGCTGTCCGAAATCACGAGGCAGTTCGGAATGCGCGACGCCAAAGTGCCCAGCGCAGCCCAGTTCGACACATAGCCCGAGGTGAACAAAAGCGCCGCTTCTTTACCATGCAGATCGGCCAGTTCGCGTTCGAGCAAAACGTGATGATGGGTCGTGCCAGAGATGTTGCGCGTGCCGCCAGCACCAGCGCCCACCTTGTCTAGGGCATCATGCATCGCGTCCAAAACCTTGGGGTGCTGGCCCATGCCGAGGTAATCGTTCGAACACCAGATGGTCACTTTGCGAACAGCATCCGCTACAAAGTTCGCAGCCTTCGGGAAGTTACCCCGTTCACGCTCAAGATCAGCAAAAACGCGGTAGTTGCCTTCCTCGCGGAGCTTGGTCAGCTCCGAGGCAAAGAAATTCTGATAGTCCATGATTATTCTCCGACAGCTTCGCGGGCGATTTCATCGAGCAAGCTTTGAACAGCCTGCATCACGCCTTCGGGTTGGTTTCGGTAACCCACAACGACTTCACCTTCGCGTTCAAAAACGAACACCGCGTAAGGGCAGTGGGCAATATTCAGAGGGTCCGCCTCCATCATCTGCCGAGAGATGGTGGCCGAACAAAATTGGAAAATATCAGCTTGATCAAAAATAACCTGATCGGCACCCAAATCGGCACCAGTACGGTTGAGCATTTCGCCAGTGTGACTGACCCAGTCCACGACAAGACCACGGCCCACAATTGCGGATTCGACGCCAAAGGTGGCGTCGTCAAAACTACCGTCAAAGGTATACGTAGTCGCGGCCTCTTGAGCAGAGGCGGCGGTCATCGTCAAAGTTAATAGCGCAGCGACAAAGGTGCGGGTCATGGCGAAAGGCCCTTTCCTGTTGATCTCTGGTTAATCCCACCTCTGCGATCCGACTTTGACATGGATCATATCGGAGAAATGGAAAACCCCGCCCGACAGTCTTGCCGGACGGGGCAATTATTAGCGCGAGAAGCTCGACAGATACGCGATGATCGCGTCGATATCTTCCTGAGAACGCAGACCTGCAAAGGCCATTTTGGTGCCAGCCATCGAACCACGCGGATCAGCGAGGAACGCCGCTAGACGGTCAGCGGACCAAACGTCACCCGCTTCGTTCGCATCTTTGAACGTGTTGGAGTAGCGGAAGCCATCAACCGAACCGATCGCAGCACCTACAACACCATTCAGCGCAGGGCCCGTTGCGTTGCGTGCGCCTTCACCGACTTGGTGGCAGCTACGGCATTGACGGAACACGCCTTCACCTGCCGCGATCATTTCTGCCGACGGACCAGCGTCTGCGGCCGCTTCAGTCACCTCCGCAGCTGCAGGTTCTTCTGCGGCAGCTGCTGGGGCGGCTTCTGCCGCTGCTTCTTCTGCTGCTGCGGCTGCTTTGGCTGCGGTTTCCTCTGGCGTTACGTCCAGAACAGACGCGTGCATTGTGATCTCAACCGCATCTTTACAGTTTTCCATGCAGATTTCAGGACGAACAAATGCAGGGAATTCCGTTGTCAGACGATCGTCGTCGATAAAGTTCGCCTCGTTCGGCAAACGCACGTCTTGGAAGTTCTCATTGCTGAGTTCAAAGTCGTCATCAACTAGATCATTCACATACAAGAGGTATGCGGTGATCGCGTAGACTTCGTCATCAGACAGCGATGTCGCATCGCCGAACGGCATTGCGCGCTTCACGTAGTCATAGACGGTCGACAGATAAGGCCAGTAGGACCCGATGGTCTTAACCGGATCTTCACGCTCGAGTGTGCCGTGGCCACCAGCGAGGACAGGCCAACGGCCAACTGCTTCGCCAAAGTCACCGTGACACATAGCGCAGCGCTCAACGAACACTTCTTCGCCAGTGAACACATCACCAGAGCCGACTGGCAGACCATGACCGTCAGGACGGACGTCCGTATCCCATGCGACAACCTCTTCGGAGAGTGCTGCACGGCCCAAGCCGTAACCGCCCGCAACCGAAGGAGCGAGGCCAGCCAAAGCCAACTCAGCCGCACGCGCCTCAGCGGCTGCACGAGCTTCTTCGGCCACGGCAGCATTGATCGCGATCGCTTCACGAATAGGTGCAGGGATATCTACGATGAACTGGTCAGCCGCCGTATAGGCCAGCGCGAGCATACCCGCCGCGCCCGTTGCTGCTGGGGCGAAAATCTTAAGAAATTTCGACATTTTCTGCCTCGCCGTTTTCGTTGACATACCAAGTCTGGATGCCGTTGTTGTGGTAGATCGAGTTTTCGCCGCGGAAGTGACGCAGCTCTTCTTTGGTTGGCTGCACGTAGCCAGTGCTATCGTGTGCACGCGACTGCAGAAGCAGCGGCGAGCCATCCCATTCGAACTCGTAGTAGAAGCGGTGCATCGATTTATCGAGCGACGGACCAGACATACGCGCCTGATGCCAGTTCTTACCGCCATCGATGGTCACATCCACACGCGGGATCGTGCCACGACCAGACCAAGCGACACCTGTTAGAACGGTCCAGCCTTTGCCGTGGGTGATCGGCGCCTGCGGGCTCGGGTTCGTGATGACCGATTTCGCGTCCATTTCCCACGTAAAGCGACGTGCGATGCTGCCTTCGAGAAGGTCAGTATATTTCGACGTTTCTTCACGGGCATGCCACGGCTCGTCACCGACTTCGATACGACGGAGCCATTTGATCCACATGTTGCCTTCCCAACCGGGAACAACGAGGCGGACAGGATAGCCCTGCTCAGGACGGAGTGCTTCACCGTTCATTTTGAACGCGATGAGGCAGTCATCCAGTGCTTTTTCAATCGGGATAGAGCGGTTCATACCCGCAGCATCCGCGCCCTCGACCATCAGCCATTTGCCGTTGGTTTTAACGCCAGCTTCTTCGAGCAGAAGACGCAGCGGAACACCCGTATACATGACGTTGTGGATCATGCCGTGGGTGAACTGACAGCCGTTCAGCTGCGCACCCGCCCATTCCATGCCAGAGTTCGCCGCGCACTCGAGGAAGTAAACGTGGTTCTCACGCGGATAACGCATGAGATCTTCCATCGTGAACACGAGTTCTTTTTCCACGAGGCCGTTGATCATCAGGCGATATTCAGCTGGATCGACCTGTGCGACGCCACCGTGGTGACGTTCAAAGCAAAGACCGTTCGGAGTGATAATCCCGTCGAGTTCGTGCAGAGGCGTAAAGTTGATCGACGATACGGCGTCAGCGGTCAGCCACGGAACGCGACGACGAATAACGTCAGCCTCATATTGCGATGGCA
>JAYPVO010000172.1:0-3693 GCA_038134645.1 Paracoccaceae bacterium
GGAGCCGCCTCGCCCGTCAATTTGGCGCGCGCCCAGTGCTACTGACCGCAATGGTTCTCTCTGTGGCGGCCTTTGTTGGAACGACGTTCTTGGACACGGGCGATGCCATTCCGTTTGCCATCATTTGCATCGCATCAGGCGCGGCGGTCGGGGCGGAACTGGTCATTTTGCCGGCGGTCTTTTCCACCCTCTTGGGCCGTGCGGGGATTGCGACTGGGCAATCGTTCGGCCTGTGGTCTTTCGCGACGAAACTATCGTTGCCACTGGCAGCCGTGCTGGTCTTGCCCGCCTTGGATAACGTTGGATTTGTGCCAGCGGGCGAAAACACGCCTCTCGCGCTCGACCGACTGACATTACTCTATGCGGTGTTCCCTTGCGCACTCAAGGTCATCGCTGCGGTGACGCTATTGGTCATGCCTAAACACATCACCAATCCTGTTCTCGATTGAAAAGGGCGGCTCTTTTCAGGCCGCCCTTTGTTATTTTACGCTTCTGCCGTTTCGGTGATCACTTCGGCAAATTTGGTAAAGAACGCCCCCGCGAGCTTCTTCGCCGTGCCTTGGATCAAACGACTGCCAAGCTGCGCGAGCTTGCCGCCGATTTCGGCCTTCGCCTCGTAAGTCAGCATGGTCTTACCGTCGACCTCGGTCAGCGTCACATCTGCGCCACCTTTGGCGTGACCCGCAGCGCCACCGTTCCCCTGCCCCGTCAGCGAAAACGCATCAGGTGCACCCGACTTATCCAGCGTCACGTTCCCGCTGAACTTCGCCTTCACGGGTCCGATTTTCAGAACCACTTTGGCCTCCAGTTCAGTGTCGGAATGCTGGATCAACTCCTCGCACCCCGGAATGCATTGCTTGAGGATCTCTGGATCGTTCAACGCGGCATAAACGCGGTCTTTGGGGGCATCGATCAGGATTTCGTCTTTCAGTTCCATTAGTGTTTCCTTTTCAACAACAAGGGAATTTCACGGTCGCCAAGACTGCCGCTTGCTCGGGCGTCAGAGGGCGAGGTTTCACGGCATCAACCAACCGCTGAAGGGTGGTTTTCTCAGTTGGGATCGGGTCAGACATTTTCATCCTCCGTCCGATGTTTTGCGCGGCGCAATTGGGTCAGCTGAGCGAGGATCGACAGAGCAATCTCGTCTGGTGTGACCGCATCAATGGCGAGGCCAGCAGGGGCTTGCACACGGCTCAAAACAGACTCTGTTACGCCTGAACCCTGCAATTTTTCCGACAGCGAGGCCCACTTTTTGCGGCTCGCGACAAAGGCAATGTGTTCGGCATCTGTCGCCAATGCCGCGATCAAAGCGGCCATGTCGTCCTTGCCTTGGGTCGCCACAACGATCATCCGACGCGCGCCCTGCGGCAGCGGTTTCGCCCCGTCCTCTGCCGTCACCGTTTCGACCGACCATTGGAACCGCGGCGCGAGACTGGCGAGCGCACGCGCGACAGGCGACACCCCGTAAATGAACAGTTCTGGCATCGGCAAAACGGGCTCCACAAAGATATCGAGCGACCCTTTGGACGGGCATCCGTTGCGGGCATAGCGCACGCCGTTTACCTCTGATCCTGCCTCAACCGAGAGATCGGCCAACACTTCGGCGGGAGCCAAAGAGATCAACTGAGGATCGCCCAGTTCCAGCGCTTTGATCGCCGCTTTGGTCAGGGCAGAGCGGACACATCCGCCGCCAATCCACCCCTCAATGATCTGGCCCTCATGGTTCAGGATCGCCTTTGCACCGGGTTTCGCCGCCGTGAGCCCGACCGTTCGAATGACGGTCGCGATGGCGTAGGGTTCGCCCCGCTCGGACAGTGATTGTGCGAGGTCTTGTAAGGTCGTGTCAGAGAATTTAGCGGTCATCATAGGCGCATTAACTCCGGTTCGAGGGCAGCAAGATCGGCCAGCCGATTGGCGGGTCGAAAGAGATCAACATGAGGAAGTGCAGCAGCCATACCTGCGGCGACAGGTTCGTAATCTTTCCACCCTTTCAGGGGGTTAAGCCAGATCACCTTGCAGCCACGCTTTTTCAAAAGGCGCATCGCCTCGCCCAATTCGTCGGCAGAGCCAGTGTCGTAACCGTCCGACAGGATCATCACGACGGTCCGACCGTCCACAAATTTACGGGCATAGGTTCGGGCGAATTGCATAAGAGACTCGCCGATCTTTGACCCCCCGCCAAAACCATCGGCGAGCACCGACAGCCGCCCCAAGGCCCGCAATGGATCACGGTCGCGCAGGGCCTCGGCAATCCGCACAAGACGGGTGTGGAACAGATAAGCATCTGCCGTATCATCCGACCGCATCAGCCCTGCGATGAAGGCCAGAAACACCTGCGCATAGAGCGTCATAGACCCCGACACATCGCAAATCGCCACGATCTTTTGCGGTCGATCAGGGCGGGATTTCTTAGGCAGTCGAACGGGTTCGCCACCCGTCTGGAGGCTCTGCCGAATAAGCTTGCGGAAATGGATACGATCACCCTCTTGCGCAGCTTTGCGACGTCGTGATCTGCGATGCCGCAAGGCAATTCCAAGCCTGCGAGCGATCTCTTCGGCCTCGCGGATGTCGTCGGTTTGCACCACATCACGCAGGTCACGCTTCATCTTTTGGCGCAGGGTCGTGGCGACGAGTTTACCTTCGCCATCGGCATCCGCTTCGCCGTCGGATCCGTCGGGGGCGGTGGCATCTCCCTTACCACCGCCCGCCTGTTCGCCCTCAGCGGAGCGCGAAGAATGAACGCTATCCGACAGGGTGTTGAGCGATGGCATAACCCGCTCTTTCACCTTGCCCCCGTTCATCCAGAAACTATCGAAAAGGTCATCGAACCGCGCGTTTTCTTCGGCACAGCCCGTCAGAACCGCCTTGAGCGCACAGCGCGATTGGGTCGGGTTATGGGCATCAACCTGTGTCAGAGCCGTCAGCGCGGCCTCGGCCTCGCTCACCCCGACGCGCAAGCCGTTGTCCCGCAGATGCGCCATGAACCCCGCCATCCGCGCAGAAGGCCCCTCATCGCGGCCCGAGAATTTCGTGGCCCGCGTCATGCTGCTTTCCCCGCGAGCCGCTGGGTGATCTCGGTCGTGATATTGAAACGGTCGCTTTCTGTTTTCAAAAGCGTCGCCATCGTCGCCTGCAAGATCACAGGATCATGGGTCAAATCATTCACGCCAAGCCCGATCAGAGCCGCCGCAAAATCGAGCATCTCTGCAATGCCGGGCGTCTTTTCCAACTGTTCTTTGCGCAGGCTCTGCACAAAACCGATGATCTGATTGGCGAGGTGTGCCTCGACATCTG
Source organism: Paracoccaceae bacterium (assembly GCA_038134645.1). GTDB lineage: Bacteria > Pseudomonadota > Alphaproteobacteria > Rhodobacterales > Rhodobacteraceae > Marivivens. The sequence continues at coordinate 3,295 of JAYPVO010000172.1, forward strand.
GGCAGCGCGCCTTGAGGATCGACAGCTCTGTCTGACGGTCGGGATAACCGACATGCGCATAGAGGCAGCGCCGCCGCAGAGCATCCGACAGATCCCGCGTTCCATTCGCCGTCAGGATCACGATAGGGCGCGATTGGGCCGTAATAGTGCCTAATTCCGGGATCGTGATTTGGAAATCCGACAGGATTTCGAGGAGGAACGCTTCAAACTCTTCGTCCGCGCGATCAATCTCATCGACCAGCAAAACGGGTGCCTTATCCTGACGGATCGCGGCCAAGAGTGGACGCTCTAGCAGGAACTCTTCGGAAAAAATCCGCGCCTCGACCTCTTTCGCCGTTCCACCATCGGCGGCGGCGCGGATCGAGAGAAGCTGCTTTTGGTAATTCCATTCATAGATGG
>JAYPVO010000173.1:0-3687 GCA_038134645.1 Paracoccaceae bacterium
CATACCTCCCCGCCGTTTGTTCGGCGGGGCTTTTTGCTATCGAGGCATTGGATTGTTGGCGGTTTTGTAAGCCGACCAATCGGTGATGTCGGGGTAGTACTGCCGACGCCAAGCGCGAACCTTAGGATTCATCCAGCGCCGCCAAACTGGGGGCACTAGGGCAGCCATTGCCATGAGCGGATACCCGAACGGCAACTGTGGCGCTTCGTTCTCATCGTAGGTTTGCAAGAGCGGGAACCGTCGGTCGGGTTTGTAGTGGTGATCCGAATGGCGCTGTAAGTTGATCAACAACCAGTTCGTTCCGGTATGAGACGCATTCCACGAATGATGCGGTTTGACGTGTTCGTATTTCCCGTCACCCAAGTGACGACGCGTTAGCCCGTAATGCTCAACATAGTTGGTTAGTTCGAGGGCGAGGACGGCCATGAAGGCTTGGACAACAAAGAGGCCAAGGCCAGCGATCCCGCCAATCGCAAACGCGATCGAAAGCATGATCAACTGCAAGGCGGCATAGCGCCAAAACGGATTGCTCTGATGCCACCACGCGAGGTTCCGACGGGCCAGCATTTTGCGTTCCGCGTCAAAGGCAGAGGGCGGACATGTCACCAGCACCCGAGCGAAATAACGATGGAACCCTTCGTTGTAGCGAGCCGTCACCGCATCCCTCGGTGTGCCGACGTAAATATGGTGAACCAGCAGGTGTTCGGTTCGGAAGTGCGAATAGAGAACCATCGACAGAAGAATATCCCCGAGCCACCGTTCGAAGGTGTTTTTCTGGTGCAGTAACTCATGCGAATACACGATCCCAATCGTGCCCGAGAGGATGCCAACATCGAGCAACACTGCGATTTTTTCGCCGATGCGCAGATGGGTTGTCGAGGTGACGTAGGCCAGAAGGCCAAATATCATCATGAACTGCACGGGCGGCCAGATCATGGTGATCAACCGATACCAAAACAGGTCTTTCGTTGGCGTTTCGGTGTCGGGGTTGTCTTCGTTTAGACCAGCAACGGCATCAACCACGGTAAAGATATGCCATGCGAGTAACGGCGTCAGAGCCAATGTCCAGCCGCCATATATTGCACCAAGAACAGGTAGCGGGACGAGAGCTAATGAGAGCCAAAACGGCAGGGCTTTTGTGAATGATCCAACCGATTTTGCGGGCGTCATATGATCGATCCTCTACCTTTGGCTGAATCTTACGCCTATCGGTTTAGGGTTTCAATCAGTGCCGAAAGCACCGACCGCGAGGTCATAGACCTTACGCATGACTGTGGGCAGCGCGCTGGGGTCTAATGCCATAAACACCCCATTTTTTGCCTCGGCCTCTGCGGGAACATGGGCGATTTCTATGTTCAGACGCAGGTGGAAATGGGTGAATGTGTGCAGTGCTTCGACATTGAGCGTTTGCCACGCAGCATCCATGGGAGGCGTAGCCTTGGGCGCATCGTTCCAGTCCGATCCGGGCCAGCCGAGCATTCCGCCCAGAAGCCCTTTGTCTGGGCGTGTCTCCAATAGGAATGTGCCGTCGGGTTTGCGGGCAACGTAAGCAATGCCAAATCGGACCGGTTTTGGCTGTTTTCGAGTCTTTTTCGGCAGCTCAGCTGCGGTTCCTTCGGCGCGGGCCTGACACGGATCGCGCCACGGACAGATCCCGCAGGCCGGGCTTTTGGGTGTGCAAATGGTTGCGCCAAGGTCCATGACGGCCTGTGCGTAGTCTCCTGCGCGATCCTTGGGTGTCAGGTCGCGTGCAAATTCTGTCAGTTCAGGTTTGGCGGCAGGTAGCGGCGTGTGAACGTTGTAGAGCCGCGACATGACCCGTTCGACGTTACCGTCTACGACGACTTCAGACCTGTTGAAGGCGATCGAAGAAATAGCACCTGCGGTGTAGGGGCCGATTCCAGGGAGGGTCAGCAGACCTTCACGTGTGTCAGGGAATGTTCCCCCATGATCCGACACAACGGCGCGGGCGCACTTTAGCAAATTCCGTGCACGGGCGTAGTATCCGAGACCCGCCCATTCAGCCATGACATCGGCGTCGGCAGCGTCGGCCAAATCAACAACCGTCGGCCAGCGTTCGGTGAAACGGCGGAAGTAGTCTTTGACGGCCGCAACTGTTGTTTGTTGCAGCATCACCTCTGAAAGCCACACCCGATAAGGATCAGGCATAACGCCCGCCTTGCGATCTGTGGGCGATGTGCGCCATGGCATGACGCGGGCATGGCGGTCATACCAGTCCAAGAGCGTATCACTTAGGCCGTCACGCAATCTTTAGCTCCTGTAACAGTGGTTTCGCTGGCAACTGCCGTCTCGGTCGGTAACATAGGTCACTAAGATGAAACAGCCACGCTCCAATGGAACCACACGCGGTTTTTCCCGCGCCGTAAGCCTGATGCAGACCCGCATCCGCGAGGCGAGCGAATCGCGTGGCTTTGCCGTGTCGCGTCTTTTGACCCATTGGGAAGAGATCGTGGGGCAACAGACAGCCTCTATGGCGCGACCTGTGAACGTGTCTTATGGGCGCAATGGCATGGGCGCGACGCTCACGCTTTTGACCACGGGATCGATGGCTCCGATCCTTGAGATGCAAAAAGAACAAATCCTGCAAAAAGTGAACGGATGCTATGGCTACCGCGCAATTGCGCGAGTGAAGGTCACGCAGACCGCACCAACAGGATTTAGCGATGGGCAGGTGGCATTTAGCCACGCGCCCAAAGCCGAGAAACCCGCCCCAGCCCCTGAAGTGGTCGAACAGGCCCGCGATATCGGGCAGGGTGTCGGAGACGAAGGATTGCGCCAAGCGTTAGAGCTTTTGGCGACCAATGTGTTAAGCAAACGGAAAACCTGACAGAGGCAGTAATGAAACGACGTCTTTTCCTCACCACCGCCGGTGCAGCCATGATGGCTGGCGGTATGACCCTTCCTGCACTTGCCCAAGAGGCAGAGGCTGCCGCTGGTATCCCAGATATGGTGCTGGGCAACCCTGATGCGCTCGTTGAGATCGTAGAATATGCGTCCTTCACCTGTCCGCATTGTGCGAATTTCCACGCCAACCAGTTCCAGCAGATTAAGGCGAACTACATCGATACTGGCAAAGTGCGGTTTGTCTATCGCGAGGTCTTTTTCGACCGTTACGGTCTCTGGGGTTCGATGATCGCCCGTTGTGGCGGCGACATGCGCTTCTTTGGAATTGTGTCGATGATCTATGAGCGCCAACGTGATTGGGCACAGGGTGAGCCTGCTCAGATCGCTGCGAACCTGCGCAATATTGGCAAGGTCGCAGGTCTTGATGACGCGACGCTGGATGCTTGTATGCAGGACGCTGATACTGCGCAGGCTTTGGTCGCTTGGTACGAAGAGAATCGCGTTCGTGACAACATCGAAGGAACGCCGTCATTCCTGATCCAAGGCCAGAAATACTCGAACATGAGCTACGAAGAGTTCGCTGCAATCCTCGACGAGAAGCTGAGCGAGGCTGGCTACACAGAATAAATCTGAAACATGGTTTCAGGCGAAAGGGTGGCCAGTGGCTGCCCTTTTATTTTTGAGCGATGCCGATTGCAGAGAGGGCGTTGTTGATCGGCTCCCAATCGTCGAGCTCGAGTCTGACAGGAACTGTCAGCACTTTTGACCGGAACGAATCTGGCAAACGCACCGCGTCTTTTTCGGTTGTGACCAACTGAGCGC
>JAYPVO010000174.1:0-3676 GCA_038134645.1 Paracoccaceae bacterium
TGGTGAACGGTGCTGGTCTTGCTATGGCGACCATGGACATCATCAAACTCTACGGCGCAGAGCCTGCTAACTTCCTCGACGTAGGTGGCGGCGCGACCAAAGAGAAAGTGACCGAAGCGTTCAAAATCATCACCTCTGACCCGAACGTCAAAGGCATCCTCGTCAACATCTTCGGCGGCATCATGCGCTGCGACGTGATCGCAGAAGGCGTTATCGCTGCTGTTAAAGAAGTTGGCCTGAAGGTTCCGCTGGTTGTTCGTCTCGAAGGCACCAACGTCGAAAAAGGCAAAGAGATCATCAACAACTCTGGCCTCGACGTTATCGCCGCTGACAACCTGTCTGACGGCGCAGAGAAAATCGTGAAAGCGGTGAAAGGCTAAGACAATGGCAATCCTTGTAAACGAAAATACCAAAGTGATCTGCCAGGGCTTCACCGGCTCGCAGGGCACCTTCCACTCGGAACAAGCAATCGCTTACGGCACCAAAATGGTTGGCGGTGTGACCCCTGGTAAAGGCGGTCAAGATCACCTCGGCCTGCCGGTTTTTGACTCGGTTCACGAAGCGAAAGCAAAAACCGAAGCAAACGCGACCGTAATCTACGTTCCGCCGCCGTTCGCAGCAGACTCGATCCTCGAAGCGATCGACGCTGAGATGGAACTGATCGTCTGCATCACCGAGGGCATTCCGGTGCTCGACATGATGAAGGTAAAGCGCGCTCTGATCGACTCCAAGTCGCGCCTGATCGGTCCGAACTGCCCGGGCATCATCACGCCTGACGCATGTAAGATCGGCATTATGCCGGGTCACATCCACAAGCGTGGTTCGGTTGGCGTTGTGTCCCGTTCGGGCACCCTGACGTACGAAGCTGTGAAACAGACTGCGGACATCGGCCTCGGTCAGTCGACCGCTGTTGGTATCGGTGGCGACCCGATCAAAGGCACAGAGCACATCGACGTGCTGGACATGTTCCTCGACGATCCGGAAACCCAGTCGATCATCATGATCGGTGAAATCGGTGGCTCTGCAGAAGAGGAAGCAGCAGCATTCCTCGCTGAGCAGCGCAAAAAAGGCCGTTGGAAACCGACCGCTGGCTTCATCGCTGGCCGCACAGCCCCTCCGGGCCGTCGCATGGGTCACGCTGGCGCAATCGTCGCTGGCGGCAAAGGTGACGCTGAGTCCAAGATCGAAGCTATGAAGTCGGCAGGCATCATCGTTGCAGACAGCCCTGCAACGCTCGGTGAAGCTGTTCTGAAAGCGATCAAGGGCTAATATGCGCCCGCGTGCTCGTCATATGCAAAACGCAGCGGTCAGCCTCGTGCTGACCGCTCGTCGCGCATTTTCGGGTCAAGCTATTGGCGGAGGCTGCTGACATGCGCCGCCTTCGCCCCATTTTCGATTTCTCGACCTCGCGCGAAACGCTCGCACCTCGTGTGTTTGTGATGCTGATTGCCGCGCTCGGTCTGATCCTCGTCAGCGCCTTTGCCTATGGCGCGTCGAACGATCCTCAACGTCTCTCTCCGCCGTTCGATACCTGCTACGAAACCCGCGACGGGAAGGTGGCCTATGTTGATGGCCTCGCCTCTGAGGGTTGGATCAATGTTGCAGACCGCGTCGGCGCAATTGCCCGCCTGACGGATGCGTTTTTGCCGATCAACGTGCCTGAACAGCCGTCGGATTGGGCTGGGATTATGGCATACCGTGCCTCCACTGCCCTGCCCGACGCCAACACCCTGACCGAAGGCCGTGCGATCCTCGAACAAGAAGGCGCCACGCTTTTGCTGGCTGGCTACCGCGCGGACAATGGCGATCTGATGGTTGAGTGCGCGATCGCGCTCCCTGACAGCCGCCTGACCGACAACTTCTTTGAGGGTGCCGATCTCGATGATGAACACGACGTTACAATCACCGACGGCTACCGCATGATGACCCTTTCGGGCCTTCAAGCGGACGGCACCGAAGCCGCTATCTACGTTATTCAACTGGTTCCTGAAACAGAGCCGGTCCCGCCCCTTGCCGCGTCGAACGCTGTGTTGACGCGCCTGACCATTCCCGCCCCCTCGAACTGAGGTTCAAACTATGAACGATCAATCCCCGAACGACGTGTTCCACGCATCATCCTTCCTGCAAGGCCACAATGCGGAGTATATTGAGCAGCTCTACGCTCGTTATGCTGACAACCCAAATGCAGTCGACGAAAGCTGGCGCGATTTCTTCGCATCGCTTGGTGACACTGCGGCTGACGCAAAAGCCGAAGCCGCTGGTGCATCGTGGACACGCCACGATTGGCCACCAGTGCCGAACGACGATCTGACCGCTGCGCTGGATGGCCAGTGGCCTGCAGATGCCAAAGCGGCTGGGGACAAGATCAAAGCGAAAGCCGCTGCCGCTGGTGCCTCGATCTCTGAGGATCAGGTTCGTCTCGCAGTTCTGGACTCGATCCGCGCGCTGATGATCATCCGCGCCTACCGTATCCGTGGTCACCTGATCGCTGACCTCGATCCGCTGGGCATGCGCGACAACATTCCGCATCCGGAACTGGACCCGAAATCCTACGGCTTTACGCCGGCGGACATGGATCGTCCGATCTTTATCGATAACGTTCTGGGTCTCGAAGTTGCGACCATGAACGAAATCATGGCAATCGTGCAGCGCACCTACTGCGGCACCTTTGCTCTGCAATACATGCACATCTCCGATCCCGAACAGGCGGGCTGGCTGAAAGAGCGGATCGAAGGTTTCGGTAAAGAGATCACCTTTACCCAGAATGGCCGTAAGGCGATCCTGAACAAACTGGTCGAAGCTGAAGGCTTTGAGAAGTTCCTCCATGTCAAATACATGGGCACCAAACGCTTTGGTCTGGACGGCGGCGAAAGCCTCATCCCAGCGATGGAACAGATCATCAAGCGCGGGGGCGCGCTGGGTGTGAAGGAAATCGTTGTTGGCATGCCGCACCGCGGTCGTCTGTCGGTTCTGGCAAACGTGATGTCCAAACCCTACCGCGCGATCTTTAACGAATTCCAAGGTGGTTCGTTCAAACCAGAAGACGTTGATGGTTCGGGCGACGTGAAATACCACCTCGGCGCATCGTCTGACCGTTCGTTCGACGGCAACGAAGTGCACCTCTCGCTGACCGCGAACCCGTCGCACCTTGAGGCGGTGAACCCAGTTGTTCTGGGTAAGGCACGTGCGAAAACCGACCAGATGAACGACCTGACCCGTCACTCGGTTCTGCCGATCCTTCTGCACGGTGACGCTGCATTCGCAGGTCAAGGTGTTGTGGCTGAATGTTTCGCTCTGTCGGGCCTGCGCGGTCACCGCACTGGCGGCACCATCCACATCGTTGTGAACAACCAGATCGGTTTCACCACCGCACCGCACTTCTCGCGTTCGTCGCCGTATCCGACCGATAACGCACTGGTGGTTGAGGCTCCGATTTTCCACGTGAACGGTGACGACCCAGAGGCCGTTGTTCACGCTGCAAAAGTTGCGACCGAATTCCGCCAGAAGTTCCACAAAGACGTTGTCATCGACATCTTCTGCTACCGCCGCTTTGGTCACAACGAAGGCGACGAGCCGATGTTCACCAACCCGGCGATGTACAACCGCATCAAAAAGCACAAAACCACGCTCCAGCTTTACACAGAGCGTCTGGTCAAAGACGGCCTGATCCCCGAAG
>JAYPVO010000175.1:0-3653 GCA_038134645.1 Paracoccaceae bacterium
GACGGAGGCTTGTTAAAGCGGATCCAATCACCACCGTGTGCGTCGTTGTTGGTCAGCAGGTTCGCTGCGCGGATCGCTTCCATTTCTTTGCCCGGACGCGATTGGGTCGAACCCAGACCCGTCAACTGGCAGAAGGTTTCCAGATCGATGTCATCAGGAACGATGATGCCAGCGGCAGCCAGTTCCAGTTTCTTTTCTTCGATCTTCGATGCCGCGACGGGCAGGGCGCATGGGTTCATGATCGCAGAGGTCATGCCTGCACCCATTGCCATCGGCAGGAACGCGTTGTTGATGCCGTGACGGTTCGGCAGACCGAACGAGATGTTCGATGCGCCGCAAGTGGTGTTCACGCCCAACTCTTCACGCAGACGACGGACGAGAGCGAACACTTGGTTACCAGCGGTCGCCATAGCGCCGATCGGCATAACGAGCGGGTCAACAACGATGTCATACGCAGGGATGCCGAAATCAGCAGCGCGCTGAACGATTTTCTTTGCCACTTCGAAACGAACGTCTGGGTCTTCGGAGATACCAGTGTCGTCGTTCGAGATCGCAACAACAGGAACGTTGTATTTCTTAACGAGCGGCAGAACGAACTCCAGACGCTCTTCTTCACCCGTGACCGAGTTCAAGAGCGGGCGACCTTTGGCAGCCTGAAGACCCGCTTCGAGAGCAGCAGGAACCGAGGAGTCGATGCAGATCGGGCAATCGGTCAGGCCCTGAACCAGTTCGATCATTTTGACCATGAGCGGCGGCTCGGTCTCGTTCGGGTTCGGGTTGGAGTTGTAAACAACACCAGCGTTGATATCGAGGATGTTCGCGCCAGCAGCAACCTGTGCCAGAGCGTCCTTTTCAACGGTCGAGAAATCGCCTGCTTCGAGTTCAGCAGCCAGTTTCTTGCGGCCCGTAGGGTTGATCCGTTCACCAATCACGCAGAACGGCTGGTCAAAGCCGATGATGGCGGTTTTCGATGCGGATTCGACGATAGTGCGGGTCATACTGACTGTCCTTAGGCTTGATTTACGGGGGTGGCAGCGTCGCCACCATTTTTGATTGCCCATTCGGCGTTGGTCTTAATGCCACCGAGCGGGAAGAAGTGAACCTGTTCAATGTTGAAATCAGGGTTCGCAGCTTTGTGTGCTGCCAGCTCTTCGAGGATTTCATTCGGCTCATAGGGCAGGACCAGTTTGGTCACATCCATCGCGCGTTTCTGAAGAACGCGGAGCGACGGGCCAACGCCACACGCAATCGCGAATTTGATCAGGGTCTGGAGTTTTGCCGGACCCGCAATACCGATGTGGATCGGAATATCGACGCCCGCATCTTTGAGAGCGTTTGCCCATTCGATAACGGGTTGTGCCTCAAAACAGAACTGGGTCGCCATCGCGATTTTCGCATCGGTCGAGTTCGCGAACTTCTGTTTCCAGCGCAGCGCGTCCATGACGTTTTTGTCCGAGCCATCAGGGTCGATGTCACGGTTGCCTTCGGGGTGACCCGCAACATGCAGACGTTTGAAGCCTGCGCGGTCGAAAATTCCAGTTTCAAGAAGCTGCATCGACGAGTGGAATTCGCCAACTGGCTGCGCAACGCCACCAGCAAGGATAAGGCCTTGGGTAACGCCAGCCTCGGACGAGTAACGGTTTACCCAATCTTCGAGAGTTGCAGCGTCTTTGATGATGCGGGCAGGGAAGTGCGGCATCGGGTCAAAGCCTTCGTCGCGCAGACGCGCAGCGGTCGCGACCATCTCTTCGATCGGGGTGCCATCGATATGTGCGATGTAAACGCGGGTGCCAGCGGGCAGCAGGTCGCGGAAGTCCTCAACCTTTTCAGCGGTGCGCGGCATCACTTCGATAGAGTAACCTTGGAGGAATGCTTCCAAATCAGCATTGGCCGTGGTCACAATTTCTTTTTTACGCATAAACGGAAGCAGTGCCATCATGGCCTCCTTGAAAGAGCGGGTGGTCACGCGTGACCTTTGTTTTCGATCAGCGCCTTTAGACGCTCTGGTGTGTATTCGGCATCGAGACGGGCAGCTTCGGCATTTGCGACCTCTGCATCGTCACCTTCGACAGAGTAGGGCTCTGCCTTGCGCCATTCGGAGAGGTAATCATCGGTGCCCGCCATATCCGCTTTCATCGCGGCCCGGTCGATCGCTTGTTCAAACCGTTCGGGCAATTGCACTTTGTGGCCACGGCGACCTTTGCCGACGATGACCTGTGCTGGGATATCCCGCCAGTAAACGATAGTGACATCTGCCATTTGTGATTCCCTGTTCCTCTTGGCTTCCTTCATACGCTCGGCATTTTCCGACACGAGGTCGGTTTTCGACATGCTGCCACTTTCCTGCGACTAGGTTTCGTCCAGAGAGGCTTGCGCGGCGCCGCGCGGGGGCATAGGTTGGAGGTAACTTGAAATGGAGGGCGTATCCTATGGCGCCCAAGCGTCCCCGTGGTGCGGGCGCGTTCCCGAAGGCGGTTGAGACCCCCGCGCCTGTAATGCCTGATCCGGCTTCGCTTTATGCTGCGCTGGATTTGGGCACAAATAGCTGTCGCATGCTGATTGCCCAACCAAAGGGCAGCCAGTTTCATGTGATCGACAGCTTTTCGAAGTCGGTCCAGCTGGGCTACGGGCTTGAGAGTTCAGGCCGGTTAGGTCGTGGGTCGATGAACCGCACGATTGCGGCGTTGAGAATCTGCAAACAAAAGCTCCAACGCCATAAGGTCGGTCATATGCGGCTGGTCGCGACAGAGGCCTGTCGGCGCGCGAAAAACGGCAAGCAGTTCATCAATCAGATCAGACGTGAAACGGGACTGCGGCTAGAGATCATCAGCCCAGAGGAAGAAGCGCGTTTAGCGGTTATTTCTTGCGCGCCACTCGTCAGCACCAAAACCGAACAGTTGCTGGTCGTTGATATCGGCGGCGGCTCGACCGAGCTTGTTTGGATCGATCTTACGAATGTGCCGCATCGTGAACGCCCCGGCGCAATCATGCGGCTTCACCGTGGCTTTGTGCAGGACCCCGGTCCGTTTGCTGCGGCAAAGGTCGTAGACTGGATTTCGGTGCCGTTGGGCGTCGCGACCCTGCGTGATCAGTTCGAGGACGTAGAGGACGACGCGGCGCGGTTTGCGCTGATGAGTTGGTTCTTTGAGGAACAACTGTCGAAATTCAGCCCCTATACCGCCGAACAAACCCGCGAAGGGTTCCAGATCGTTGGCACCAGCGGCACTGTCACGACCGTGGCGGCCAGCCATTTGGGGCTGAAACGCTATGATCGGACCAAGGTCGATGGCCTGCGTATGACCAGCGATCAGATTGATGCGGTTATTCGCGACTACCTCGCGCTTGGCCCTGATGGACGCCGAAATGACCCGCGGATCGGGCGTGATCGTCAGGCGCTCATTATGTCGGGATCGGCAATCCTTCAGGCCCTTATGCGGATTTGGCCGACGGATCGTCTGTCGGTCGCAGATCGTGGTCTGCGTGAGGGGTTATTGTACGCACAAATGAGCGCGGATGGCGTGCTTGAGGATACTCCGTTTTAGGGGTAGAGGAACGCTCTGCTAAGATCGGACTGGAAGAATGGCTAAGAAACCCGGGACAAAAAATACCAGCGGACGCGGACAGCGTGACCTTTTTGTTAAGGTGAAAACCGC
>JAYPVO010000176.1:0-3615 GCA_038134645.1 Paracoccaceae bacterium
TGCGATTCCGTAGGCCCGTGTTGCTATTGCTTTGGCGCGTTTTCTTCGGCAGCCACCACGGCTCGCAGCATCGGTGAATAAGTAAAGTCGACCTGAACTCTGGCGGGCGCTACGGCGGACCCGAAAGAAGACCAAGAGCTCTGAGGACGCATTAACTTTGTGGGACCACCACAAGCATCATAGGAGAAGGTCAGATGGATCTGATCGCACAGCTCGAGGCGGAACAAATCGCCTCCCTCGGGAAAACCATTCCCGATTTCAAAGCCGGCGACACCGTTCGCGTAGGCTACAAAGTGACCGAAGGCACCCGCACCCGTGTTCAGATGTACGAAGGCATCTGCATCAGCCGTAAAAACGGCAAGGGCATCGCTGGCTCGTTCACCGTTCGCAAAATTTCCTTCGGCGAAGGCGTAGAGCGCGTATTCCCGCTCTTCTCGACCAACATCGACTCGATCGAAGTTGTACGTCGCGGTAAAGTCCGTCGCTCGAAACTGTACTACCTGCGCGCACGTCGTGGTAAATCCGCACGTATCGCAGAAGTCACCAACTACAAACCGCTCAACAGCGGCGCTGACGCGTAAGGAGACGGATAATGAAAAAAGACATCCATCCCGACTACCACTTCATCGAAGTGAAAATGACCGACGGCACCGTTATCACCATGCGCTCCACTTGGGGCAAAGAGGGCGACACGATGGCACTCGACATCGACCCGACCGTGCACCCTGCATGGACTGGCGGTACTTCGCGTCTGCTCGACCAAGGTGGTCGCGTATCGAAGTTCAAAAACAAATACGCAGGTCTGGGCTTCTAATCCCAAACCCACTGTTTACGGAAACGCCGCGCATTTTGCGCGGCGTTTTTGTTTGGGCGAACGGGCGGCCAGTGGGCGGAACGAAAAACGCGGACCCGAGGGCCCGCGTTTGTCATTTTATCCTGCGGCGCGATTGCCTTGGGGTTTGCGGCGACGCTGGCCGCCCCCTGCTGGTTTAGCAAACGACGGACGGTCACCTGCGGGTTTACCGAAAGAACGATCGCCTTTGGGTTTCCCAGCACCACCGCTGCCTTTGTTGCCAAAGCGACGCGGACCACCACGGCCATTGCCAGCGGGTTTGCGTTTCGGTTCGTTGCCGAGGACTTCCCACGGACGACCAGAGGCGACAGGGATCGACGCCTTGAGCGTCTTTTCAATGTCACGCAGATCGCCCATTTCGTCAGGCGCACAGAAGGCAACCGCACGGCCATCAGCACCCGCGCGAGCCGTACGGCCAATGCGGTGGACGTATTGATCAGGCACGTTCGGCAGTTCGTAGTTATAGACGTGACGCACGCCCGGAATGTCGATGCCACGGGCCGCAACGTCGGTCGCAACGAGAACGCGGACCTTGCCCTCTTTGAAGTCCTTGATCGCGCGGTCACGCTGACCTTGGGATTTGTTCCCGTGGATCGCAGCAACGGCAAAGCCCTTGTTTTCGAGGACACGGGAGAGTTTCTCCATCCCGTGCTTGGTGCGACCAAACACGAGCGCCAGTTCGTCGCGGTGTTCGTCGAGCAGTTCAACCAAGAGGTCCGTCTTTGCGGCTTTGGCGACAAAGTGGATGCACTGGTCGATTTTCTCTGCCGCCTGACCCGGAGGGTTCACCTGAACGCGGATCGGGTTCGACAAGTAGCTTTCGGCCAGTTCAGCCATCTGTTTCGGCATAGTCGCCGAGAACAGCATGGTCTGGCGCTCTTTGGGCAGCAGCGTTGCGATTTTGCGCAGCGCATGGATAAAGCCGAGGTCGAGCATCTGGTCCGCCTCGTCCAGAACGAGGAACTGCGTCTCATCAAGGCGCACAGCACCACGGTCGATCAGGTCGAGCAAACGACCAGGGGTCGCAACGAGGATCGAGGTGCCTTTTTCCAAACGGCGGCTTTGGCCTGTGATCCCTGCGCCACCAACGACCAGAACGGTCTTGAGGTGCGAGCCAGCCGAGAATGCCATCAGGCTATCCGCGATCTGTTTAGCCAACTCACGGGTCGGCGCGAGGATCAGCGCACGTGTGGTTTTCGGCGAAGGCTTTTCACCGTTTTTCATCAGCGCGTCGAGCATCGGCAGACCGAAAGCAGCGGTTTTACCCGTGCCCGTTTGCGCAAGGCCCATAACGTCACGACCGTTCATCGCGTGCGGGATCGCCTGCGCTTGGATCGGGGTCGGGTCAGTGATGCCAAGCTCGGCAAGTTTAGTCACAAGGCGGGGGGCGAGCCCCAGCATATCGAAGTCCATAAAAATCCTGTTCCGCGCAGCCCAATAGGCAACGCATTGGTCCGGCCCAGCGCCGGAGACTGCAAGAGTTGCGCGGATCGCTCGCCTTTCGACCGGATGTCGAACTGCCGGATCTACGCGGCCCCTTGCGTGAATGTGGGAACCTGTAGGTTGATGCCGTCTTGCGCATCTTGGCGCACGTCTCACGCGGACGGGACGATCATCAGGGGCGGCGTATGGACCCTTAGCCGTTATACGTCAAGGATTAAGTAATTGCGGCATCGCAGGCGGCACATCTTTTCCTTGGCGGTTTCGCGCCATATAGTGCGGCCAAGTAACAGCACTGGGGATCGGGCGTGGCGCATATTATCGTCGTCGGTAACGAAAAAGGTGGCGCGGGCAAATCGACCGTGTCGATGCATGTGGCAACGGCTTTGGCGCGGATGGGACACCGTATTGGTGTGCTCGACCTCGATATGCGGCAGAAATCGCTGGCGCGGTATCTGGATAACCGCAAGGCATATTCGGACGCCGAGGGCCTGAACCTCGCCATTCCTGTGTACCGCGACCTTCCTGAGGTGGATCAGGCAGACCTTCAGCCCGGTGAAAACGCATTCGACCATCGTCTGTCCGCAGCCGTTGCAGCGCTGGAACCCGAAAGCGATTTCATCCTGATCGACTGCCCCGGTTCGCACACCCGCCTGAGCCAAGTGGCGCATTCGCTCGCTGATACGCTGATCACACCGCTGAACGACAGCTTTGTTGATTTCGACCTGCTCGCCCATATCGACAGCGATGGTGAGAACATCACTGGCCCCTCCGTCTATTCCGAAATGGTGTGGAGCGCGCGTCAGTTGCGTGCTCAAGCAGGCCTCCAGCCGATTGACTGGGTCGTGGTGCGGAACCGTTTGGGCGCACAGGCGATGGTCAACAAACAAAAGATGGAATCCGCGCTGAACAAACTGTCGCGTCGCATTGGGTTCCGTGTGGCCCCAGGGTTCAACGAACGCGTTATCTTCCGCGAATTGTTCCCGCGCGGCCTGACACTCCTCGACCTCAAGGATGTTGGCGTCACGCAGTTGAACATCTCGAACCTCGCGGCCCGTCAGGAATTGCGCGACCTGATCAAGGCACTGAACCTGCCGGGTGTCACTGCGGACTTCTGATCACCGCCTGATCACATGACCACGTCTCTGCACGATCACTTTGCAGGGACGTGTCCTATTCGACCATAAGTCTATGAATTCACGCGGGCTCTCCTTTGACGTGGCCTGCAAACTCGCTAAGCTATCCCAAAGAGGAGCCTCGCGTGATCGACACCCATGACCTGAGCGGTGGACAAACGCCCGTGTCCGATGAGGCATGGGTCG
>JAYPVO010000177.1:0-3600 GCA_038134645.1 Paracoccaceae bacterium
TTGTAGTGAACCGTCGGCAGAACCGGGATCGGCTCTTTGGTCACGTCAACACCAGCAAAGATTTTCGCGGACTCGGAAATACCCGGCAGACGTTCTGCCAGAGCCGCCGCAGGAAGGTGGTTGAGGTGCAGGTGGATGTGATCGCCATCTTTACCTACGCCACGACCTTCGCGGATTTCCATGGTCATCGAGCGGGATACGTAGTCACGCGGTGCGAGGTCTTTATACTGGGGCGCATAACGCTCCATGAAACGCTCGCCTTCGGAGTTGGTCAGGTAACCGCCTTCGCCACGTGCACCTTCGGTGATCAGACAGCCAGAGCCGTAGATACCTGTCGGGTGGAACTGAACGAATTCCATATCCTGCAGAGCCAGACCAGCGCGAGCAACCATGCCGCCGCCGTCACCTGTGCAGGTGTGCGCCGAGGTTGCCGAGAAGTAAGCACGACCGTAACCGCCTGTCGCCAGAACAACCATTTTCGAGTTGAACACGTGGAAGGTGCCGTCGTCGAGTTTCCAGCAGACAACGCCAGTGCACTGACCGTCTTCGGACATGATCAGGTCGATCGCAAAGTACTCAATGTAGAACTCTGCGTTGTTCTTCAGCGATTGGCCGTAGAGCGTGTGCAGGATCGCGTGACCGGTGCGGTCAGCAGCAGCACAGGTACGCTGAACGGGCGGACCTTCACCGAATTCAGTGGTGTGGCCACCGAACGGACGCTGGTAGATTTTGCCTTCTTCGGTGCGCGAGAACGGAACGCCGTAGTGCTCCAACTCGTAAACCGCTTTCGGAGCTTCGCGAGCGAGGTATTCCATCGCATCGGTATCACCGAGCCAGTCAGAGCCCTTAACAGTGTCATACATGTGCCACTGCCAGCTATCTGGACCCATATTGCCCAGCGACGCTGCGATACCGCCCTGTGCCGCAACGGTGTGCGAACGGGTCGGGAAAACCTTAGAGATACACGCAGTGCGCAAACCTTGTTCGGCCATGCCGAGGGTTGCGCGGAGGCCAGCGCCGCCAGCGCCGACTACAACCACGTCATATTCGTGAACTTCGTATTCGTATGATGCCATCGGTCGTATTCCTTACAGAGCCAGCTTCGCGAGCGCGAAAAGGCCCGTTGCCATCAGCGCGTATGTGAAGGCGGTCATGAAAATGATCGCCGCCTTGCGCGCAGAGCCGCGGGCATAGTCTTCGATCATCATCTGGAAACCAGAGTTAAAGTGTTTCAGGCCGAAGACCAAAACAAGGCCAGTCACGATCGCTGGGATCGGACGCGCAAAGGTCGCTTGAACAGTCGCATAGTCGCTGCCCAGTGCGTGGCCAAAGATATAGAGGAAGGTCGGCACGATCAGCGCGAGGCCAACAGCGCTCACCTGCATGTAGCGGTGATGTTCGGTGCCAGTGCCCGAAGCGCCTTTGCCTACGGCACGTTTACGGTCGGTTAGATAACGCATCCCGTTCTCCTTACACGATCACGATGGTCAGGATGGTCAGAACGACCGACCCGATGATGCAGGCCCAGCCCAGCTTTTCAGCGGTCTCGATATCCATACCGTGGCCCGCGTCAAAGTAGAGGTGACGGAGACCAGCGAGGAAGTGATACCAGATGCCCAGCGCCGAGAGGGTCATCACAACGTCACCGACGAAGCACGTCAGGATGGCGTTTGCAAAATTGAAGTAGCTTTCAGAGGTTGCTGCCGCGAACAGCCACCAAACTACCAGCAGTGTCGAAACGATCAGTGCGTTACCGGTGATGCGCGTCAGGATCGACGACATCGAAGTCATCTGTGGCCGGTAATACGGGCCGATCATGAAAGGCGAAAGCGGACGTTCAACGCCCTTGGATTTTTCAGCCATGTGGGTCCCCTTTGGATTTGGGCAGCCATGCACGCAGGCGCACACGGGCCATCACTGTCTGTTCTGACGTATAAATACGGTTCTGTCACGCTATCCGATAAGGGTGATACCCCAAAAAATGTCTGTTTTAGCGTTAACAGAACGGTTTGTGATCACGTAATTTTAACCTGTGATCACAAAACTAATTCCCGACAGAAACCATAAAGAAACAAAGGCGCGACTCGCGTCACGCCCCTGTTTTGCGTTTTAGATTGGCATCAGAGCCCAATAATCGAGGTCTAGGAGGACGCCCGGAAGATACTTTCCATCCTCACCCTTCAGCTGACCAACCGAACCGTCGCTGGTCGCCACCAACCTCAAGCGAATGGCGCCAACACCCGGCACATCGGTCTCTGCCTTATCCAGAACCTCGGACCATGCCTTAACCGTTGTTCCTGCGAAACATGGGTTCGCATGCGCACCGCCGTTCAGACCAACGATCATCTGCGCGTTCGCCAGACCATTGAACGACAAAGCCCGCGCCATCGAAATCACGTGGCCGCCGTAGATCAAACGACCCTCGGGGCGGAAGGTCAGGTCAAAGTGGACCTTAGCGGTGTTCTGCCACAGACGCGTTGCGATCATGTGTTCAGCCTCTTCGATGGTCACACCATCAACGTGGTCGATCACTTCGCCGATCTCATAATCACCCCAACGGTGCGCTTCACCAGCGAGGCCAAAGTCATAGTCGTCAAAGGTCAGACCTTCTGGAACGACCAGATCCTCGACCGACAGAACCTTTTTCAGGTCGGGCAGAACGGCTTCGGGTGCGGGCGCATCGAGGTTGCCTTTGCGGACCATAACCCAGCGGACATATTCCAGCACAACCTCGTCGTTCTGGTTGAACCCGCGTGTGCGCACATAGACGACACCGGTTTTACCGTTGGAGTTTTCCTTTACCCCAATAACCTGCGATTCAGAGCGCAGTGTGTCACCAGGATAAACAGGAACCAGCCAGCGCCCTTCGGCATAGCCAAGGTTCGCAACCGCGTTCAGCGATACGTCAGGCACGGTTTTGCCGAACACCACGTGGAACGCGATCAGATCGTCCAAGGGCGACCCATCCAGACCGCAATCCGCAGCAAAGGCGTCCGACGAATACAGCGCGTGACGCGCTGGATAGAGCGCGTGATAGAGTGCGCGTTCGCCTTCGGCCACGGTGCGAGGCACCGCATGACGGATCACATCGCCGACTTTGTAGTCTTCGAAGAAGCGGCCTGAATTGGTTTTGGTCATAGCTGTCCTAACTTCATGTCTGGGGAATAGTCGGCGTCCACCTCTTTGACGACGGCTTGACCACAGCGCATCACGCCGCGGGCCGCATCAAAGGAATACGTGGGATCGCCATGCAGGCTCCAACCCTTGGAGAGGGCTTCGGTCACCTTGTGGCAGAAAGCCGAGGTGTCATCCTCGGAGAGAAAACGATAGGCAATCATTGGGTCGCGTCCTGTGCTGGCCGCGACCCGATAGGAAGCGGCGTTAACCGAAGGGCATATAGCCCAGCAGGATATGGATATAGGCGATCACGCCGTAGACCAAGAGCGACCCGAACGCCGCGCCGAACTCTTTGCCCTTGGGCGCAGGTGCGGGTTTTTCCCACACGGGGTTCTGTGCGTTGATCAGCGCGATGGACACCACGGCCCAGATCAACATGCCGCCAAACAGCACCACCGACGCCCAGTCGCCATTGGCGAGAAG
>JAYPVO010000178.1:0-3545 GCA_038134645.1 Paracoccaceae bacterium
TTCCATCCCGCGGGCCTTCACGATCTGGCAGAGGTCTTTAAGCCGATCAGCGAAGGCGGCCAGTTGGAAAAGAACGGCATCGTCGACATCGCATCGAGCCGTGAACCTGATGGTCGCGTTGTGCTCAACAACATTCAATACGGCATGTTCGTCACCTTTAAAGCGCCGAATGAATATACCCGTCAGTGCTTTAACCAATACGGCCTGATGGTCGATAAATCGGGTTGGTATGGCTCGATGTGGCGACCGTTCCACCTGATCGGTCTGGAAACCTCTGTCTCTGTCCTCTCTGCCGTTCTGCGCAAAGAGCCGACAGGCAGTTCCACCCGTTATCGCGGTGACGCCGTTGCAACGGCCAAGGGCGACTTTAAAGCGGGCGAATACCTCGACGGCGAAGGCGGATTCAAAGTTTGGGCCAAGGCGATCCCCGCCAAACGTGCCACAGAAATCGGCGCTCTGCCGATTGGTCTGGCACACCACATTAAGCTCAAGCGCGATGTGAAACGCGATCAGATCGTGACTTTGGACGATGTGGAAATCGCATCGGATCAGGACATTTTCGCACTCCGCGAAGAGCAGAACGCCCTACTGGACGCCTGACCGCTTTATGCAGGTGGCCCTATAACCACCTGATGTAACGAAAATAATTCGCCGCCATGCAAATGCTGCATGGCGGCATTTCTAACTCGTGCGATGTGTGCAGTGCAGCAATTTGGTATCCCTGAGTCAGCAAACAGGAGATTCCCAATGTTCATGCGCTTCATTCGTAAAGTTCAAGCTGCTCAACAAGTTCGCGCAGCTATCATCGCACAGCAGTATCTGTCGGACGCTGACTACGCATCGATCAACGTCACTCGTGACACCTATGTTGCTTCGGTCAAAGCAAAAGCTGCAGCTGATCTGGCCAAAGCAGACCGCGCAGAAGCCGCTGCACAGGTTCAGCACATCGGTCTGGCAAACGCTGCCTAATCCGATCACACGATCACAGGACGCCCTATTTAGGGCCATGCCTGAACAGCGCATGGTGACCTTTTAAACAAAGGTCACCTGCTGCCACTCTCAAAACATCAGAGCAAGATCGACCGCATCAGGTGATGCGACGGATCGATGCCATGATCTCATCCCGTTCAAAGACGTTCTTCCAGTCATCGCGCATCAGCGCGGGGATGCCAAACTCGATCGCCTTGTTGCAGGCATCCGAGAATACACCGTCTTGGACCTTAAAGATCACCGCCCCCAGAATGTTCATGTGACCCAAGAGGAAGTCGCGCGCACATTCTTCGGACACACCCGTTTTGACGACCTCATCCATCGCTTGCTTCATCACAACGAGAAGCGAGGCACAGACGGTTTCCGATAGACCCGGTTCGAGATAGGCCATCTGTTCGACTGTCACGCGATAGGTGGTGCGGACAGGCGCATAGATCGCTTTGGCGACCTCATCACCGATTGCGTAATGCTCTTCTGGACCTTGCATCAGTGCGTTCACAACGCCCTGCGGATGGGCCACACCACCGAAACGGTCAAGGCGCGCCGCCTCGGTGTCTTCGTTGTGGTAGATCATCGGGTGGCAAGGGTGGGTCACGAAATAGGTGATGTCTGCACGCTCTGGCAGATGGCCCGCAAAAGGCGCCGCCGCATCAAGGATCACAACCATCGTGCCGGGGTTCAGTTTGTCGACGATGCTTTTGGCGACGACGCCAATCGCGGTATCAGGCACGGCCAGCAGGACAACGTCTGCATTTGCGATTGCCACGTCAGCGTCCACACAATCAACGCCAACCGCCTCTTTCAAACGGGCGCGGCCTGCCTCGCTCACTTCAACGTGCGACACGTTGAAAGAGGTTTTGGCCAGATTGAGAGAGCAGCGCACCCCCATTTTGCCACCGGCACCAAACACAGCAACATTCGTCATCTTAACTCTCCTCGTGATCCCGTTCGGGGACATCTTGCGTAACTGGTATGATCAGATAATATCACCCGAATAATGTCAATGCGGGTCGCACGTCTTTGCGCCCAAACGGAGAGAATAACGTGGCACCGAAGATCACTTGGTTCGGGGATGACTTCACAGGCGCCGCCGCCGTGATGGAGGTTTTGGCCTTTGCAGGGTTAGACACCGTGCTGTTTGCCGATCAGCCCGAACCAAACCTTTTCGCTCGATTTGCCGATTGTGCCGCGATTGGAATTGCATCAACTGCCCGCACCGAAGGCCCCGCATGGATGGACGAAAACCTCCCCTCGGCATTTGAGTTTCTGAAATCGGCCGGTGCGCCGTTGCTGCACTACAAGGTTTGTTCGACTTTCGATTCCAGCCCGCAGTCAGGCAACATTGGACGCGCCGCTGAAATCGGGTTGCGCGTCACTGGCGCGAAAGCCTGCGCAATGATCACCGCAGCGCCGCAAATGCGTCGGTATCAAGCCTTCGGGAACCTCTTTGCTGGGACGTTTGACGGGGTTTTTCGCCTCGACCGCCACCCTGTGATGTCCAAACATCCCGTCACCCCGATGGCCGAGGCAGATCTCTTGGCCCACCTAGCCGATCAAACGACGTTAAAGGGCGGGTTGATCGACCTAGAAGACCTGTCAGCCAACGCACAGGCGAAGTTACAGAGCCTCATCGCGCAAGGCTGCAAAATTCTCTCCGTCGATAGCATGGAGCCGTTGTCGGAAACCGCGGCAGGCAAGCTGGTTTGGGACAACAAGGACGACATGTCTTTTGTCATCGGATCACAGGGCGTCGAATACGCACTTGTGCGGCATTGGCTCTCCACAGGCGAAATCGACCCTGCCCCCGCGCCTAAATCGGCTGGAAAAGTGGAACAAATCGCCGTCGTCTCTGGCTCGGTCTCCCCCAGCACAGCACAGCAGATCGACTGGGCGGCGGATAATGGGTTCAGCGTGATCCGCTTGGACGCGTCGAAATTAATCGCTGACCCCGATAGCTTTGGCGATGTCGTCGCAGGTGCAGTTGCGGATGCGCTAATCGCCATCGACAACGGAAAGAGCCCGCTCGTTTGTTCAGCAACGGGTCCCGATGACCCAATGGTTGCCAAAGTGCGCGCTGTTGCAGCGCAAACAAATACCCCAATGGACGATGCTAATCGGATAATTGGTCAAGCCTTGGGCAAGGTGTTGGATGGTATCTTGCGGTCCAGCTCGATCCGCCGCGCAGTTGTTTCGGGCGGCGACACCTCGGGCCATGGGATGCGGGCACTGGGCCTGAAGGCGCTCAAGGCGCTGGCCCCCACCATTCCGGGCGCATCGCTCTGCATCGGTTACGGTGGCGATCAGCACGACGGATTGGAAATTGCGCTGAAGGGCGGACAGATGGGCAGCATGGATTTCTTTGGCTGGATCCGCGACGGCGGCGGCCCCCGTTAACCCTTGGGTTCGAAAACGCCTGCCGCACGATCAAGGTGACGCGTCATCGTCATCACCGCACCATCGACGTCATGTTTCTCAATGAGATCAATGATTTCAGCGTGCTCGGCCAGCGTGATGTCCTCTTTGCCAGACCAATGCAAAAGCGTGGTGTGGTATTC
>JAYPVO010000179.1:0-3453 GCA_038134645.1 Paracoccaceae bacterium
GAACAAGACTTGAAGGTGTCGAAATGAAATTCCTTGCTCCTGCTTTTGTAGCCGCTCTTGGCTTTGCCTCTGCTGTTGAAGCGAACACGTATGGGCCTCTGGTGACGCCTGCTGAACTGGCGGCGTCGATTGATGACGTGCAACCGATCCTCGTTGATATTCGCAATGATGGCTATGCCGAGGCACACGTTGATGGCGCGCTTTGGGCGCCGTATCGGATGTTCCGTGGCCCTGCGGAAAACCCAGGTGCGCTGGTTGATCTGACCGCGCTTGAGGGGAACCTTGAACAGTTGGGTCTGGAGTATGATCTGCCGATCGTGATCATCACTGAAGGCAAAACAGACACTGATTTTGGGGCTGCGGCACGGGTGTATTGGACGCTGAAGTCCACGGGCTTTACCGATCTTTCGATCCTGAACGGTGGTCAGGCAGCATGGGCTGCGGCGGGTTTGCCGATCAATGCAACGGTCGAGTCGTCGATCCCGTCTGATCTGGATCTGACCTTTAGCCACGAGTGGCTGGCCGAAACGTCGGATGTTGAGGCCGTGACCACAGGTGCAGCGCAAGCGATCCTCGTTGATGCGCGTCCCGAAGATTTCTATCTGGGCCGCAAGGGTCATGACGCGGCGGACCGTCCGGGCACGCTGCCGGGTGCCGTTAACTACGTTTACACCTCGTTCTTTGATGACGGCGCTGCGGCGATCCGTGGGGCGTCGAATGTGGATGAGTTGAAGGTGGCTTTGGGTGTCGAAGAGGGCAAAGACATCGTGTCCTTCTGCAACACGGGTCACTGGGCGGCGACGAACTGGTTTGCACTCTCGGAGCTGGCTGAGCTAGAGAACGTGAAACTCTACGCAGGGTCGATGGTGGAATATTCCAACGCGGGTCTTCCGATGGAAAACACTCCGGGCCTGTTCCGTAACTTGCTGAACCAGATTGGTTTCTAACATGTCTGAACAAGCGATTGCGGGGGCTTCGGCCCCCCGTCCGATCCTAAAGCGCGGCGGCCTGATTGTGGCTGCCGTGTTTGTCGTTTTGGCCGTGGCTGCGCTGGCGGGGGCTCGTTACGGGCTGATGCTGGCGGTGGGGTTGGGCTTTGGCCTCGCCCTCGAAGGGTTGCGGTTCGGATTTGCGGGACCGTGGCGGGCGATGATCCTGCGGCGCGAACCGTCGGGATTGTGGGCGCAGTTGCTGGCGATTGGGATCGTCACCGTCTTTGCCCTGCCGTTGATTGCGAGCCATGGTGGGGAGTTGAGCGGCGCGCAGGCCCCGATTGGCTTTGCGATGATCGCGGGGGCCTTTGTGTTCGGCGTCGCGATGCAGGTCGTTTTGGGCTGCGGGTCTGGGACATTGGTGAACGCGGGTTCGGGGAACCCTGTGTCGCTGGTCGCATTGCCGTTCTTTGCCATCGGGAGTTTCGCGGGCGCCTATCACCTGTTCTGGTGGACGGGATTGGGGGCGCTGCCGATCATGAATTTTGAAGGGTGGAGCGGTGTTCTGATCACCCTTGGCTTATTAAGCGCGGTTGCGGTCGTCGCGTGGAAGGTCGCAATGCCCGAGGCGCGGGTTTTGCCGCTTCGGTTGGTGGTTGTGGCAATCGTGATTGCGGCACTGGCGCTGGCGAACCTGTTGATTTCGGGCCAGCCGTGGGGCGTGGTTTACGGGCTTGGCCTTTGGGTGGCGAAGGGCGCAGTGGCGGCGGGCGTGGACCTGTCGGGCTCTGCGTTCTGGGCGGCACCTGCGACGGCGGAGCGTGTCACCAGTTCCATCTTGACCGACTACACGTCGTTGACGGACATCGGCATCATCCTCGGCGCGTTCTTTGTGGCGAGCTGGAGGGTAGGGGGTCTATCGGCGAAACTGCCATCCTTGCCCGCGCGGGCTTGGGTCGGGACAATCGTGGCGGGGTTCCTGCTGGGATATTCGTCGCGTTTGGCCTTTGGCTGCAACGTTGGAGCCTATTTTTCAGGTATTTCCACGGGGAGCCTGCACGGCTGGGTGTGGTTCGCCGCGGCCTTTGTCGGGTCGATCTATGGGATCAAACTGCGTCCCATCTTGGGGTTGGAGGCACGGGCATGACCAGACGTTTCACAGCATTGATCGCCGTCATCGCACTGGCGGGGCTGATCGGTTGGGACCTACAGGCCAGCCCGCCGAATCCTTATGCGGCACCGCCGATCCTCGCCATTGGGTCGGGTTTATCAGCGGCGGGCGGATTTTGTGGAGCGCTCCCGAACTAAAGTCCGTCATTTATTTGGCGGGCTAACTAGCCTTTGGGTTGATTTCCCTGTGTGACGGCATAGGCTTGATCCCCAGTGGGTCAGGATATGCATGGGGGTGCGAAATTCTAAACAGTTTACCAAGCGAGACTGGTAGCGGACCTGTCGGATCAGAGCCGCTACACGATGGATTTGCGGTATCGCGTCTTTACCGCATGCGCCGATTTGTGCGCCGTCGGCCTCTTGGCTTTTTGCTGTATTTCCTGCCCGTGGTCCTGCTTTGGACCTATCCGATGTCCTATGGCGCTGCGGTTTTCGGACGGAACGCCTTTGTGGTGCAATACACCCCGTCGATTGCGTTTTACGTTCTGGCACTTGGTGTCCTGATCTATCCGATCCGATTGTTCTGGGTGCCTGCGCTGGTTTATCTGTTCGCCCTTTGCGCGCCGTTCACGTTGCCTTTTGTCGATCTGTCGGATTGGCATGCGCTTCTGCTCGCCGCGCCCGAAATCGTCGCGACCTTCTTTTTCGTGAACATCGTCGGGGCCTTTGTGGTTGGGGTCGCGGCGCGAGAGATCATCGGGTTCTATCGACGGAGGCTCTGGCCCTATACGGCGGACCTTTTGCTCGCGCTTTTGGCGCAGGTCGTGTTTCTGGCCGTCAACCTGATCATGATCGCGTTCTTTGTCAGTTTGCTGAGCTCGCTGCCCGCCGAGGTTCAGGGGCTGCTCGGCTATGACGAAAATTACGTCGACCTCGCGCTAAAGCGTGTTTTGCGCGGATGTGCGGTGATCCTCGTGTTTTTGCTGCTGTTCCTGCATCGGCCGCAGAAGTTAGAGCTGCTGTATCTGCTGCCTTCGGTGTTCGTTTTTTCGACGCTCGGCGTTATCCATGCTTCGGGCTATGGGCAGAGCAACCAGATGGAGGCGGGGCTCGTCATCATGGTGATGGCACTGGTTCTGCCGCAAGCCATTGCGCCGCTCGCGCTTGTTATTGGGGTAGGGTGCTATGCGGTCCTCACGGGCACGTTTTTGTCAGATGTGGTGCCTGACTCACCGCACGCGAATGCGATGGATTACTACGGCACCGCGCTGTTGAATCTGGGGACCTATATCCTCGCTCTGCGGGGCTATGTTGAACGCCGTCAGCAATTGGCGCGGGATAGCATTGAGCGGCTCGATGCGGCGCGGGATTTTGCGGGCGTTGGGATTTTTCAGGTGAACCAAACGCTCGG
>JAYPVO010000180.1:0-3330 GCA_038134645.1 Paracoccaceae bacterium
TGCGATTGGACGAGAATATCGGCGGGGCGGGCGGCTTTAACCTCGGCCTGAAACGTGCTTACGCGGATGGGGCTGATTTGGTTTGGGTCAGTGATGATGATGCCTATCCAGAGCCGACGGCGATTGAGCGGCTCGAAGAGGCTCTGGCGCAGTTCGAAACAGACACGGGACGGCGTGCGCCATTTGCTTGTTCTTGGGTGAAATGGACGGATGGCGGGCATTGCGAGATGAACACGCCTGCGCCCGTTTGGGATTGGCCGCGGTTTTATGCGCCTGATGCGCCTGTTTTCCTCGTGTCGTCCTGTTCGTTCGTGTCTTGTCTGATTCCACGTTGGGCGATTGAGGCGCATGGGCTGCCGATCGCGGAGTATTTCATTTGGTATGATGACGCGGAGTATACGCAGCGTTTGGCGCGATCCCATCCGGGTCTGTTCGTGCCTGAAAGCGTGGTTGTGCACGATTTGCCCGTTAACCAAGGGGTGAATTACGGGTTGATTACGCGA
Source organism: Paracoccaceae bacterium (assembly GCA_038134645.1). Lineage (GTDB taxonomy): Bacteria > Pseudomonadota > Alphaproteobacteria > Rhodobacterales > Rhodobacteraceae > Marivivens. The sequence goes on from JAYPVO010000180.1 coordinate 504, forward strand.
GAGACGCTCTGGAAGTTCAGGTATGGTGCGCGGAACGAAACCTCGGCGCGGTTGCGGATGATGGGTTGGGCTGGCGTGGCAGAGTTCTGGCTTCGGGCGCACCGACAGATGCGAGGTGCGCCTTGGCGTTTTCGTCGGGCGATTTATGCTGCGTTTTGGCGCGGGCTGTGGTTCCGACCAGAGATTGAGAGGGTCACATGAGCCATCGTTTTGATGCCACATATCCCAACCTCAAGGGCTGTATTTTCATCGTGACCTACGGGCGCAGCGGGTCGACGCTGTTGCAAAACCTGTTGATGACTATCGAGGGCGCGACGATCCGCGGCGAAAACCATAACGCTATGGAGTGTATCTGGGGCGCGGCGCGGCGGGTGCGGATGACCCGCTATTCCTGGGGTGAAGAACCGCGCGGGGCTGAACACCCGTGGCATGGGGCCGATCAAATGCGGCCTGTGAAGTTCGGGGCGGCCTTAGTCGATGCCTTTGTCGAAAACGTGCTGGCACCGCCCAATGATGCGCGGTGGTTCGGGTTTAAGGAAATTCGCTACAACGCCTTGGGTGATGATTTCCCGATGGTGCTCGATTTCATGCACCATCATTTCAAAAACGCTCGGTTCATTTTCAATACGCGAGACGTGGATGAGGTGGTGCGGTCGGGCTGGTGGAAGGACTGGGCGCGTGATGACGTTGTGCGTTTGGTCGAAGGCATGGATGCGCGATTTGCGGACTACGCGGCGCAGTATCCAGAGCGTGCGATCCTGACGAATTACGCATCATTTTGCGAGGATCCCGCCGGATTGGAGCCTGTTTTTGATTGGCTGGGCGAGCCGATTGATACGGCGAAAACGGCGGCAGTTTTGGCGCGGCGGTTGGATCATTAGTGATAAGTTATAATTATCACAATAATCAGAATATCAAATTTTTACTTATTCTAAACTCTCGTTAGGCTTTCCCCTGATTGGCGCGGAGTGTCCCGCGTTTTTGCCTTTGATGGAGAGTGTTATGGACGGAAATACTGGCGGCAAATGCCCTGTAATTCATGGAGCAATGCCCAATGTGCGCAATGATCGCCGTGGGAATCGCGATTGGTGGCCAAACCAGCTGAACCTGAAGGTGCTTCATCAGAACCAGCCTGCGGGCAACCCGATGGACCCCGATTTCAACTATGCTGAGGCGTTCAAGGGGCTCGACCTCGCTGCGGTGAAGGCAGATTTGACCGCGCTGATGACCGATAGCCAAGACTGGTGGCCTGCGGACTACGGGCACTATGGTCCGTTCTTTATCCGGATGGCGTGGCACTCTGCGGGAACTTACCGCACGGCTGATGGTCGTGGCGGGTCGCGGTCGGGCACGCAGCGTTTTGCGCCGCTGAACTCTTGGCCAGACAACGTGAACCTCGATAAGGCGCGCCGTCTGCTGTGGCCGATCAAACAGAAATACGGCAACGCGCTGAGCTGGGCGGATTTGATGATCCTCGCGGGCAACGTTGCGATTGAATCGATGGGCCTGAAGCCGTTTGGTTTCGGTGGCGGTCGTGAGGACATTTGGGAGCCTGAAGAGGACATCTATTGGGGTCCAGAGGCAGAGTTCCTTGCCACCTCTGACAAAGAAAACAGCCGTTATTCGGGTGATCGCGACCTCGAAAACCCGCTGGCTGCGGTTCAGATGGGTCTGATCTACGTGAACCCTGAAGGTCCAGATGGCACGCCTGATCCTGTGGCGTCGGGTCGCGATGTGCGCGAAACCTTTGGCCGTATGGCGATGAACGACGAGGAAACTGTCGCTCTGGTCGCAGGTGGTCACACCTTTGGTAAATCGCACGGCGCGGGTGATGCGGCACATGTTGGTGCTGATCCAGAGGCTGCATCGATCGAACAGATGGGCTTTGGCTGGGCGTCGAGCTTTGGTTCGGGCATGGGTGGCGACACGATCAGCTCTGGTATCGAAGGTGCGTGGAAGCCAAAACCGACCACTTGGGACATGGGCTACCTGAAGGTGCTGTTCAAATACGATTGGGAACTGTGCAAGTCGCCAGCAGGTGCGCATCAGTGGCACCCGATTGATTGCGAAGACGAAGACATGGTCGTCGATGCGCATGACCCGTCGAAAAAGCATCGCCCGATGATGACGACCGCGGACATGTCGCTGAAAATGGACCCGATCTACGGTCCGATTTCGAAGCGGTTCCTTGAGAACCCTGACCAGTTCGCGGACGCCTTTGCCCGTGCGTGGTTCAAACTGACCCACCGCGATATGGGGCCGAAGGCCTGCTATTATGGCGCGGATGTTCCTGCAGAAGACCTGATCTGGCAGGACCCGATCCCAGCCTGTGACCACGAGGTCGTCAACGCGGCTGAGATCGCGGATCTGAAAGCCAAGATTTTGGCATCTGGTCTGTCGACCCGTGAACTGGTGCTGACGGCTTGGGCATCGGCGTCGACCTTCCGTGGGTCTGACTTGCGCGGCGGTGCGAACGGTGCGCGCGTCCGTCTTGCCCCGCAATCGGGTTGGGATGCGAACGAACCTGATCAATTGGCGAAGGTTCTTGCCGTTCTCGAAGGGATCAAGTCATCGTTCGAGGCTGGCGGCAAAAAAGTTTCGCTGGCGGACCTCATCGTTCTGGCAGGTTCGGCGGCTGTCGAACAGGCCGCGAAGGCGGCGGGGCATGCGATTGAGGTTCCGTTCACCCCAGGTCGTATGGATGCGAGCGCAGAGCAGACCGATGCAGAGTCCTTTGATCCGCTGGAGCCGCTGACTGATGGGTTCCGCAACTATCAGCAGCGCCAGTTCAGCGCCTCGGCTGAGGAACTGCTGGTCGATAAGGCTC
>JAYPVO010000181.1:0-3328 GCA_038134645.1 Paracoccaceae bacterium
TCGTCTTTCTCGGGTTCGAGGCGGGTTTACCACGCAATGCGCTAAGGTCAACGGTCTAGCGATCTTCCCACTTGCCAAGCACACGCTCTAGGGCGATGGTTCCCCTATGATCCGATTTACAGTTGCAGTCATTTTTAGTGTTGGTTTGATCACGCTCGGCCTCGTGTCTTATATCCGGCTCGAACTTGCGTTCCCTGGAATTATGGCCTTTACCGACTGGATCGGGCAGCCCGATGTATTCGCGGCCTATGAGAACATAGCCCATGTGCACGGGCTCTTTGCGACGACTTTGTTCATTCTCTCAGCCGCGTTTTTGTCGTTCACCGCAGGGGCACGTAAGGCTCCTCTTGGAAATTTGTGGGGCTATACGGCGCTGATGATTGGCCTCTTCCAACTGGTGCTCGCGCTCTGGGAAACAGGTGCGATGCTCTGGCCAGATCGTTTGCCGATCTACCCCCTTCGGCTGGAAAACTACGCAGGGATCAAGGATTTCTCGGCTGGCGCGTTGTTCCTATCCGAGGATTATTTTCGGATGTCCGCGCTTACTCTGACGATTTTGGCCAGCGCGGCCTGCATTTGCACATCCAAACCCTATCAGCTCGGCTCGGGGATGCTGTCGATCATTACATTGATCACCTTTGGCCTGTTTAACTTCTTCCGCCTGCACACAGGTGCGGATATTGGCCTGTCGCTCTTTATCGTGCCCGAGGTCGTGCTCTTGGCGATCCTAGCGATTGTGATGGTCGACCCGATGCGACCTGACGAACCGCACCTGACCATAGGGATTGGCGTTGTGCTGATCACAGGCATGGCGTTCGACCTTGTGTCGACACTTGCGGACGACATGTTCTTGGGCAAAAGCTATTATTTCATCGCAAACAACCACCTCGCCCAGCACGGACTGATGTTGTTTATCTTCTTTGCCGGTTGGTTCCGATGGAAATTGCCGACAGGCCCGCAGTGGCTCCTTTGGGGGCATTCGGGCGCGCTAGGTTTGGCGCTGCTGCTCACTTACCTGCCCATGATGACAATCGGACAACGTGGTGGAATGCGGCATATGCCGAACTCCACCGACGAATTCCCATTCCTCCACCTCACATCGAGCGTGGGCGCAGCAATCCTCATCATGATCATCTTGATGGGGCTCTACGCCCCGCGGCTCTTTAGCTCACGCAGGTAAATCGTCAGGCAGGTTCGGACGCACCTTCGCGGCCTCACTCTCGAGGCTACCGGGCGGAAGCATCGAGATGATCTGGACCTCAGGAGCCCCCTTGATCTGATCTGTGCGGCGAATAAACCGAATATCGCCCGACGCACTGACCCGCGCGATCAACACCGCATCAGGCCGTTTTTCGCGCCACTGATCAGCGGTGAATTCTTCGGTCAAACGGGTGACACGGAACAGCCAACCGTCGCGCATCATCGCCTCTAGATCGCGCATGGTCTTTTCAGGACCAAAGGGTTTACCGCCCAAGCTATTGGGCAAGGCATGGCGCGAACTGTCACTCTTTTCGCGTTGCACCTGATAGACCCGATCCCGCCCGAATTCAGGGCCAAGGTCGGTCGCCACCAGCGTGTTATAGGCATCGTTGTCGGTCGCAGCGATAATCGTCTGATAGCCCACCCACTCCAAACGATCCTCTGCCGCCTCGGACAGAATATCGCCCGTAAATGTCGGCACGCCAGCAGAGCGCGCATGGCGCAAATGGCCGTGGTTTGGATCGGTGATCAGGACGGGCACTTCTGCCTTTTTCAGGGCTTCGGCCAAACCTGTCGCCCACCGCGACCCGCCCGCGATAATCACCCCAGGCCGTTCGCCACCTGTCAGGCCAAGGAACCGCGCAAACGGGGCCAGCGTAAAGCCATGCAGGACCACCGTTGTCGCCACGAGCACAAAGGCCAGAGGCGCGACAAAGGCACCATCTTCAACCCCGATCTGCGCCAAACGTTCCCCAAAGAGGCCCGCGACCGCAACCAGAACCACGCCACGCGGCCCCGTAAAGGCGACCAAGATGCGCTCTCGCCACGGGACATCGGTAAAGGAGAGCGAAACAAAGACCGCCAAGGGACGCGCGATCAAAATGACAGAGACGACGAACAACGCTGCATGCCAGTCAAGCTTCCCAAGCGCCGCAAAATCGAGGTTGGCGGCAAGCAGGATAAAGACGCCCGATACCAACAGAACGGTCGCGTGCTCTTTGAAACGGCGCAGCTCGACATAGGAGGGCAGTTTGGCGTTTGCGATCCAGATGCCCATGATCGTGACCGTCAACAGCCCGCTTTCATGAAGCACGTGATCGGCAAGCGCGAAAACGGCCAGAAGCACGGTAAAGATCACGGGGACCTTCATGTATTCTGGCACCCAGGCGCGGCGGAAGGATTTCGACACGCCCCAACCCGACAACAGGCCCAAAGCGGTGGCGATTCCGATCCCAGTGATGAACTCCATCGTCGCGGCCCCTGCATCCGATGCAGTCCGTCCCACCATGACAACTTCGAAGGCCAAAACAGCCGCCAGAGCGCCGATAGGATCGTTTACGATAGCTTCCCACTGGAGAAGGTTCGACGGACGTTTCGACAGTCGCGCTTGACGGAGCAAGGGGGCGATGACCGTTGGCCCCGTGACAATCATGATCCCGCCAAAGACGGCTGAGGTTTCCCACGACAGTCCTGCCGCATAATGCAGCGCCGCCGCAGAGGTGATCCAGCCCATCGGCGCACCAACAAAGACCAGCCGCCGCACGCCCTTGGCCGCGTCCGACAGGGAATGACGCTCTAACGTCAGGCCGCCCTCAAACAAGATAATCGCAACCGCAATCGCGATCATAGGTGAGAGGAGCGCCCCAATATCGCGGGATGGATCAAAAATGCCCAGCACAGGGCCTACGATGATCCCAGCGAGCAGCATTAGAACAATCGCAGGCATCCGAAGCCGCCACGCCAACCATTGCGATCCAACACCCAAGGCACCCACAAGAGCAAACGCCATCACGGGGGCCATCTGCCCCACTTCCCCCTCAACCGACATTTGTAACGCGCGTCCTTTCGATAATGTCCGACCCCGTAAGGCGGGCATGTTCCTGAATGGCAAAACGGTCTGTCATGCCAGAGATGTAATCGCAGACGATACGCGCCAAATCGGTTTCCGACTTCACTTCCGTCACGTCTTTGCGCCATTGTTTCGGCAGGTGTGACGGATCAGCCATAAAGAGCGGGAACAGATCTTTGACCGCAGCGGTGACGTGACGCCGCATTTCGACCACGCTCGGGTGTCGATACATACGCGTAAACAGGAACTTACGGATCACTTTTAAATCTTCCCACAGTG
>JAYPVO010000182.1:0-3319 GCA_038134645.1 Paracoccaceae bacterium
ATTAACAGGGGTTCCGCACCGCCATGTCCCAGGCCTAAGGCCACCACTCACGGACGCCCTTAGGTAACCGTAATTATTTAGGACCTTAAAGTACGGTAAACCTGACCTGAAAATTAGTATCACAGAGATACTTTGCGCTTGTCAGTTGCATTAAGCGTCGATAACGAACATTTGGTTGAAAAATGCTGCTTTTAGAACGGCTTGCGCGGTCGTGTCGACGTCCAGATTATCACGTGCCAACCTTAAATGCTTTTCAACTGTTGCGGCAGTTAGGCCCATGATGTCAGCGATATCTTGGGTCGTTTTACCATCACCAACCCATTCAAGAACCTCGCGCTGACGCTTTGTCAGTGGGCGTGCTTGGGTATAGGGCAGGGTCAATAGCTTTAGGTAAGCCACGTTGTTGATCAACATGATCTCACGTTCATGCTTGGCCCAAATTTTATCAACATCCGCTTGGCTCAAGCCTTTGCGACCAGTGAGAGCCATAGCGCCCTTGGTGCGCGCCGTCATCGAACGGAAGCTGATCGTATAGCCAGCCACGACATCCATCGACCGGTTATATTCGAGCGCAGACAGTTCGGCCTGACTCAGTGAGCCAGCCGCAATCTGATCGTGAAGCCATGACCAGCTACATGCACCTTCGTTTTCCAAAGCCCAACGAACCATCGGAGCGTTGAAATACAAACCTTCATCGATGAAATGGCGCATATACTCTGGCGACTGGTTCGTCAGAAGAACCCAGTCATGCGGATCACCAAGCGAATGCTCTGTGCGATACCGCGTGTAACCAAAGATCAAACGATCAAAGCCGAAATCCGCCATGGCCTCAGTCATCAAGCTCCAAAGAACGTCAACGCGCGGAGCGTTCGTGATTTCCTCAAGGAGACGAATAAGGTTCATTAGGTCGGCATTCTTTTCAATCTTTCGTCGAAAACAGTTATCACTCTAGGATGACCTGTCCAATACTAACTTGCGCAATCATTTAGTTACATAATACTGATTATGCATTATATGTGCAGAGGAATGAGAGACGATCCCTTCCGCAATTCTTGAACCTTCTTTCGAGAGATTTACATTAGATCGGCCTGTAACTAACTGGCGTCATGGTTTTATAAATTTTGCTTATGACTAAAGGTGCAAGTTTTCATTGGGCGCCCCTATCGAGATTGGCTACCATTTCGTCGATCTAAGACGCGATTGGAGGCGCTGAAATATATGAGCTCTACGACCTTTGACTATGTCGTTGTTGGCGCTGGAACAGCTGGTTGCCTGCTCGCGAATAGATTGTCTGCTGACCCTAAGAACCGCGTTCTGCTCCTCGAAGCTGGTAAAAAAGACAATTACCCGTGGATCCACATACCCGTTGGGTATCTTTACTGCATCGGAAACCCTCGGACCGATTGGCTGTTTAATACCGAAGCCGAAGCTGGTTTGAACGGTCGTTCATTGCGGTATCCACGCGGTAAGACGCTCGGTGGCTGTTCGTCGATCAACGGTATGATCTACATGCGCGGTCAAGCGCGTGACTATGATACCTGGGCGGACCTAACGGGTGATGACGATTGGTCGTGGGAAAACACCCTGCCCGCTTTTAAGGCTCATGAAAATCACTACAAATTAGACGATGATGCTGATCCGGCTGACGGCGACAATGGTCGTTTTTCCGACTTGCACGGTCATGGTGGTGAGTGGCGCATCGAAAAACAAAGGCTGAGATGGGATATCCTCGATAGCTTTGCCGAAGCCGCTGAACAATCTGGTGTGCGTCGCACCGAAGACTTTAACACTGGGGATAACGAAGGTGTTGGATATTTCGAGGTAAATCAACGCTCTGGCTGGCGTTGGAACAGTTCCAAGGCATTCCTGCGGCCTGCCTCCAATCGTCAAAATCTGACGATTTGGACCGAATCTCAGGTTGAAAAGCTGACGTTTGAGACCGATGCAAATGGTCAGCTAAAGTGCACTGGCGCGGTGGTGAACCGCAAAGGATCGCAGGTGACTGTAACCGCAGGCAGAGAAGTCGTTTTGTCAGCGGGTGCAATTGGTTCGCCGCAAATCCTCATGCTGTCAGGGGTAGGCCCTGCCGAAGAACTTGCCGCGAATGGCATACCCGTAGTTGCCAATGTTCAAGGCGTCGGTCGCAACCTTCAAGACCATTTGCAAATCCGTACCGTGTTCAAAATTGAAGGTGCTAAGACACTGAATACGCTTGCGAATAGTTTGATTGGCAAAGCGATGTTCGGGCTGGAATATGCGCTAAAACGCACGGGTCCAATGAGCATGTCGCCTTCGCAGCTTGGGGCGTTTACGCGATCCGATGCATCTCGCGCTCATGCCAATTTGCAGTACCACGTGCAGCCGCTGAGCCTCGATGCGTTCGGTGATCCGTTGCACGATTTCCCTGCCTTTACGGCGAGTGTCTGTAACCTTAACCCGACCTCGACAGGCAGCGTTACCCTTCGGTCTGCGAACCCGTTTGACGCACCAAAGATCGCGCCAAATTACCTCTCAACCGAAGAGGACCGTTTGGTGGCCGCCGAGAGTATTCGTCAGGTCCGCAAAATCGTGGCGCAACCCGCTTTGGCAAAATACAAGCCCGTCGAATGGAAACCCGGTCCTCAGTTCCAAACGGACGAGGAATTGGCCCGTCTCGCTGGTGACATCGCGAGTACCATCTTCCATCCCGTTGGCACCACGAAAATGGGTCGTGCGGACGATGATATGGCCGTTGTCGATAGCCGTCTGCGCGTCAAAGGGATCAAAGGCTTGCGCGTTGCAGACGCGGGCGTGATGCCAAAGATCACGTCGGGCAATACGAATTCGCCAACGCTGATGATTGCTGAAAAAGCGGCGGGATATATCCTTGCCGATGCACACTAACACCCCCTCTTCAGGATTTCGGAAATGACCATCCCTTCCCGTGACACGCTCCCTCTCGCTGGAGTCAAAGTCATTGATTTTGGACAATATATCGCTGGCCCCGCGGTTGCGATGATCCTTGGCGATCTGGGGGCTACGGTGGTGCATATCGACCCGCCTGGTGGCCCGATATGGCAAAGCCCCGCGAACGCGACCCTGAACCGCAACAAGATGATCGTCACGATTGATCTGAAGTCTGCCGAAGGTGTCGCGCAGGCCAAAGAGCTGATCGCGGAAGCCGACATCGTGGTCGAGAACTTCCGTCCGGGGAAACTGGCAAAGCTCGGTATTGATTTTGCGGAACTGCGCCAGTCGCAGCCTGATCTGATCACCGTCTCGATTCCCGGTTTTGCGTCAGCAGACGAAGAACGCCGTGAATTGCGCGCCTATGAGAGCG
>JAYPVO010000183.1:0-3318 GCA_038134645.1 Paracoccaceae bacterium
ATCGACCGACTGTCACGGGGCCTCCTTGATCGTCTTTAAGACCTGCGTGAAATCTGCCCAGTTGTCAAAGGCTTGAACGCCGTCGGGCATTTCGACCCCTAAACCACGCAGATGGCTGGCCCCTGTGTAAGCCAGATGAGGCATGCCTGCGGCCTGTGCTGCGGTGAGGCCAGGAATGCTGTCTTCGATCACCAAAGTTCGGGAGGGATCAGCGCCCATCTCTTTGGCAGCAAAGAGAAAAAGATCAGGCGCGGGTTTTCCGTTTTTGACTTGAGACGCAGTGAAAACATGCGGGCCAAAGAACCGCGCTAACCCAGTGAGTTCGAGCGACCGCGCAACGCGTGGTGGGCTCGATGAGGTTGCGACGCAAATCGGCATATTGAGGGTTTCGAGCAGTGTTTCGATTCCCTGTGTTGCGGTTAACTGGGTCTCAAATCGTTGTAAGAGGCTCCGACGATACCGTTGTTCAAAGTCGTCAGGCAGCGGCACGTCGAACTGTTCACGGAGGCTTTTGGCGACAGTCGGAAAGCTACGGCCGAGGCAGTATTTCCGAACATAATGCCGATCAATCGTGATCCCGATGAGTGCAAGTTCTGCGATGAGTGTATCGGCGCTGATGATCTCGCTGTCGATCAAAACGCCATCACAGTCAAAAATAATTAGATCGATCATAGGGCCTCCAAGTGCTGCACCGTTAGCACGGGCGAATAGCCGTTGCACCTGTTATGCGCGACGTTAGTGTGAACCTCATTGGGCGAGGTGAATTATGACGGATTATACGGTTTTCGACGGTCACAACGATTTTCTGTTCCGCTACGCGCGGACCCCTTTAGCGCAGCGCAAAGCGATGTGGATAGAGGGGGAGGGCGCGCATCACCTTGACCTGCCTCGGATGCAAGCCGCTGGATTCGTTGGTGGATTTTTCGCGGTTTGGGTTCCGTCTCCTGACGATGCTGGCGGCCTCGATTTCGAAGCGTTGATGGAGGTTTTGCCCTACGACCTACCCATGCCGCCCATTTTGGAGCAAGCCGATGCCCTGCCAACGGCAATGGCGCAAGCGGCTGGTCTGTTTGAAATGGAGCGTTTGTCGGGTGGCGATCTGACCGTCTGCCGAAGTGGCGCAGAGGTGCGTCGCGCGGTTGATATGGGGAAAGTCGCGGCCATCCTGCACATGGAAGGGGCCGAGGCGATTGGGCCTGATTTGTCCCAGCTAGAGGTTTGGTATCGCATGGGGCTGCGGTCCATCGGGCCTGTCTGGAGCCGTCCAACGATCTACGGCGAAGGCGTTCCTTTCGCGTTTCCGTCTACCCCTGACCGCGGCGCTGGTCTCACGGATTTGGGTAAGGACCTGATCCGCGAATGTGATCGCCTCGGTATTCTGATCGACCTGTCTCACCTCAATGAAAAAGGGTTCGATGACGTGGCTGCGATTTCGTCGCGTCCGTTGATTGCGACCCATTCCAATGCGCATGCAGTTACTCCGTCGTCGCGCAACCTCACTGACCGTCAGTTGGCTATGATTGCTGAAAGCGGTGGGATCGTTGGTCTGAACTTTGGCTGTGCCTTCCTGCGCGAGGATGGACGACGGGATGCGAACACTGGGTTTGATCGTATTATGGCGCACCTTGATCACTTGATCGATGCGCTGGGCGAAGACCGTGTCGCCTTGGGTTCCGATTTCGACGGTGCAGTCATCCCGTCAGTGATTGGAGACGTTTTGGGTCTGCCCGATTTGATCGACGCGATGATCGAGCACGGGTATGATCCCGCGCTGGTTTCAAAGATCAGCAGCGGGAACTGGATGTCATTCTTGGATAGGAACCTCTGATCAGTCGACAGGCTGCCAGCCAGTGATCAGCTGACGAAGGCCAAAGGCAGCGCCCGCGACGATGCTTGCCAGTGTGAGCGGCGCGGACCATGCGAGAACGGACATGGCCGAGAGGCCTTGGCCAATGCTGCACCCCATCGCGACAACTGCACCGACCCCCATCAGGGCTGCGCCAACGATTTGGCGGCGGAGTTCACGCGGGTCCTCGCAGGCTTCCCAGCGAAAATGGCCTTTGATGAGCGAGCCGATAAAAGCTCCACACCATACCCCCGCAACGGACCCGATGGCAAAAGACAGGCTCTGCCCGCTTGCCGTCATGCCCCAGAGGATGGTTTCTCCAATCGGTGTGGCGAAGGTGTGCGACACCACTGGGGTGCCATCAAATCCATTCGTTGCGATCCATTGTGTGCCTGCCCAGCCAGAGACGGCGGCTAGCCCCACAATAACGCCCCAGAACAAGGTGGACGTTGAGGCCCGAACGCGGGCGGGTGCGATTGTGGCGATCAGAATGACGATACCGATGAGGATGCCGATTGTGCTGGGCGTCATACCTGTCATCGTGGCTACGCTATGCGCGATGCCGGGCACGTCACCTGTAATTCTGTCCTGTGGGAACAGGTAAATCCGAGCGTAAGCAATTGGGCCAGAGACGGTTGCATAGGCCGCGATCCCCATGACCACGACAATCACGAAGTTTCGGAGGTCGCCACCTCCCAGTCGGGCCAATGCGCCGTAGCCGCAGTTTCCAGCGAGGGCCATGCCATATCCGAACACGAGGCCACCAACCACCGCGCCAATCGGGGCAAAAGCAAAACCGAGGTAGATCGTCGATGGTGCATCGAGCAGTCCCGCGCCAATCAGTGCGAAGCTCCCGATCACGGCCGTGCCGATCGCAACGCCCCACATGCGCAAGCGCATGTCGTTTTCGCCGTAGAGGTAATCTTCGATAGCACCGAGGGTGCAGAACCGACCCAAACGCGCGGCGAGGCCCAATAGAAGGCCACTCAACAAGCCAAGGATGGCCGCGGCATTGCCGTCGCCCAATAGATCAAGCATCAGATTTTCCTCCCGTTTACCTATTCGCCGTTTGGTCGGCGGCTAGGGTCACGACTTGCCGCAAAACATGTCGTAGACGAGATCGATCATCTGTCGGGAGCGGTCATCGGTCAAGCGGTAGTAGATGGTCTTGCCATCACGCCGTGGCGTAACCAGACCCTCGAGGCGCAAACGTGCGAGCTGCTGGGACACCGCCGCTTGACGAGCAGAGATCAAATCTTCGAGCTCTGTTACGGATTTTTCACCTGCCGAGAGGTGGCACAGGATGAGCAGCCGTCCCTCATGGCTGATGGCCTTGAGGAAGTTCGACGCCTCTTGGGCGTTGTCCATAAGTTTGTCGAGGTCAGCCTCGCAAATCTTATCATCTACAATTGGAAGGCCCATCGTGCCGATCCTCATTGTGCTGCCGTTCGTCAGCGCTTACGCGAAACGGC
>JAYPVO010000184.1:0-3282 GCA_038134645.1 Paracoccaceae bacterium
TCGGTCACCCACTGATCGATGAAGTGATCGTGGTCGATGACGGATCATCGGATGGCACGGCAGAGGTGGTCAAAGGCATCGACGGTGTTCGTCTGATCGAACTGCCCCAGAATAAAGGCAAGACGTGGGCCGTCACGGTCGGGATTGAGGCAGCGACAGGTGACACGCTGATGTTCGTGGATGCGGATTTGCTGGGCTTGGACGCCTCGCACCTGACTGCACTTATCGCGCCCGTTCAGCAGGGCAAGGCGGATATCACGATCAGCCTGCGGGCCAACGCGCCGCGTCCGTGGCACTGGATCGGGATCGACTACATTTCGGGTGAACGGGTGATGCCGCGCGGGTTGCTGATCGATCAGATCGACGCAATGCGGGCGCTGCCGAAGTTCGGGTTGGAGGTGTTTATGAACAGCCTCCTGATCCGCCAATCCGCCCGTATCGCCATCGTGCACTGGCCCGAGGTGGAAAGCCCGCTCAAAGGGGCAAAATTTGGCTGGGCAGAAGGGCTAAAGCGCGACGTAAAGATGATCCGCGACATGGCGCAGACCGTCGGGCTTTTGGGGTTGGCAGCGCAGGTCTATCGCATGCGCCGCCAGAGGGTCGTTTAGGCCATACGAGCCAATGCGCGCTGCACGGCTGGACGGTCGTAGAACCGTTTTTCGTAGTCCACGACGTTGGTGAAATCAGACCAGCCCAAAACGTCACGCGCACCGTAATAGTCGAGCGTGGTCAGCCACGGCGCAATCGCCATATCCGCAATCGAATAATCGCCTGCCACCCAATCGCGTCCGTTCAACTGCGTGTTCAGCACGTTCAAGAGACGTTTGGATTCAGTGATATAGCGGTCGCGGGCGGTGGGGTCTTCCATCTTTGCGCCTGCGAATTTGTAGAAAAAGCCCAGCTGTCCAAACATCGGACCCGCGCCGCCCATCTGCCACATCAGCCATTGGTAAACGGTGAACTTCTCGGAGGCTGTGGTGCCCGCGAACTTGCCCGACTTCTCTGCGAGGTATTGCAGGATCGCGCCGCTCTCGAACAGGCCGAGCGGGGTGCCGTCTGGCCCATTCGGGTCGAGGATCGCAGGGATTTTGTTGTTGGGGCTCAGCGACAGAAATTCGGGGCTGCGCATGATGTCATCCGACAGACCACCCGTGGAGTGGTATTCATACTCGATCCCCATTTCTTCGAGGGCGATGGGCACCTTACGACCGTTCGGGGTGCCAAAAGCGTAGACCTGAAGAATATCAGGATTTTGCGCGGGCCAGCGTTTTGTGACGAGGAAATTAGAGAGATCAGCCATTGGAATACCCTATGGTAAATGAATGCTTTCGCTCACCCTTACACTGTAAAAATGTGCATAGAAACATCCCCAAGGTGGGATATACCTGTGCGCACCCGCGCAGGGAAACAACCTATGCGTGGGCAGCGAAAATGGGGGCATACCATGCTACAAGAATTCAAAGACTTCATCGCCAAAGGCAATGTCATGGACATGGCTGTTGGTATCATCGTCGGTGCTGCATTCACCGCGATCGTTTCGTCGCTTGTCGCGGACTTGATCAACCCGATCATCGGTCTGGTCATCGGCGGCATCGACTTCTCTAACCTTTACGTCGTTCTCAGCGGCGATGTTCCAGCTGGGGCCAGCCTTGATGCGGCACGCGAGGCAGGCGCTGCAGTCTTTGCCTACGGGTCGTTCCTGATGGCTGTGATCAACTTCCTGATCATCGCTTTCGTCGTGTTCATGTTGGTCAAACAGGTGAACCGCATCAAAGACGCGACCAAGGAAGAAGAAGTCGCAGCACCCGCGGCACCCGCAGGTCCGACCGAGTTGGATATTCTGATGGAAATCCGCGACAGCCTGAAAAAGTAAGCTGTCCGCTTAGACAATTAAAAAGGCCCGCCAAACGGCGGGCCTTTTGCGTTACTCCAACAGGGGAGGAAATTAGAGCAACGAAGCAGCGTCTACAGTCGGCAGGCCCAGAGCCTCGCCCACAGCAGCGTAGGTCAGTTGACCAGCGTGAACGTTCAGACCATTCAGCAGGTGTTTGTCGTCTGCGCAGGCTTTCTTCCAACCTTTGTTCGCCAGAGCGATCATGAACGGCAGGGTCGCGTTGCCCAGCGCGAGGGTCGACGTGCGCGCCACAGCACCCGGCATGTTGGCGACGCAGTAGTGCATGATGCCGTCAACTTCGTAGATCGGGTCTTGGTGGGTGGTTGCGCGAGAAGTCTCGAAACAGCCGCCTTGGTCGATTGCAACGTCAACCAGAACCGCACCCGGCTTCAGCTCGGACAGCTGCGCTTTGGAGATCAGTTTCGGAGCAGCAGCACCAGGGATCAGAACAGCGCCGATGATCATGTCAGCCTGACGCGCCAGTTCGATGGTGTTCGCAGCCGATGCATATGCGGTCTTGAAGGTGCCACCGAATACGTCGTCGAGGTAACGCAGACGCGGCAGCGAACGGTCGATCACGGTCACATCAGCGCCCATGCCCGCAGCGATTTTCGCCGCGTGGGTGCCGACGACACCGCCGCCGATAACCAGCACGCGACCGGGTGCAACGCCTGGCACGCCACCCAACAGCACCCCACGACCGCCATTCGCTTTTTGCAGCGTGTAGGCACCAACTTGCGGCGCCAGACGACCAGCAACTTCGGACATCGGGGCAAGCAGGGGAAGGCCGCCACGGTCGTCGGTTACGGTTTCATAGGCGATGCAGGTTGCGCCAGACGCCAGCAGGTCTTTGGTCTGCTCTGGATCGGGAGCGAGGTGCAGATATGTGAACAGAAGCTGGCCTTCGCGGAGCATCTTACGCTCAACCGCCTGAGGCTCTTTTACTTTTACGATCATGTCCGCAGCAGCGAAAACTTCGGCAGCGGTCGCAGCGATTTTCGCGCCAGCCGCGATGTAGTCTTCGTCGGTGAAACCAGCGCCCATGCCTGCAGCGGTTTCAACGGTAACGGTGTGGCCGTTTGCGATTGCTTCTTGAGCAGCCGCAGGTGTCAGACCTACGCGGAATTCTTGGGGTTTGATTTCTTTGGGGCAGCCGATGTGCATTGGGGTCTCTCCTGTTCGTTGCGATTAGGATGACGCGCCCATTGCGCAATTACTTGGACATTATGCGTGCCAATGGTATAAGTTTTCGAAGATTATTCGAATAATGACGGAAATACTGGGATGAATTCGCGCGAAGATGGATTGGATTCGATAGATCGTCGGATTCTTGAGGTTCTGCAAAAAGATGGGCGAATCTCGAACGCGGAATTGGCGGATAAGGTCCA
>JAYPVO010000185.1:0-3257 GCA_038134645.1 Paracoccaceae bacterium
GCGATTAGCCGACCAGTTCGAGACCCGAGAAGAAGAATGCGATTTCTTCTGCAGCAGCTTCAGGCGAATCCGAACCGTGAACCGAGTTCTCACCAACCGATTTCGCGAATTCTGCGCGAACGGTGCCAGCAGCAGCGTCAGCTGGGTTGGTTGCGCCCATGACTTCGCGGTTTTTCAGGATAGCGCCTTCGCCTTCGAGAACCTGAACAACAACCGGTGCGGATGCCATGAATTCGCACAGTTCGCCGTAGAACGGACGCTCTGCGTGAACAGCGTAGAATTTGCCAGCCTGAGCCTGTGTCAGGTGGATGCGCTTGGATGCGACAACGCGCAGACCAGCGTCTTCGAATTTAGCAACGATTTTGCCGGTCAGGTTACGCTCGGTTGCGTCCGGTTTGATGATCGAGAGAGTGCGTTCTACAGCCATGATAGTCTCACTTGCGTCGGCCCCATCTGGGGCGGGTTGGAAATTGGCGCTGCCCTAACATGTGTTAGCGCACAAGAAAAGCCGTGATTGACCGCGCCCCTCAGGTCAGGCAATGACGCACCTATGCTACGTTTAGATGACATCAGTTATTCGATCGAAGGGCGGGTCCTCATTGACCACGCCACCGCCGTCATTCCCACAGGCCACAAGGTCGGCGTTGTGGGCCGCAATGGCACGGGGAAAACCACTCTTTTCAAACTGATACGGGGTGAATTGCACCTCGACACAGGGACCATTGATCTGCCCAAAGGCTGGAAGATCGGCGGCGTGAGCCAAGAGGTGCCCGGCAATGAGGTCTCTTTGATCGACACGGTGCTTGCTGCCGACATCGAACGGTCAGCCCTTTTGTTGGAATCAGAGACCGCAACTGATCCGGCCCGTATCGCCGACATTCAGACCCGCCTCACCGATATCGACGCATGGAGCGCGGACGCCCGCGCCTCGTCGATCCTCAAGGGCTTGGGCTTTACCGACGACGAACAGAAAATGCCCTGCTCTGCCTTCTCGGGTGGTTGGCGGATGCGTGTGGCCTTGGCGGCGGTTCTCTTTTCGGAACCTGACCTGCTGCTCCTCGACGAACCGACCAACTACCTCGACCTCGAAGGCGCGCTTTGGCTCGAAAACTACCTGACCCGCTATCCGCATACGGTTCTGATTGTCAGCCACGACCGCGAGCTTTTGAACCGTTCGGTCACGGGCATTCTGCACCTCGATAGCCAGAACCTGACCTATTACACAGGCACCTACGACAGCTTTGCCCGTCAACGCGCCGAACAGCGCGCTGTGCTGATGCAAGCCGCTAAGAAACAAGACGCAAAACGCGCCCACCTTCAGGCCTTTGTGGATCGATTCAAGGCCAAGGCTAGCAAGGCAAAACAGGCGCAATCTCGCGTTAAAATGCTCGAAAAGATGGAGAGCATTCGCGTGCCAGAGGATGCCGCCCGCACGGTCTTTACCTTCCCGACGCCTGAACCGCTCTCGCCCCCGATTATCCGCGTTGAGGGCGGCGCTGTGGGCTATGACGGCACCGCGATTTTGACCCGTCTGAACCTGCGCATCGATCAGGACGACCGCATCGCGCTCTTGGGCCGCAACGGCGAAGGCAAATCGACCCTGTCGAAACTGCTCTCGGATCGCTTGCCCTTGATGGAAGGGGATAAACACTCCTCCTCCAAACTCCGCATCGGCTTCTTCGCTCAACATCAGGTCGATGAGTTGCGCGTTGAGGAAACCCCGCTCCAGCATATCGCGCGAGCGATGCCTGACGTTCAGCAACCGAAATTGCGTGCCCGTCTCGCGGGCTTTGGCCTCATGGCCGCCCAAGCCGAAACCGAAGTTGGCCGCCTCTCTGGTGGGCAGAAGGCGCGCCTTTCGCTCCTTCTAGCGACCCTCGACGCGCCGCATCTCTTGATCCTTGATGAGCCGACCAACCACCTCGACATCGAAAGCCGCGAGGCACTGGTCGAAGCCCTCACCGCCTACACAGGCGCGGTGATCCTCGTCAGCCACGACATGCACCTCCTAAGCCTCGTGGCTGACCGCCTCTGGCTGGTCAAAGATGGTCGCGTGACCCCCTATGAGGACGATCTCGACGCCTATCGCAAACTGCTTTTGTCCAGCGACAAACCAAAGGCCGAAAAGCCCGTTGTCGAAAAACCCAAAGCGGAAAAAGCCGACCGCAATACCATCCTCGCCCTCAGGGCCGAGGTGCGCAAATGCGAAGAGCGCGTGAATAAGATCAACGAAATCCGCGACCGTGTGGCTGCGGAACTCGCGGATCGGTCCATTTACGAAGACGTCAACGCGGTCAAACTTGCAGGCCTCAACCGCAAATACGCCGAAGCCAACACCGCTATCGACCGCGCAGAGGCCATGTGGATGGACGCGCTAGAGGCCTTAGACAAGGCCGAAAATCCAGCCTGACCCCCCCTGCCTTTGTGCGATAAATATCCCGGGGGTGCAGGGGGCAGCGCCCCCTGCCCTTACCTTTCGGGCTTTTCCCTTTGTCCATTTGATCAAATCCGTTAGAACGATCCCATGACTGATTATATCGCCGCCTTCACCACGCTTTTCGTGATCATTGACCCTATCGGTTTGACGCCGCTTTTCGTGGCGCTCACCCACGGGGCCTCCGCCCAACTACGTCGCAAAATCGCGCTCAGAGCCTGCATTACCGCAGCGGTGATCCTGTTCTGCTTTGGTATCTTCGGTGAAGCGCTCTTGGGCTTTGTCGGGATCTCCATGCCCGCCTTCCGCATCGCGGGCGGCGTTCTGTTGTTCCTGACCGCGCTCGAGATGTTGTTCCAGAAACGCCAGACCCGCCGTCAGGGGCATACGGACGACGCGGCAGAGGATCACATCGACGATCCGTCCGTCTTTCCGATTGCTATTCCCCTGATCGCCGGCCCCGGTGCTATCGCAACAATGATCCTTTTGACCGATCAGGCAGAGGGCATCGGCGGATTTGCGGCTGTGATGGGTGTGATGCTCTCGGTCCTACTGATCGTTTTCATCTTATTCCTTGTTTCCAACGTGTTAGAGCGGATTTTGGGACGTGTTGGGGTAAACGTCGTGACCCGTATCCTCGGGATGCTTTTGGCTGCCTTGGCCATTCAATTCATTCTTGATGGATTGCGCTCTTTCGGATTGGCCCCCTAAGACCTATCTATTGGTCTATGGACACAAACGACCAGCTTCGCCTCTTGTATCTCGGCATCCTTGTGACCGTCATTTTTGGCGGCGTGATGATCCGTTCGCGCAACAGGCTCGG
>JAYPVO010000186.1:0-3237 GCA_038134645.1 Paracoccaceae bacterium
AATTGCAGGGGATCATGGGCCGTTATTACGCGAAAAGTGCAAAACTGTCCGATGCTGTAGCTGATGCTTGCCGCGATCATTACAGCCCGCTAGGCCCATCCGACGACGTTCCGACCGAAGCTGTTTCCGTGGCTGTGGCACTCGCTGATAAACTCGACACGCTGACTGGCTTCTGGGCGATTGATGAGAAGCCGACAGGGTCCAAAGACCCGTTCGCGCTGCGTCGTGCAGCCCTCGGCGTGATCCGTTTGATCCTGTCGAATGGCCTGACCGTGAAACTTTCGGACGTCATCGCAAAGGCAAACGCTGGCGCGGATGCGGCAGACTTGCTGTCGTTCTTCCATGATCGACTGAAAGTGTTCCTCCGCGATGAAGGCATCCGTCACGACGTGATCGACGCTTGTCTTGCGATGGACGGCAGCGATGACATCGCGCTGTTGGTGAAACGCGCACGGGCGCTGCAGGACATGATGGGCACTGAGGACGGCACCAACCTTCTGCAAGGTTACAAACGTGCCTCGAACATCCTGTCCCAAGCCGAAGAAAAAGACGGCGTCGAATATTCGTTCGGTGCGGATGTGAAATTCTCCGAAGGCGATGCGGAAAAGGCGCTCTTCGCAGCGCTGGATACTGCTGAGGCAGCGATTGCGCCAGCGATGAAGGCTGAGGACTTTGCCGCAGCAATGTCGGCGATGGCCTCCTTGCGTGCGCCGATCGACGGGTTCTTTGAAGCGGTTCAAGTGAATTCTGAAAATGAAATCATCCGTCGCAACCGTCTGAACCTTTTGTCGCGAATTCGGACGATTTGTACCTCTGTGGCCGATCTTTCGCGCGTCGAAGGTTAATAAATTCGTCACGTTACCCTTGCTGCGAATCGCGCTTGCTCTAAAGTGCATCGCAGCAAGGAGTTCGCCGCAGTGCAGCAAGACCGTATTTACGACCCGATTACTCTAATCACCCCGACCGCTTCGATGTCGCCATCGGTGCATGGCGGACGGGCGAAATGTTTGCAGCGTTTGGTGCGCTTGGACATGCCTGTGCCGACGACGGTCGCGCTGTCGTTCGACGCGGTGCGCGATATTGCACGCGGTCAGATGCCCGACATGGAAGAGCTGATCGCGCCCTTTGGGGATGCGCCGCTTTTGTCCGTCCGTCCGTCGAGCCAAGACCCCGATTGGGGCGGGCCCTCGGCCATTCTGAATATCGGGATGAACGACGAACGCCACGCCGCTCTGTGTGCCGAAATCGGCGAAGAAGCGGCTACCGCTATTTATCTGCGCTTCATCCAATCCTACGCGGTGCAGGTGGCCCGCCTCGACCCAGAGCCATTCTATCTGCCAGACACTCCGACACTGGAATCGGTTCGGGTGATGTTGGACGCGTTCGAATACGAAACCGATGAGGTATTCCCGCAAGACCCCAGCCAACAGCTGGGCGAAGTTCTGCGTTCGATGGCGCGGGCGTGGGATGGAACAACGGCACGTCTGTTGCGGCAGGCAAAAGGTGCCCCCATTGATGCGGGCCTTGGCCTTGTCGTGCAACGGATCGCTTTGGGGGTCGGGCAGGGGATATCTGGATCTGGCGTGATCCAGTTCGTCGATGAAATGACAGGCGAACGTCGGATCAAAGGGCGTTACCTCAGCCAAAGCCAAGGCCGCGAGGCGCTTTCGGCTGCGACGGGCGCGCTATTCTTGGTTCAAGATGGGCGCGGACCTTCGGTCGAAGAAGAATTGCCAGACCTTTTCGCAGAATTGATCCGTTTTGGCGATCTCGTTCGTGGGCGCCTTCGCGAAGAGATGCAGATCGAATTCACGATTGAAAACGGTAAGTTGCATATCCTTGACGGTGTTCGGGTGCAGCGATCCAACCGCGCGTCCGTGCGTATAGCAGTCGCGCTAGCCGAGGATGGGATTATCCCCACCGACGAAGCTGTCATGCGTGTTGATCCTGCGGTTCTGTCGGAATTGCTCCACCGTCAGGTTGCGCCGATGACAGAACGCGATCGTATCGTTCGCGGGATCGCGGCGAGCCCTGGCGCAGCGGTTGGTCGGATCGTGTTTTCCGCAAATGACGCTCAGGCGAGCGCTGCGCGGAGCGAACCGTGTATTCTTGTCCGCCGCGAAACCACGCCAGAAGATATTCGCGGGATGCATGCTGCGAGTGCGGTGCTGACCGTTCGGGGCGGCATCACAAGCCACGCGGCCGTGATCGGCCGCGGGCTTGGTCTGCCCTGTGTGGTTGGTGCCTCTGACCTTGTGATCGATAAAAAACGCCGTGTGATGATCGCGCCCGATGGTCGTGAATTTGCCGAAGGCGCAGTGATTACCGTGGATGGATCGTCTGGTGATGTCCTCGCAGGGACGGCGACGCTCGAAGAACCTGCATTGGATAATGCGTTCCAAACATTGCTGAAATGGGCGGATGAATACCGCGACATCGGTGTGCGTGCGAACGCGGACACACCCGCAGATGCGCAGACCGCGCGGAACTTCCTTGCCCAAGGGATCGGGCTGTGCCGCACGGAACATATGTTCTTTGAAGGGGATCGCCTTGGCGTGATGCGCGAGATGATCTTTGCGCATACCTCAGAGGATCGCCGTGCAGTGCTCGAACGCTTGCTGCCCATGCAACGTGGTGATTTCAGCGAATTGTTCCAGATTATGCAGGGCAAACCCGTCTGCATTCGTCTGTTTGACCCGCCCTTGCACGAATTCTTACCCGCCGACAAATCGGGCCACCGCGAATTGGCGGAGCAACTCTCGTTGCCCTTGTCCGAGGTAAATGCGCGGGTCGAAGCTCTGTCGGAATACAACCCGATGCTTGGCATGCGGGGTGTTCGGTTGGGCCTGACCTATCCCGAAATCTACGACATGCAGGCGCGGGCGATTTTTGAGGCGACCGTCGAGGCGAGCCGTTCTGGTGATCCTGTGGTGCCCGAAATCATGATCCCGCTCGTCAGTGCGATGCGCGAAGTTGAACTGGTCAAAAGCCGGATCGACGCCGTGGCGGGTCACGTGCGTGCTGAAACGGGGATCAATTTTACCTATCGTTACGGCGTGATGGTGGAAACGCCTCGGGCGGCTTTGCGGGCCGAAGATATCGTCCAATACGCGGCATTCTTGTCCTTCGGTACGAACGATTTGACCCAGATGACCTACGGATTGTCGCGCGATGACGCGGGCCGTTTCATGTCATCTTACGTCAATGCGCATGTTTATGCCGAAGATCCGTTCCATA
>JAYPVO010000187.1:0-3227 GCA_038134645.1 Paracoccaceae bacterium
GTTGGTTCAGATGATCGACATGGGTCGCCAGTTCGCCCTTAACAAAGTCCGCGTCCGACACCTGTACGGGCCGCATTTCCCATTGCACGGTCGCTTTGCCCGGAATGACGTTGTGCGCGACGCCACCGATCAGGCTCCCTGTGTTGATCGTGGTCCACGGCGGGTTAAAACGGCTGTCCTCGGGCGCTTTGGTTTTCAGCGCGTCCTTTAGTTCCAGAAGTTTCGAAATGAACCGCACCGCATATTCGACGGCATTCACGCCAAGGTCGGGCGCAGAGCCATGCCCTTCGGAGCCGTGGAAATGCGTGGTGTATTCATAGCACCCCTTATGACCTTCGATGATCCGCATCTCGGTCGGTTCCCCCACGATCCCGATAGAGGGGCGAAGTCCGCGTTCGCGCAGCACTTCGACCAAGGCCTGACCGCCGAGACAGCCTGTTTCCTCGTCGTAGGTAAAGGCGAAATGGACAGGCCTATGGGTCGCATGTCTTGCATATTCAGGAGCCATCGCCACGGCAGCGGCGATAAACGCCTTCATATCGCAGGTGCCACGTCCAAAGAGCTTCCCATCCCGTTCAACCAATTCAAATGGATCGCTGGTCCAATCCTGATCGGCAACGGGCACCACATCGGTGTGACCCGATAGAACGATCCCGCCATCCCCCTCGGGTCCGATTGTCGCCCAGAGGTTCGCCTTCTTGCCGGTTTCATCCTCAAAAATCTCAACCCGTGCACCTGCCTCCTCGAGCTTGGCCGCGAGGTAGTCGATGCAATGGCGGTTCGGCAGGATCGAAGTCGTGTCGAATGCGATGAGGTCCGAAAGGATGGCGCGGGTGGTGTGCAAATCAGTCATGCCGCGACCATGGCAGAACCATTCGTGACGCGGTAGAAGGAAAGCGACACATTTTCGCCGAGGTTCGAATGATTAAGCTGGACGACCGCGACATCGCCATTCTGCGCATCCTTGCCACCGAAGGCAGGATCACAAAGGCGGCGTTGGCAGAAAAGGTCGGCCTGACCCCGACGCCTTGCTGGGACCGTTTAAAGAAACTGGAAAAGGCGGGGCTGATCGATGGCTATGGGGCACGGTTCAATCTGCGAAAACTCGGCCCTTGGGTGACGGTCTTTGTCGTTGTCGAACTGGCCGATCACACCGCCGCATCTTTCCGCACGTTCGAGGCACGGATTGAGGCGCACGACGATATCACCCACTGCTGGGCCTTGGGCGGTGGGTATGATTACCTGATGCAGGTCGCGGCTCGTGATGTGGAAAGCTACCAGATGACGATGGACGATCTCTTAGAGGCGCGGATCGGAATTGCTCGGTATTTCACCTATATCGTGACCAAACAGATCAAGGGCGGGGGCCTCCCGCCGCTGCATCTCTTTGCAGACTAAATTGCGGGTCTAGTGCGCGTTTTGCAGCTGAATCATCTGCGGCATCAGTGAATTTCTCATCCTGCCTCGGGCAAATCGCGGGCACTATCGCGCGACTCTACCCAATAGGAATGACGATGCTAACGAACGACCAACTGGCCCAATGGGACCGCGAGAACTTTTTCCACCCCTCGACCCATCTGGCCCAACACGCCCGCGGCGAAACCCCGACCCGCATTATTAAAACCGCGAGCGGCTGCCACATCGAAGACCGTGACGGCAAAAAACTCCTCGACGCGTTTGCGGGCCTATACTGCGTAAACGTTGGCTACGGTCGTCAGGACATCGCCGAAGCCATTGCCGACCAAGCCCGCGAATTGGCCTATTACCATGCCTATGTTGGCCACGGCACCGAAGCATCGGTTACCCTGTCGAAAATGGTGCTCGACCGTGCGCCTGATCACATGTCCAAGGTCTACTTTGGCCTGTCGGGGTCGGACGCGAACGAGACGAACATCAAACTCGTCTGGTATTACAACAACATCCTCGGTCGCCCCGAAAAGAAAAAGATCATCTCGCGGTGGCGCGGCTATCACGGCTCTGGCCTGATGACGGGGTCGCTGACGGGCCTTGGTCTGTTCCATGCGAAATTCGACCTGCCGCTCGAACAGGTCATCCATACCGAGGCGCCGTATTACTTCCGCCGTCCCGACGCCAACATGACCGAAGAGCAGTTCACCGCACATTGCGCCGCTGAACTCGAAGCGCTGATCGAACGCGAAGGTGCGGACACCATCGCGGCCTTTATCGGCGAGCCTGTCATGGGCACAGGCGGCATCGTTCCACCGCCTGCCGGCTATTGGGCCGCTATTCAGGCTGTTCTGGAAAAGCACGACATTCTGCTGATCGCGGACGAGGTCGTCACGGGCTTTGGCCGTTTGGGGTCCATGTTCGGGTCGCACCACTACGACCTGAAACCTGACCTGATCACCATCGCCAAAGGCCTGACCTCTGCCTATGCGCCTCTGTCTGGCTCGATTGTCTCGGATCGCATGTGGAAAGTGCTAGAGCAGGGCACCGATGAAAACGGCCCCATTGGTCATGGTTGGACCTACTCTGCGCACCCGATTGGGGCAGCCGCTGGTGTGGCAAACCTCAAACTGTTGGATGAGTTGAACCTCGTGCAGAACGCTGGCGAAATGGGGGCTTATCTGAACGCCCAGATGAAAGCCGCCGTGGCGGATCACCCGAATGTCGGCGAAGTGCGCGGCGAAGGGATGCTTTGCGCGGTTGAGTTCGTGGCTGACCGTGATAGCCGCACCTTCTACGATCCGTCGCAGAAGATCGGTCCGTCGCTCTCTGCGGCGATGGCGTCACGTGGTGTGATTGCGCGTGCGATGCCCCAAGGCGATATCCTCGGCTACGCGCCGCCGTTCTGCCTGACCAAAGACGAGGCGGATACCATCGTCGCGGCCACCGTCGACTCGATCAAAGAAGTCCTCGGTTAAAACGACAACGGGCCGCAGTTCGCTGCGGCCCTTTTCGTCAAAGCGGGATCGTCATCCCGTCAGTCCCGACAAACAGCGGCCCGCTGTAGTGCGGTGCGATCTCTGCGTGCCAATCTTCCAAAGTGAAGTCTGGGTCATCGCTCGGGATCAGGTGGTTCAGGGCGAGCTGTTTCACCCCCGCCGCCGATGCGATTTTAGCCACCTCACACGCGGGGGAATGTGACCGTTCAAGGTGCACCCTCAGACGGTCATCCCCATTCCCAACCCGTTTGCACAGGGCATCAATACCCGCGCTCAGCATCGCTTCATGAACGAGGAGGTCGGTATCCTTGGCAAAGTCGA
>JAYPVO010000188.1:0-3220 GCA_038134645.1 Paracoccaceae bacterium
GCGACAAGGGGAGAACGCCATGCACTTTGGGCTGAGCGAAGAACAAGATATGATCGTGAACACCGTGCGGGCGTTTGTAGAGAACGAAATCTACCCGCATGAGGCCATGGTCGAACGCACTGGGCAGGTGCCGCTGGAACTGGGCCTAGAGATTAAACAAAAGGTCATCGACCTTGGGTTTTATGCCTGTAATTTCCCCGAAGAGGTCGGCGGCGCTGGGCTGTCTCACCTCGACTTTACGTTGGTAGAACGGGAACTTGGCCGTGGTTCGATGGCGCTGACCCACTTTTTTGGGCGTCCGCAGAATATCTTGATGGCCTGTGAAGGGGAGCAGAAAGAGAAATACCTATTGCCTGCCGTTCGGGGTGAGAAAATGGATGCCCTCGCCATGACGGAACCAGATGCTGGGTCTGACGTGCGGGGGATGAAATGTCAGGCCCAACGCGATGGCGGCGATTGGGTGATCAACGGGTCCAAGCATTTCATTTCCGGCGCCGAGCACGCGGACTTTTTCATCGTGTTTGTTGCAACGGGTGTCGATGATACGCCGAAAGGTCCGAAAAAGCGGATCACCTGTTTCCTCGTTGATCGCGGGACACCTGGTTTCGAAGTGCGGGAGGGTTACGCTTCGGTGTCGCATCGTGGGTATAAGAATTACATCCTCTATTTCGACAATTGCCGCCTTCCTGATGCGCAGGTTTTGGGTGAGGTCGATGGTGGCTTCGCCGTCATGAACGAGTGGCTCTATGCGACCCGCCTGACCGTCGCTGCGTTCTGCGTGGGGCGTGCACGGCGGTGTTTCGATCACGCGCTCAGCTATGCGGCAGAGCGGAAGCAGTTCGGTCAGCAGATCGCGAAATTCCAAGGGATCAGCTTTCAGATTGCCGACATGATCACAGAGATCGACGCGGCGGATTGGCTGACGCTTTCTGGCGCGTGGCGTCTGGATCAGGGCATGGAGGCGAACCGCGAGATCGCCAGCGCAAAGCTCTACGCCTCGGAAATGTTGGCGCGCGTGACCGATGCGACGTTGCAAATCCACGGCGGCATGGGGCTCATGGATGACTTCCCGATCGAGCGGTTCTGGCGCGATGCGCGGGTCGAGCGGATCTGGGACGGCACCAGCGAAATCCAGCGCCACATCATCAGCCGCGATCTGTTCCGTCCGTTGGGGGCCTAACATGGTGGCACTTGATCGCCTGATGAGGCCACGCTCCATCGCGGTTGTTGGAGGCGGCAGTTGGTGCGCGAATATCATCCGCGAATGCCAGCGGATCGGGTTCGAGGGACATATCTGGCCCGTGCATCCAACCCGAGCGGAGGTCGCTGGGGTCACAGCCTATGCCTCTATCAGTGCATTGCCCGAAGCCCCTGATGCGACGTTTATCGGGGTGAACCGTGAGGCAACGATCGGCGTCGTCTCTGACCTCGCGGCGCGGGGGGCAGGCGGTGCGGTCTGTTTTGCATCTGGGTTCCGAGAGGCCTCGTCCGAGTTGTCCGATGGCGACGGATTGCAAGAGCAACTCGTTGCTGCAGCGGGCGATATGCCGATCCTTGGGCCAAACTGCTATGGGTTTGTGAACGCATTGGATCGGGCGGCGCTCTGGCCCGATGTGCATGGGATGGTGCCGTGCGACACGGGCGTTGCCATCGTTGGGCAATCCTCGAACGTTGCCATCAATCTGACCATGCAGCGGCGCGGGCTGCCTATGGCCTACGTGGTCACGGTCGGCAATCAGGCGCAGATGGGTATGGCCGATATTGGTGCCGCGCTACTCTCTGATCCGCGAGTGACGGCTTTGGGGCTTCATATCGAGGGTGTGAATGACCTTCGCGCTTACGAGGCCTTGGCGGATACGGCGAAGCGGCTAGGCAAACCCGTTGTCGTGATGAAGGTCGGAGCCTCAGATCAAGCGCAGCAAGCGACCGTGTCCCATACCGCCTCCCTCGCGGGGAGCGATGCAGGCGCGAAGGCCCTGATGCGGCGGTTGGGGTTCGCGCAGGTCGATAGCCCCTCCGCCCTATTGGAGACGCTTAAGGTCCTACATGTGACGGGTGGGCTGTCATCGAATAAGATCGCGTCGATGTCCTGCTCTGGCGGGGAGGCGTCGCTCATGGCGGACATAGGGATGTCCTGTGGCGTCGACTATCCGCCCCTCAATGCCGCCCAATCGGATGCCCTGCGCGAGGCGCTCGGCCCCAAGGTCGCCTTGGCCAACCCGCTGGATTATCACACCTATATCTGGGGCGATCAGGCCGCTTTGACCCGTTGCTTTACCGCGATGATGGAGGGTGATTTGGCGATGGGCTGCGTGGTTCTGGATTTCCCACGCGAGGATCGCTTTGCCGCGCCAGAGTGGAAGTTGGTTCTGAACGCGGTAGCCGACACTGCCGCCGCGACGGGAAAACCGATGGCTTTGCTGGCGAGCATGGCTGAGGGGATGCCAGAAGCGATTGCGGCAGAGGCGATGGAACGGTCCGTTGTGCCGCTGTGCGGTATGGCCGATGGGCTCGCCGCGATTGCTGCGGCATCGCAGGTCAAAGCTGCCTCACACGCGCCGCTTCTTTTGCCAAACCTGCGCGAGGATGCGGAAACGCTGACAGAGGCAGAGGCAAAAGCAGCGCTCGGCCAGCATGGCCTTCGTATTCCCAAATCCGTCGTGGTCAACAGCGCCAAAGGCGCAGGTGACGCTGCCAGCGATCTGGGGTTCCCTGTCGTGCTCAAGGGGATCGGTTTCGCGCACAAGACCGAGGCGGGCGCAGTTCGCGTGGGTCTTATGAATGCGGAAGCGGTCAAAGCTGCCGCCGATGCGATGCCATGCTCCGACTTCTTAGTCGAAGAAATGATCACCGAAACAGTTGCAGAGCTTCTGGTCGGCGTCTTGTGTGACCCTGCACACGGGTTCGTTCTGACCATTGGGGCAGGGGGAGTCCTGACGGAAATTCTGTCAGATACAGTGTCGCTCCTCCTGCCGGTTTCTTCTGTCGAAGTCGAAGAAGCGCTCTGCCGCTTGCGTTGTTTCCCCCTGTTGCAGGGCTATCGTGGCAAGGCGGGCGCGAATGTGGATGCGATTGTCGCGGCGGTTCTCTCTGTGCAAGAGTTTGTTCGGGCGAACCAAGACGCGTTGAAAGAAGTCGAAATCAATCCGCTTCTATGCGGCACAAAAGAGGCCATCGCCGTCGATGCGCTGATCCGAATGGGAGGAAATCAATGACCCAA
>JAYPVO010000189.1:0-3206 GCA_038134645.1 Paracoccaceae bacterium
GCGTATTTCTGGAACACGTCGATAAAGAGTTTACCGATGGTTTTACGCTTTACCTCAGGATCGGAAATGCCTTCGAGTTCACCGAGGAACAGGTCGCTTTCGTCCGCATGAATGAGGTTCAGGTTGTAGTTGTCGCGGAACATCGCGACGACCTGTTCGGCCTCGTTCAAGCGCAGCAAACCGTGATCCACGAAGACACAGGTCAGCTGGTCGCCAATCGCTTCGTGCAAGAGGATACCTGTGACCGAAGAATCGACGCCGCCCGAAAGAGCGCAGATGACTTTCTTATCGCCAACCTGAGCGCGGATTTTCTCAATCATTTCCTGACGGTAGGATGCCATTGTCCAATCGCCGGTAAAGCCAGCCATTTTGACAAAGTTTTCCAGCATTTTGGCGCCGTTCGGGGTGTGGTGCACCTCGGGGTGGAACTGGACGGCGTAGAACTTGCGCTCTTCATCCGCGACCATGGCGAGAGGGGCGTTTGGCGAAACACCGATCACCTCAAACCCGGGGGCGAGTTTGGTCACGCGGTCGCCATGCGACATCCAAACTTGTTCTTTGCCTTCACCAAAGAGGCCAGCAAAAATCCCGTCACCTTTGTGGTCCTCAGCGGGTGTCACGAAAGCGCGGCCATATTCAGCGTGGTGTCCAGCTTCGACCTTACCGCCGAGCTGTTCCATCATAACTTGTTGGCCGTAGCAGATACCAAAGATCGGCAGGCCCATGTCAAAGAGTTCTTGCGGCGCGCGGGGAGAGCCGTCGCGCGTCACGCTGTCAGGACCACCAGAGAGGATCACGGCCTTCGGAGCGAGCTCGCGAATGGTTTCAGCGGTGACCGACTGATAAGGGTGGATTTCGCAGTAAACCTTCAGCTCACGCAGGCGGCGCGCGATCAGCTGCGTCACCTGAGAACCGAAGTCGATGATAAGGAGGCGTTGATGCTGGGTCATGCCTGCGGAATAGGGCCGCTTCGGCTAAACCGCAAGCGTATTGTCGCGCGTTAAATGTCGCTTTTGCCCCCGAAGGGACGCAAAACCCGCACCTCGTGTGTTTTTGGCGCGGTATTGAACGACAAACACCTACCGGAGGGATAAATATGTCGGATGTTGCAGAGGCTCGTGGTCGTCGTGGACGTGGGGGTGGCGGTGCTGCCCGTCGTGCGGAACGGTCTGCCGTCAGCGTCGAAACGGCAAAATACATCACGCGCAACATTCCTAACCTCGAAGTCCTGAACGACGAGGCACTGGAAATCATCGAAAACAACGCTGAACAAATTCTCGAAGAAATCGGCGTGAACTTTGTTGATAACCCTGAAGCACTGGAACTGTGGAAAGCAGCGGGTGCCGACGTTCAGGGTGAGCGCGTTCGTATCCCACGTGGTTTGGCGCGTGAACTGTGCAAAACTGCGCCCTCGACCTTTATTCAACACGCCCGTAACCCCGAGCGTAACGTTGAGATCGGCGGCAAGAACCTCGTTCTGGCTCCTGTGTATGGTCCGCCGTTCGTTCGCGACAGCAACGGTGGTCGTCGTTACGCGACCATGGCTGACTTCGAGAAGTTCGTGAAACTGGGCTACATGTCCAAATGGCTGCACCACTCGGGCGGCACCGTTTGTGAACCGACCGATATCGCGGTGAACAAGCGTCACCTCGATATGCTTCTGGCGCACATGACCCTGTCGGACAAACCGTTCATGGGCTCTGTGACTGAACCGAGCCGCGCGCAAGATTCGGTTGAGATGTGTGAAATCCTGTTCGGCAAAGAGTTCGTTCAGGAAAACACCGTGATGACCTCGCTCATCAACATCAACTCGCCGATGACCTTCGACAGCATCATGATGGGTGCGCTCGAAGTTTACGCACGCAACAACCAAGCCTGCATCATTTCGCCGTTCATCGTTGGCGGCGCTATGGCTCCGGTTTCGGTTGCTGGCACTCTGACACAGGTTCTGGCCGAAGTTCTGGCAGGCGTGGCTTACAGCCAGCTGGTCCGCAAAGGCGCGCCAGTGATCTTTGGTGCGTTCGTGACCTCGATCGACATGGGTTCGGGCGCACCGACGTTCGGCACACCTGAGGCTGCACTGATCACCTACGGTGCTGGTCAGCTCGCACGTCGTCTGAACCTGCCGTATCGTTCTGCTGGTTCGTTCTGTGGTTCGAAACTGCCTGACGCTCAGGCGGCGTATGAAACCGCGAACTCGCTGAACATGGGCCTGATGGCTGGCGTGAACTTCATGCTCCACGCATGTGGTTGGCTCGAAGGCGGCCTGGTCGCTGACTTTGAAAAGTTCGTGATGGACGCTGACCAACTCGGCGCTCTGCACGGTCTGGCTCGTGGCATCGACATGTCTGAAAACGGCCAAGCGATGGACGCGATCCGCGAAGTCGGCCCTGGCGGTCACTACCTCGGCTGCGCTCACACTCAGGCGAACTTCCAGACGGCGTTCTGGCGCTCTGACCTCTTTGACTACAAGCCGTTCGAGACTTGGGACGAAGAAGGCGCACGCGACACCCGTGCGCTCGCTGCGAACCGCGTCGAAAAGATGATCGAAAACTACCGTCAACCGGTTCTCGATCCAGCTATCGAAAGCGCGCTTCGCGAGTATGTCGCGAATAAAAAAGCGTCGATGCCTGACAGCTTTACCTAAGACAATCAGCCCCGCAGTGCTTCAAACGCTGCGGGGTTTTGCTTTGGCGCGCAGATCGCGGGCTTCGGCCATAATCGCGATCAGAACCTCGACGTGCTTTGCAATCGAATACTCGGCCCGTGCGGCGAGCCGATGATCATTCATCCTCCGTTCTAGCTCCAATAACTTGACCAAAGCCTCTGCGCATTTGGGCAATGACGGGCTGCGCAAAATGCGGGGCAGGTGGATTGATCGTTTGTAATCATCCACCCCAAATCGCGCTGTCCGCACCAAAAGCGACGGACGATTGAGCGCCGCAACCATTCCAAAGATATCCAACATCGGTCAGTCCTTTCGCGTCAGAATTTGGTTTATCCTGACACAGGTTTTCCCGTGTTGCGTGTGTTCGCGGTCTAGCGTTCGGTCGTGCTACCAGAATTTATCTTTTTGAAACCATTATGATATGGCGCGGTTTCCTTAACATTTAGGTAACCAACGCAATTATAGGTTGAAAAAGTGTTAAGGGCGCTGCGCCCTGACGTGGGATGGACGATCTGGGGAACACTATGACTGTAACTGC
>JAYPVO010000190.1:0-3104 GCA_038134645.1 Paracoccaceae bacterium
GTGTTTTCCTCTGCCTCAGACATCCTTGGCCGATGGCCCCTTTTATTTGTGGTGTTCTGCTCTAGAACACAGATTGCCACGCGCTGCAGCGCTTTTCAAAACCAATCGGAGGATAAAATGAGCCAATCGCGCCCCGACATCGGTGATATTGCCCCTGACGTAACCTTGCCCCGCGATGGCGGCAATAGTGTCAGCCTGTCAGACTTTCACGGAAAACCCGTCGTCCTCTATTTCTATCCCAAGGATGACACGCCCGGCTGCACAAAAGAAGCCATCGGCTTTACCGAGATGGTCGATGCCTTTGACGCTGCTGGAGCCGTCATTCTGGGCGTCTCCAAAGACACTGTCGCGAAACACGAAAAATTCAGCGCCAAACATGGGCTGAAAATCGCGCTCCTGTCCGATGCAGAAGGCGATGTGTGCGAACGCTACGGCGTCTGGGTCGAAAAGAACATGTATGGCAAGACCTACATGGGCATTGAACGCGCGACCTTCCTGATCGGCGCAGATGGCAAAATTGCGCGCGTCTGGAACAAGGTCAAAGTTGCGGGCCACGTCGAAGAAGTTCTCGAGGCTGTTAAGGCGCTCTGACAGCGCGACCTCTGCCCTTGACCTCTTGGGCAGAGGAAGGCACCTCTGCCCCATAATCGAGAGACAGGGTGACAGATGAAACCACTTGCGCAGATGGCTTGCGAGGTTCTGACCACAGCAGATGGTCATGAAAAAACTGCGCTATCGCGCCGCTATGCTGCGGAGTGGTTTGAGGCCCGCGCCCAAGGTCTAACGCCCGAGATTGGCACGGCTTCTCCGCCCATGCAGCCCGCTCGCCCCGAAAAGCCAGACCTGCTGGACCCACGCGATGTGCCGCGTCGCAAGCCAGGTTCGCCCGAAGGTCGTATCGCGATGCTTCATGCCGTGGCCCATATCGAACTCAATGCCGTTGACCTACATTGGGACATCATCGCGCGGTTCTCCGATACCACAATGCCCATCGGTTTTTACGACGACTGGGTAAAGTCTGCCGACGAAGAATCCAAACATTTCAATCTGATCTGCGACCGACTTCACGCAGAAGGTAGCCATTACGGCGCCTGTCCTGCGCACGCTGGCATGTGGCAATCCGCCGAGGAAACCGCCGACGACCTGATGGGGCGATTGGCGGTGGTACCGATGGTGCTAGAGGCCCGTGGGCTCGATGTGACCCCCGGCATGATCGGACTGTTCAAACAGGCCAAAGACCACGCGACCGTCGAGGCGTTAAACGTGATCTACGCTGAAGAAGTCCATCACGTGGCCTATGGATCAAAGTGGTTTCACTTCCTCTGCGGTCGCCACGAACTAGATCCAAAGGTTGCGTTCCACGCATTGGTTCATCGGTATTTTCACGGCGCCCTCAAGCCCCCGTTCAACGAAGAAAAGCGAGCCGAAGCTGGATTGCCGCCAGACTTCTATTGGCCACTTGCCGAAGAAACACCCGATCGCACAGCCCGCGCATCTGGAGTTTAGGCAAAAAACCGCGCACAACCCCCTGTAACCGCGTCAATTTGTGCAAATTTGCGCAAAAGCGTTGCGCCATGACACCCTGCCCGCTAACACCTTCGTCATAGATGGGTTGGGACCCTGTCTGTATGGGTTGGGACAGAACAAGGACGACGATCTTGCGCTCTCGAATGATGGCCAGATTGCACGCAGCGCTTGAAAAGCGTTTTCCAGAACGGCGACTGTTTTTACGCTCTGACACCGAAACGCGGTTCATCCGCCTTCGCTCAGAGATGCAGCTTTTCGTTTGGACCGCTGGCGCAATGGTGCTCGCTTGGACGATTATCGCTACTGCAATCGTAATGATGGACAGCATTGGCGCGGGGAACTTCCGCGATCAGGCCCGTCGCGATCAAATCGAATACGAAACCCGCCTTCAGGCTCTTGTCACTGAACGTGACCGTCGCGCCGAAGAAGCTGCAGCAGCGCAAGAGCGGTTTAGCTCTGCTCTCGCACAGATTTCTGTGATGCAGACCGAGTTGCTGAATTCTGAGGACCATCGTCGCGAATTGGAAACGGGCATTGAGGTGATCCAATCCACCCTCCGCCGCACCATGAACCAACGTCAGGACCTTTCGCAGCGCATCGCGACACTCGAGGCCGCTGTGCAGAGTGGCACTGCTGTTGCTGGCACCTCTGGCGGCGTTTCGAACGAAGCGCTCGACCTTCTCGCCTCTGCGCTGGCGGATACCGCGGCAGAGCGTGACCAGATCGAAGCGGATGCGCAGGGTGCGATCGACCGCGCCGCTGAGTTGGAATTGGACCTGCGCCTCATGGAAGAGCGCAACGACGAGATTTTCCGCCAGCTCGAAGAAGCAATGCTGGTGTCGGTCGAACCGCTGGACAACATGTTCCGCGCGGCTGGCCTGAACACCGATACGCTGCTTGATCAAGTGCGTCGCGGCTATTCGGGCACAGGTGGCCCCCTCACCCCGCTGCAATTCTCGACCAATGGTGGTGAGCCCGATCCAGACACGGCACGTGCAAACGAATTGCTGTCGTCGATGGATCGCATCAACCTCTACCGTATCGCGGCTGAACGTGCGCCGTTCTCGATGCCTGTGCGTGAGAACTTCCGTTTCACCTCGGGTTACGGGATGCGCTGGGGCCGTATGCACTATGGCACCGACTTTGCTGGTCCTGTCGGCACTCCGATCTACGCGACCGCTGACGGCGTGATCACTCACGCGGGCTGGTCGTCGGGTTATGGTCGCCTGATCAAGATCCAACACGAGTTCGGAATCGAGACCCGTTACGGACATTTGAACGCGATCCGCGTCCAAGAAGGCCAAAGAGTCTCGCGCGGGGATCGTATTGGTGATATGGGGAACTCTGGTCGGTCGACTGGCCCTCACCTTCACTACGAGGTTCGCGTCGGCGGCGAAGCAATCAATCCGATGATCTACATAAGAGCTGGACAAGATGTTTTCTAAGAGCAAAATCAACGAACCGGGTCCGAAAACGACCGAAACCGCAGCCCCCGCATCGGTGCCTGCGCCGGCTCCTGCGCCAAAGATGGACATGCCTGTTTCCAAGCCCAAAGCACCGGCTTCGATTCTGTCGTC
>JAYPVO010000191.1:0-3099 GCA_038134645.1 Paracoccaceae bacterium
TTCCAACCGACGCCCCGCGATAGTAAAACGCGCGTTCGGAAATAACGCACCATAGGCCTCACGCAGAGATGCAGCGACCGTTCCTGCGCCAATGATCACGATATTCTCGCTATCAACGCGCGCCAAACGCCGAGCCGCCAGCAAGCTGTCCCCTGCTGTTTTCCATTTTGTCACGAGGCCAAAATCAACAACCGCTTCGAGGTCTCCCGTCACATCCGACATAAGGTTCATTGCGCCGTTTACGTTGCGCAGTCCCTTTTCGTTGTTCTTTGGGAAAATAGTGGCAGCTTTGACTGCGATCCCAAGACCATCAATCCATGCGCTTCGAGTGAGCAGCGTATCATCACCGCGATAGAGAAACGTATCCGCGATCTCTGCCTTGGGGCGGGTATGACCTTCAGCGATTGCGTCTGTCAGTCCAATCCAGTCAAGCAAAGCCTGACCTTCGTCAAAAGGAACGATGTCGATCATTTTGCCTCATCTTCCGTCAGCAAGCCTTCGGCAACAAGGCGATCAGCAAACCCCTGCGGATCGGTAAAGAGATGCGTATTCCACCCACGCGCAGCGGCGGCGGCAATGTTGTCCACTCGATCGTCCGCGAACAAAAGCGCCGTTGGCGCAACGCCACAGTCGTCTTCCAACATGCGATAAATCTCGGGCTCTGGTTTCACTTCGCCCATATGCCCAGAGATATAGCGGCGGTCGAATTCCTCTAAGAACGGGTATTCTCGTTCGCCGATTTCAAAGGTCTGTATCCCGAAATTCGAAAGCGCGAACACGGGAACACCTTTGGATCGCAGGGCTCGTAATAACCGCACAGAGTGATCAATCGCGGGCGAGGCCATCTCCATCCAGCGCTCGTGCCACATCATGATTTCATCGCGCCATTCAGGGTTCTGCGCCGCACATTCCGAAACGGCTTCGTACCAGTTCTGGCCGCGATCCACCTGATCGTTCATGCCGTGCAAGTCGACGGCATCAAACATCGCCTTGCGTCGTTCGACCCCGATGACACGGTCATAAACACGTTCGGGGTTCCATTCGATCAGCACGTTACCAATGTCAAAAACGACGGCTTCGATACCCATGATTAGCCTCTTTTTATACGTTGCAGCTCGCGCTCTAGGGCGTCGAGGAACCGTGATCTGTCCGCTTTGGAAAATGGTTTTCCGCCACCCTGACGGAAAGGATCAGCAGACCGTAGATCCGCCATCAAATCCCGTGTTGCGAGGACATTACCAATATTGGCCTCGGTCAGTGCTTCGCCGTTGTGTTTGAGAACTCGCGCACCCGCTGCAACGCATTTTGCAGCCAGCGGGATGTCGCCTGTAATCACCACGTCGCCCTTAGTCGCGCGATCGGCAATCCACATGTCCGCGATGTCAGGCCCTTCGGGCACGATCACCGTTTCGACCAAAGGATTTTGCGACGGCCGCAGCCCACCATTCGACACGATGAACATGCGTGTCTGATGACGGGTTCCGACCCGCTCTACCTCGGCCTTGACCGGACAGGCATCGGCATCAACGTAGATCACGCGTAGAGAGCCTCGGCGTGGAACGCGATGTGATCTTCGAGGAACGAGGTCACAAAGAAGTAGCTGTGGTCATAGCCCGGCTGCAGGCGGAGCGTTGCGGGGATACGGCGCTCTGCGGTCGCGGCCCAAAACTTCTCGGTCATCAGATAGTCGGCGTATTGATCATTCGCGCCCGTATCGACCAGCAGCGGAATATTGAGGCCCACGTCGCGCATCAGAAGGGTCGCGTCATGTTTGGCCCATTTGCTTTCATCCGTGCCCAAGTAGGCGGTGAACTGCGGACGGCCCCAGTCGCCAGCGGTGGGGTTGCAGATCGGCGAAAACGCGGAAACCGAACGATAGCGCGGCACGTTCATCGCAATTGTCAGCGCACCGTGACCACCCATGGAGTGTCCAGTGATCGACTGGCGGTCCTCATCGACCGCGAAGTTTGCAGCGATGATGCGTGGCAGTTCGTCCGTGACGTAGTCGAACATACGGAAATGCGGTGCCCACGGCGCTTCGGTCGCGTTCACGTAGAACCCAGCCCCCTGCCCCATGTCATAGGCATCATCATTCGCAACGCCTTCGCCACGCGGAGAGGTGTCAGGGAACGCCAGCGCAATACCGTGCTCTGCGGCCCAAACCTGTGCACCCGCTTTGACCATCGCGTTTTCATGGGTGCACGTCAGGCCAGCTAAGAACCAAAGAACGGGAACGGGAGCGTGCTCGGCCTCTTCGGGCAGGAACAAGCCAAAGGTCATATCAGTGCCAGTCGCCTCAGATGCGTGACGATAGACGCCCTGAACACCGCCGTAGCACTTGCTTTGCGAAATCGTTTCCATGGTCTTCCTCCGATTAGACTTGAACCCAGGCAATGACAGCCGAGACCGTTAGAATACTAAGCGCCGTCGAAACGAGGATCGACGCCGATACGCGCGCAGGGGCAACCCCATAATGCTGCGCTAAAATATAGACGTTGCCCGCAACGGGCAGCGATGCTGCCGCAACCATAACCGAGGCCGGGAAGGGATCAACTCGGAACAGAACAAATGCCGCGAAAGCGACGGATGCTGGATGCAGAACCAATTTAGAAAAGCTTAGCCAGCCAGCAATGACGAGGCGCTCTGCGGATTTGCTCGCAAGTGAGGCTCCAATTGCGAACAAAGCGCCCGGGGTCGCAGCGGCACCAAGGATGGTCAGGAAATCATTGATCGGCCGCGGGATCGACCAGCCAGAGGCCGAGATCAACATGCCCACAACGATTGAGACGATCATTGGGTTCTTTAAGAGCCCCATACCGACCGTGCCAAAGACGCTCCACGACAAACGTCCGTGGCGGCTGCCGTAAATCAAAATCACGATGAGCGACGAGAAAACAATGAGATCAACAACAAGCACCATCATGATGGGCCCGATCGCCTCTTCGCCCAAGAGCATCGAAAGCATCGGAATACCGAGGAAACCCGTGTTCCCAATCACGCCCACCTGAGCCTCTACCGCAGCCTCGGCGGTGCCAATTTTGCGAAGGATTGCGACCATGGTGACCACCAAATAGATCGCCATCGTCCCGACCAGATATG
>JAYPVO010000192.1:0-3088 GCA_038134645.1 Paracoccaceae bacterium
ATGGTGCAAAAGGCAACGAACACGCAGCCAAACTGGTGATCGGTGTCGGCACAGGTTTCAACTGTGCGCCTGTCTTTGAAACAGACGCGGGTCGTCTCGTGACACCATCTGAGGCAGGCCATGCAAACCTGCCTATTCGCACCGATGCAGAGCTACGCCTTTGTAACTTTGTTTCGAACGCACATGGCTTCCCAGCGGTCGAGGACGTTCTTTCGGGCCGCGGGCTGGAGCGTGTCTATATGTGGCTCGGTCAAGAGGCCGGATCGCCCGTCGAAAAGAGCGCCGCTGAAATCATGACCGCATGTGCCGATGGATCTGACCCGCGTGCGATTGCTGCTGCAGAGCAGTTTACCCGCATTTTGGGGACCGTGGCTGGTAACCTGTCGCTCATCCACCTGCCCTTTGGCGGGGTGTATTTGTCGGGCGGCGTTGCGCGTGCGTTCAAGCCCTACCTTGATCGTTTTGGGTTCGACACGGCATTCCGCGACAAGGGCCGCTTTGCTGGCTTCATGAGCAACTTCACTGTCCATGTGATCGAAGACGACTATGCGGCGCTCACTGGCTGTGCCGCGCACCTCGTTTCACACTTTGGCTAAGGCCATCTCTGCCTCAACGGTTTGGGTCAGATCAGACAGCGAAAACGGCTTTGTTAAGAAAACCGACTGTCCGACATCAGCGCGGTGATCGGCAAAGGCGTCTTCGGCATAGCCCGACACAAACACAACACGGGTCTGGGGACGCATTTTCCGCGCTTCCTTGACCCAAGTTGGACCGTCCTTACCGGGCATAACCACATCTGATACAAAGACATCGACCACCAATTCGGGGTCATCAAGGAGGTCTAATGCCTCTTCACCGCTCTCGGCCTCCAAAACGGTGAGACCCTTCATCTGCAACGCTCTGGCAGCAAAGGCACGAACAGGGGCTTCGTCTTCGACCAGCAAAACAACGCCCTTTCGCGGGGTTACCTTGGGGGCCTCAGAAGGCGCGTTTATCTCTTCGCCCGTCAGAGCGCCGTCAAAATGCGGGAAATAAAGAGAGAATATCGACCCCACATCAGGTTCGCTTTCTACAAAGATAAAGCCACCCGATTGCTTCACAATGCCATAAGCGGTCGACAGGCCCAGCCCCGTGCCCTCGCCCGGTTTCTTTGTCGAATAGAAGGGTTCAAAGATCTTACCGATCTTTTCGGGCGGGATGCCCTGCCCCTCATCAATGACCTTCACCAGCACGTAGTTCCCCGCAGGAAGCCGCGCGCGGTCGCGTTCCAGCTTTTCGGTCAGCGTAACATTCTGGCTCTCAACCCGAATTTCACCGCCCCCTGGCATTGCATCACGCGCATTCACCACGAGGTTCATGATGACCTGTTCCAACTGCCGCTTGTCCGCACGGATGGGATAGAGATTGTCCTCTTGCGACAGAACGAGCCTGATCCGTTCACCAACCAAACGATCCAGAAGCAGTGTCATATTGCTCAGCACGCCAGAGAGGTCGAACACGTCGGGTTGTAGCGTCTGTTTGCGAGAAAACGCCAGAAGCTGTGACACCAAACCCGCCGCACGATTGGTGTTTTCTTTGATCTGGTTGAGGTCATTGTAGTCCGAATTACCCTCTCGACTACGCATGAGAAGAAGCTCGCAATGCCCTGAAATCGCAGTCAAAAGGTTGTTAAAGTCGTGTGCGACACCACCTGCCAATTGCCCGATTGCCTGCATCTTTTGGCTTTGAACAAACTGCGCCTCGAGTGATTTGAATTCTGTCATATCGTTCAGTACGGCGATCAACGGGCTATCAGGTCCTTTCCCTGTTGGATGCAGAGCGACTTGAACGAAAAAATCCTGCCGATCCCCTTTGCCGCGCAAAAACTCGCGAGTGTTTAAACTCCGTGATGCAGCGACATCTTGGAGCCAATCCGTGATTGGTCGCCCCAACCCTTCGAGCCGATCAGACAACCGCGTCGTGTCGTCAAATTGCCCCCCAAGTAATGCACGCGCCTCTCGGTTAGCAGATAAGATACGACCCGATTGAGCCACCTTTACAATCGGCACCGGGAGAGCATCCAATTCCTCCCAATCGGACGCCGTTTCTGGGTGTCCGTTGATTGGTGTCTCGAGCGC
Organism: Paracoccaceae bacterium; assembly: GCA_038134645.1. Taxonomy (GTDB): domain Bacteria; phylum Pseudomonadota; class Alphaproteobacteria; order Rhodobacterales; family Rhodobacteraceae; genus Marivivens. The sequence goes on from JAYPVO010000192.1 coordinate 2,118, forward strand.
GGCACCCGACTGGCGCCACAAAAAAAGATCATCGGAGAGGTGCAAAACAGAAAGGTGCTCTTCAACACCATTTGGTTGAATTTTATGCGTCATCTGGCCGAGGTTCTTTGCCTCGCTGTTTAGGCGCAAAATCATTGATTGGGGGCTCGCGAAAATCTGGGACAGGTCGGTCGCTTCCGCCGATGTGTTCGACGCCAATATCGCGCCATCCAATGACATAATCCACGCGGGGCTGGTGTCTGTCATCAGCGCGGGCCTTAGAACGTTTAACTGCTGGCGACGCGACGCGCTTCGAACCAACACTAAAACGCAATAAATTAAAGCTAAAACCCCAATAATGCCGCCGCAGATATACCCAAATATTTTTATGTTTGGCTCTGAACTGAAGCCTGCAAAGGATAAAAAGCCAACAGCCAAGATTGCTAATGCGGACAGCCCGAACGGACCATCAATGCGCGCGACGCCTGTTTGCACACCCAATTCTCCTATGTATCGGGTGCACCATTTCGTAAGTTGGTTAACGCACCCTTAATATGAGAATGACTGTGCAGTTAGGTCGCTCAAAATACAACCACTGGTTGCTATTTTGTCATAATAGCCAGGTAGAAGCCGTCATGGTTTTCAGTCGGCTGTAATTTCATTTCATCAACCAGTGACCATTCAGGATGATCGGCAATGAAACCATCTACAACTGCGCGATTTTCTACACTGAGAACCGAACACGTCGCATAGGCCAAACGACCGCCCTGCCCGACATTCGTTCGTGCCGCGTCAAGGATCGACCGTTGAATTTTAGTGAGTTCGTTTAAACGTTCCTCAGTCAGCCGCCATTTTGCATCAGGCGTGCGGCGCCATGTGCCACTACCGCTACAGGGCGCATCACATAGAACGAGATCATAGGTGCCGTTCGGACGGATCGTCGTTTTTATCCGCGTACCAGCCCGTGCCGCACGCGCGGGGATGTCCTTCAT
>JAYPVO010000193.1:0-3087 GCA_038134645.1 Paracoccaceae bacterium
CCCATACCCGGCGTGCCGTTCTGTGCAAAGAAGTGCTGCTGGTAGCGGAAATCGATCAGAGTGTTCAGACCCTCAACCGCTTCGGCAATTACGTCACCGCCGCGACCACCGTCACCGCCGTCAGGACCACCGTATTCGATGAACTTTTCACGGCGGAACGACACAGCACCATTCCCCCCGCTACCGGAGCGAATATAAACTTTGGCAAGGTCGAGAAATTTCATCGGAACGGCTTTCAGGTTTTACAGCGCCTCGCTTATGCGATCACGCCTCATTGCTCAAGAGGGAGCCCGAAAGCCGCCCCCTTTAGCTGTTGATTTTAAGCGTATAGGTCCAAGTGGGCACAGTTGACTTGCGGGCGACAGAATAGGCTTCGGCGTCACCAAGGTAGGTGAAACCGCAATTCGTCAGAACACGCGCAGAGCCAAGGTTATCTTGGAACACTTCCGCGAAGAGTGTTTTGGCCTTGTGTGGGTTCGCGTCAATCAGGGCTTTGACAGCGCCAGATGCGATGCCTGTGCCCCAAAACGCAGGCGCGACCCAAAAGAAGATCTCGCTCTGCCCACGGTCCATACGTTCGAGGCTCACAATGCCGAGCATTTCGCCCAGATCGGTCGCCTTGCCATCGATGACCCACACGTCTTCGGTGCGATCAGCTTTGGTCGAACGTTCGATAAAGCCCTCAGTCGTGCCAGGTGGCAAAGGATGAGGGATCGACCGCGTTCCACGCGCGACACGATCATCCGCCGCATACATGCTGATCAAACCTGCATCCGATTTACGCAGTGGGCGCAAAACGAAACGATCAGCCTGAATGGTGGGCTGTGGGGTCACTTGATCTAACATCGTTGGCTTCCTCCTAGAAACCGAGTCGGGCTTTGGCTCCTCTTCCGCAACCTGACAATGACTTAATAACAATCACCAAATAATAAAGGGGGACCGGAAAACCCGATCCCCCTAAATATCAAACCTTTAAGGTATCGGTTTACTCAGCGGCCTCCGCCACTGGGAGAACCTTTACAAAGGTGCGGCCCTTAAGACCGGTGTAGAACTTTACGTTGCCGTTCGCAGTTGCAAAGAGAGTGTGGTCTTTGCCCATACCAACGCCTTCGCCAGCCCACATTTTAGTGCCGCGCTGACGAACGATGATGTTGCCTGCTACGACAACTTCACCACCGAATTTCTTTACACCAAGGCGACGACCCGCGGAGTCGCGACCGTTACGGGAGGAACCGCCTGCTTTTTTGTGTGCCATGTGTCTCTCCTATGCCTAAATTACTTAGCCAGTTCTTTGGCTTGCTCAACCCACTCGGGTTTCACTTTAACAGCCTCGAACGATGCAGCGTCAACAGCAGCCAGCTGAGCGTAGGTGGTGATACCAGCTTCGTTCAGTTTCTTAGCAGCAGCCGGACCAACGCCGGTGATTGCGGTCAGGTCGTCTGCGCCAGCAGCAGCGGCAGCCGGAGCAGCCTTTGCAGCTTTCGGAGCAGCAGCAGGTGCCGCAGCTTTCGGAGCAGAACCAGCACCGATTGCAGCTTTGACGCCCGATTTGTCTGCACCCGACTCAAGGATGTCGGTGATGCGAACGAGGGTCAGTTGCTGACGGTGACCAACGGTGCGCTTCGACGAGTGCTTACGACGACGCTTAACAAAGTTGATAACCTTGTCGCCTTTGATCTGGTCGATGACTTCTGCCTGAACAGCAGCGCCTGCCACGAAGGGAGCGCCAACAGTCGAACCAACCATCAGAATTTCGTTGAACTGGATTTTTTCGCCTGCATCGGCTGCCAGTTTTTCGACACGCAGAACGTCGCCCGAAGCAACTTTGTACTGCTTGCCGCCGGTTTTGAGAACCGCAAACATAGTATCTTCCTTCATCTACCGCGTCGCTGGGGCCACTTACGTGTTGCTGGCTATGCCGCCCGTGAACTGCGCGCCCTGTTTTGGGCTGTATTGAATCAAAAACCAGGGCAGAATCCGCCCCGGATGCGGGCTTATCGTCAGAACACTGTGGAAAGTCAAGCTAGAGTTCAGAAACCATCATCATTTGTGCGACCTGAAGGCCGAGGGTTCTGCTGATCTCTTCATAGAGGCTCGAATAGGCCTCAAACAAGGCTCTGTTCACGCCCTGACCCGCCTCTGTTTGGGAAAACGCGATCAAAGTATCCATGTCCGCATCGGTCAAAGGCTGATAGGCCATATTCATGAAGGCATAGACCCATTCAGATGTGCTCGACCGTATTTCGTCTTCTTGGGCCCAGACATCAGAGATCAAACTCTCAGGCGAGGTCTGACCATCCATCGCGCCGCCGTCATAAAGGCCCAGCAGGAACGCGTAGTTGTCATTAAGTGCCGCACTGATGTTCTTTTCGATGAGGTCATTCACCTCGATGTAAGCGGTGATTTGATCGAACCGCGGCGTTCCTTCGGCCTCGATCGCAGCAGCAGTTGCTGCATCCATGATATCGGGCTCAGCAAAAGCTCGACGTGTATCGATTTCGAGTTGCACAGACTGGCGACCGGGGTCTGCGGAATAAAACGCGATCATCGCATCGATGTCTTGCCCTGCCAAAGCGCGCTCAAACGCGCCAAACGCGGCCTCTTCCATGCGGTTCGGATCATACAGCTTCGAAATGACAACGTCCCAGTCTTCGGTCACGTGGCCCATGAGCATGTCTTCGGCAATTTGGTCGGCGTAACCAATGCCTTCTTGGGACATGATCGCGATCACCTCTGATTGTTTGAGGGCATCAAACAAAGCGCGCTCTTTGGTCATCGCCTGCTCAGCCATAGCAGCGCTGGACAGAACCGACAGGACGGACACAAAAACAAACGATCGAACAGGCATGAGAAATCCTTTTGTTACGCCCCAACATATAGGTCCAAACAGCATGTTCCAATTGGCTTCGCAGCCAGTTGATCGATCTTTACAAAAGATTTTTGTGAAATTGCTATTGCACGCCATTCGAAGTCCCATTAAACGCCCCTTCATCGCGGAGAGGTGCCGGAGTGGTCGAACGGGGCGGTCTCGAAAACCGTTGAGCCTTCACGGGTTCCCAGGGTTCGAATCCCTGTCTCTCCGCCATA
>JAYPVO010000194.1:0-3050 GCA_038134645.1 Paracoccaceae bacterium
CTGTTCCAACCGCGCCTACGTCCTACGTTTTGACCCGACAAATGGGCGGGGATGGAACGTTCATGGCGGGGATTGTGACCTTGCAGACACTCGGTGCGCTGCTCACCATTCCCGTTGTGCTTCACCTCTTTGGCGCGCCGTAGTTAGAACCAAACTCCGCTGCCCATGATCCGCCTGATCATCGCGGGCTGACCCGATACGCCGAGCCGCGCAAAGATCGTTTTTGACGTGCTCCGCGCAGTCTCTTCGGTCCAGCCAAGAACCTCTGCCGCGCTACGCAATGTCTGTCCATCACAGAGTTGCGCCAGCAATCGCGCCTCGCTGCGGCTTAGGCCGAAATGTGCTGCGATCTGGTCGTTGGATAACTCCGACACCATCGGCATGGTGCGAAGGGATCCAACAACCGAACCATCTCCAAAGTCATCATTCAGCGACAACACAAGTTCAGCGCGGGGCAACGGAACCGTGACGGGCCCCTCGCCTGCCAAAACAGCGGCAAATCCCGTTCGATATACCTGCGCAACATCCGCGTCATGGAATTCGAGCCGTCGCCGATCCGCAATCCGCAGACCCTCGCGCTCGCTCCACTCTTGCGCGGCACCAGAGAGCGATTGAACCACGCCAGACCGATCGAACACGATCCACCCCGCGCCGAGCCGCGAGGCGAGGGTATCCGACAAGGCCGCCTCCGCCCGCTCTGCACGCAAGGCCAACGACATCTGCGCCGCCTGCCCTAGAAACGGCGTCAACGCAGAGAGGATTTGCCCGTCAGAACTGCGGAAATCCTTGCGGTGCAGACCACGATGCAGCCAGACCGTGACGTGCGAGGTTGCATCGATCCGTGCCTTAACGACACGCAAAAACCCCTTGGTCCAATCGGCGAGCGGCAGGCCGTCTTGGGCATAGACGCGGTCGATCCGCAGGCGTCCACGCAGCGGCGCATCAACAACGGGGCAGACACCGCGTGTCCAAAGGTCGGCCCCCTCAGCATCCACACAAATGCCCGCACCATCGGCCTGCGTGACCTCGCGCAGCTGATCCAGAAACGTTGCCCACGGCATATCAGCCCTTGCCGCAGCATCGGCAAAGAGTGTCCGTGTAAGCTCTGTCTGGTCATCAAAACGGGCCATAATTCTATTTACCCCCCATTTGGGAGGTTCGCCACTACAATCTAACGTTTATCGCTGAGCAAAACTTGCACCAAAGCGATTCGAGTATGACCCAAAAGACTTTGACCCACCTGCAGCGCCTTGAAGCTGAAAGCATTCACATCCTTCGCGAAGTTGTCGCGGAAGCCGAAAACCCAGTAATGCTCTATTCCGTCGGCAAGGACTCTGCCGTCATGCTGCATCTGGCGAAAAAGGCATTCTACCCTGCCCCGCCGCCGTTCCCGCTCTTGCACGTCGACACCACTTGGAAGTTCCGTGACATGTATGCGCTGCGCGACAAAGCGGCGAAAGACGCAGGCATGGAACTGCTGGTTTACCAAAACCCCGAAGCGGCAGAGCGTGGCATCAACCCGTTCGACCACGGCGGGCTTCATACCGATATGTGGAAGACCGAAGGTCTGAAACAGGCTTTGGACAAATACGGTTTCGACGTTGCCTTTGGTGGTGCACGCCGTGACGAAGAGAAATCTCGCGCCAAAGAACGCGTCTTCTCTTTCCGCTCTGCAAACCACCGCTGGGACCCGAAAAACCAGCGTCCAGAACTTTGGCGCCTCTACAACGCGCGCAAAGCCAAAGGCGAGAGCGTTCGCGTATTCCCGATCTCGAACTGGACCGAGTTGGACATCTGGCAATACATCCACCTCGAAGGGATCGAGATTGTGCCGCTCTACTTCTCGGCACCGCGTCCGACCGTCGAACGTGACGGCCTGACCATCATGGTGGACGATGACCGCTTCCCGCTGCGTGATGGCGAAACCCCAGTGACCAAGTCGGTCCGTTTCCGCACGCTGGGTTGTTACCCGCTGACTGGCGCGGTCGAGAGCACCGCGACCACCCTGCCCGAAGTTATTCAAGAAATGCTGCTGACAACGACCTCTGAACGTCAGGGCCGCGCGATCGACCACGATCAGGCTGCCTCGATGGAGAAGAAAAAGCAGGAAGGCTACTTCTAAGCCCCTGCCCGTCAGTCCGTTTCAACACATTTCACACCCCAAAGGTGACCCGCTATGACGACCGAACCTATTTACAAAACAGACGCGCTTATTGCCGAAAACATTGATGCCTATCTTGAGGCGCACCAGCACAAAACCATGCTGCGTTTCATCACCTGTGGCTCTGTTGACGATGGTAAATCCACGCTGATTGGCCGCCTTCTGTACGACAGCAAGATGATCTTTGAAGACCAACTTGCGACGCTTGAGGCAGACAGCAAACGCGTCGGCACCCAAGGCGGCGAAATTGACTTTGCCCTTCTCGTGGACGGCCTCGCGGCGGAACGCGAACAAGGTATCACCATTGACGTGGCCTATCGTTTCTTTGCCACTGAAAAGCGGAAGTTCATCGTGGCGGACACTCCGGGCCACGAACAATACACGCGCAACATGGTCACTGGCGCATCAACCGCCGACCTCGCTGTTATTCTGATCGACGCGCGCAAGGGCGTTCTGACCCAGACCCGCCGTCACAGCTATCTGGTGAACCTGATCGGCATCCGTCACGTCGTCCTCGCCGTGAACAAGATGGACCTGATCGGCTACGACAAAGCGACCTTTGACAACATCGTCGCTGAATACGGAGAGTTTGCCCGTTCCATCGGCATTGAAGAGTTCACCGCTATCCCGATCTCTGGCTTCAAAGGCGACAACATCACAGGGCCGAGCGAGTTTACCCCGTGGTACACGGGCCCTGCCCTGCTGCCGTTCCTCGAAACTGTTGAGGTCGATGTCACCGCCGATCAAGAACAACCCTTCCGTCTGCCCGTTCAGTGGGTGAACCGTCCGAACCTCGATTTCCGTGGCTTTGCTGGCATGATCGCGAGCGGCACCGTCCGCCCAGGGGATCAAGTGCGCGTTCTGCCGTCGGGCAAGACATCCACCGTTT
>JAYPVO010000195.1:0-2954 GCA_038134645.1 Paracoccaceae bacterium
AGTTCATCAGCGGTAAAGACGGCGTGCGCCGTGTCTTCGGTCGCGCCCGTAGTCGCCAAAAGGATTTCACGCTCCACATCGCGGGTCGGGTAGGGCACGTCGATCTGCAACAGAAAACGGTCGAGCTGCGCTTCGGGGAGGGGATATGTCCCTTCTTGTTCCAACGGGTTCTGGGTCGCCAGAACGTGGAACGGTTTACCCAATGGGCGATGCTGCCCTGCAATCGTCACCTCGCGTTCTTGCATTGCTTGCAAGAGCGCGGATTGGGTGCGCGGCGAGGCGCGGTTGATCTCGTCCGCCATAAGAAGCTGGCAGAACACAGGGCCCTCAACAAACCGAAATGCCCGTGTGCCATCCGCTGCCGTGTCCAGCACCTCGGACCCAAGGATATCCGCAGGCATCAGGTCAGGCGTAAACTGCACACGGTTCGCATCCAGCCCCATCACGGTGCCGAGCGTGTTCACCAAACGCGTTTTGCCAAGCCCCGGAAGACCGACCAACAGCGCATGTCCGCCAGAGACGAGCGCCGCCAAGGTCAGGTCCACAACCCGCTTTTGTCCGATGAATTGTTTGGCGATACTATCCCGCGCCAGAACGAGCTTTTCGCCCAATGCTTCGATTTCGACGACAAGATCGGCGGGTGCTGCCATGACAATGCTCCTCGGTCACACTATGTTCCTAGACAACCAGATATCACCCCTGATCCCAATGGGAAAAACATGACTACACAAAAGAATGTTACCCCGTCGGCGGAAAGTCTCGCTTCTGCTGCGAAAGCTGCCTCAAAAAAGGGCCCGCCGCCCGTCGAAAAATGGAATCCGCCGTTCTGCGGTGACATCGATATGCGGATCGCGCGTGACGGGACGTGGTTTTATCTGGGCACGCCGATTGGCCGCAAACCGCTCGTCAAACTGTTCTCGTCCATCATTCGCAAGGACGGCGATGACTATTTCCTCGTCACGCCTGTTGAAAAGGTCGGGATCATTGTCGATGACGCGCCCTTTGTGGCGATTGATTTCGAAGTTACAGAGGACGGGTTAGAATTCGTGACCAATGTCGATGACGTTGTCACCGCTGGCCCCGACCATCCGATCCGCGTTGACCGCGATCCCGAAACGGGCGAGCCGTCCCCCTATGTGCTGATCCGCCGAAACCTCTGGGCGCTGATCGACCGCAAGTCGTTTTACCGCCTTGTCGATCTGGGCGAGGTCGAGGGCGACATGTTCGGCGTTCGCTCAATGGATACTTTCTTTGGAATCATCCCCGCCGCCGAGTTGGAATAGCCGAGGTCGCAGTTCAGGGAACGAATGTCGCTTATGGTGAACAGCTGTGAGCGTCAGGAAATTTCCGATCCTGAGCCGTGTCGGAAATGACGTTTCAGTCTGGAAAATGACGTTTCGCGCACCTTTGCGAAACGCGTTTGGAGTGTATCACCGCACTAAATCCAACGCGGAGTCCTCCATGTCCAAATACGCCCTCACAGTGACCTGCCAATCCACCCGTGGGATTGTTGCAGCTGTCGCAAACTACATGGCCGATAACGGCTGTAACATCACCGATGCGTCGCAGTTTGACGATGCTGGCACTGGCCAGTTCTTCATGCGCGTCAGCTTTACCTCGGAAAAGGGCGTGTCCCTTGAGGACCTCAATGCTGGCATGGTCGCGACGGCTGAGAAATTCGGCATGGACTACGCGTTCCATGACGAAGCCCGCAAAATGAAAGTCGTGATCATGGTGTCCCGTTTTGGCCACTGCTTGAACGACCTTCTCTACCGTTGGAAAATCGGTGCGCTGCCGATCGACATCGTTGCGGTGATTTCGAACCACATGGACTACCAGAAGGTCGTCGTGAACCACGACCTGCCGTTCCACTGCATCAAAGTGACCAAAGAGAACAAACCGCAGGCAGAAGCCGCGATCATGCAGGTTGTCGAAGACACCGAAGCAGAACTGATCGTTCTGGCCCGCTACATGCAGGTTCTCTCGGACGAGATGTGCACAAAGATGTCGGGCAAGATCATCAACATCCACCACTCGTTCCTGCCGTCCTTCAAAGGCGCGAACCCCTACAAACAAGCCTACGAGCGCGGCGTTAAGCTGATCGGTGCGACAGCGCACTACGTGACCGCTGACCTCGATGAGGGCCCGATCATCGAACAGGACATCGTTCGTATCACCCACGCTCAGTCGGCCTCTGACTATGTTTCGCTCGGCCGCGACGTAGAGAGCCAGTGCCTGTCCCGCGCTATCCACGCGCACGTTCAGCACCGCGTTTTCCTCAACGGCAACAAGACCGTCGTATTCCCCGCCTCCCCGGGTGCATACGTTTCGGAGCGTATGGGCTAATCTCCCATCTCCATATTCTCCTCGGTGGGCGGCCTTCGGGTCGCCCTTTTCTTTTTCTTCTCAGGCGTGCAAAGATGCTGACAGTACGCTGTCAGTAGGGGTGTGTCATGACAGGGCATCACAAATCCAAAGGAGATTGGAAATGACTGCCCAACCTGTTGTTATCTGGACTGAAACCCCCGTTCGCGATCTAGATGCCGCTGCCGCGTATTATGCGGCCATCCTGAAAATTGATGTCACCTTCCGCGAAGAAGGCGGTCGCCGTGTCGCCGCTGTCGCAACCGAAGGCAGCGTTGGAACGGACCTCTTTGTTGATCCCGCTGCGGGCCAAGGCGCTGGCGTTTTGCACATGACTGTAACCGATGGTTTGGAAAACGCGCTCGCTCGGGTGCCTGCGAATGGTGGCGCGGTCGATAGCCCGATCATCGACATTCCTCAGGGCCGCTTTGCCTATACCCGCGATCCCGATGGCAACCGCATCGGCCTGTTCGAGGCTGCCTGATGCGCCGCGCTGACCGTCTATTCCAGATCGTTCAACTCCTGCGCGGCGGGCGTTTGGTGACGGCAGCGCAACTCGCCGAAAAGCTAGAGGTCACGCCGCGGACGAT
>JAYPVO010000196.1:0-2914 GCA_038134645.1 Paracoccaceae bacterium
GTGCGTGCGTTAGCTTTGGGTGCGAGGTCGTTGAATTCAAAACCAGAATACTTCTGGAGAATTTCCCAATCGCCCTCTTCCTTCAGCTCATCGATGATGTTGTAGGTCGGAGCCGCAACAACGAGCGGAGCTTTGAACTCTACCTTGCCGTTTGCTTCTTCGATGTTACGCAGCATCTGAGCGACGATCTTGATGTCACCCTTGTGAACCATGCACGAACCCACAAAGCCCAGATCAACCTTTTTCTCTGCACCGTAGTACGAGATCGGGCGAATGGTGTCGTGGGTGTAGCGCTTGGACACATCAGCGTTGTTTACATCAGGGTCAGCGATCATCGGCTCGTCGATGATGTCGAGATCAACAACAACCTCAGCGAAGTATTTCGCGTTCGCATCAGGTTTCAGAGCAGGTTTGTCGCCCGAACGGATCTCGGCAATACGCTGATCAGCGATTGCGATCAGGTTCGCGAGCATGCCGCTCTCTTGCTCCATGCCCTTGTCGATCATGATCTGGATGCGGTGTTTCGCGATTTCCAGCGATTCAATCAGGGTTTCATCGTCGGAGATACAGATCGAGGCTTTCGCCTTCATCTCTGCGGTCCAGTCGGTGAAGGTGAACGCTTGGTCAGCGAGCAAGGTGCCGATGTGAACTTCGATGATACGGCCTTGGAACACGTTGTCGCCGCACTGCTTCAGCATCTGCTGTTGCGTTGCGTGAACCACATCGCGGAAGTCCATGTATTCGACCATCGAACCTTTAAAGGTCACTTTGACCGTTTCAGGGATCGGCATCGATGCTTCGCCCGTTGCGAGAGCCAGAGCAACAGTGCCCGAGTCCGCACCAAAAGCGACGCCTTTGGACATACGAGTGTGGCTGTCGCCGCCGATGATGATCGCGCGGTCATCAACGGTGATGTCGTTGAGAACCTTGTGAATAACGTCGGTCATCGCGTGGTACGAGCCCTTCGGATCGCGTGCAGTGACGAGGCCGAATTTGTTCATGAAGCTCATCAGGCGCGGAATGTTGTCCTGTGCCTTCTTGTCCCAAACCGATGCAGTGTGGCAGCCCGACTGATACGCGCCGTCAACGTTCGGCGAGATCACGGTTGCAGCCATCGCTTCGAGTTCCTGAGCGGTCATCGGGCCAGTGGTGTCTTGCGAACCAACGATGTTGACCTTCACGCGAACGTCGGAACCAGCGTGCAGAACCTTGCCCGGAGTGACGCCAAGAGCGTTTGCGTTGAAGATTTTTTCAACAGCAGTGAGGCCCTGACCTTCGTGGCTGATTTCTTTGGACGGAGCAAAGACAACAGGTGCTTCGACGCCGAGGATGTCAGCAGCAACGGTCTGGAGTTTTTTACCGAAGACGATGGCGTAGGAACCGCCAGCTTTCATGAACTCGACTTTTTGCGGGGTGAAGGAGGAGGACAGATCAGCCAACTCTTCGCCGTTTTCGTCGTAGAGTTTCTTTTTCTTGGTGTTGATCTTGAGGACCTTACCAGTTTCGACCGAATACTTCTGCTCGAGCAGCGGGTTGCCGTCGTTGCCGAGGATCGGCTTGCCATCCTCGCCCAGTTTCTTAACCCAGTTCTTGAGGTCGAGACCGATACCGCCGGTCACGCCGACAGTGGTCAAGAAGATCGGCGAGATGCCGTTGGTGCCAGCGACAACAGGTGCGATGTTCACGAACGGCACGTAAGGCGATGCTTGCTTACCAGTCCACAGTGCGACGTTGTTCACGCCAGACATACGGGAAGAACCCACGCCCATGGTGCCCTTTTCAGCGATCATCATGACGCGCTTGCCTGGGTGCTGGAGTTTCAGCTCTTCGATGTGTTTCTGCGCAGCTTCATCGCACATGCATTTGCCGTGCAGTTCGCGGTCAGCGCGCGAGTGTGCTTGGTTACCCGGCGACAGAAGGTCGGTCGAAATGTCGCCCTCAGCAGCAACAAAAGTCACGACTTCGATTTCTTCTTCGATGTCAGGCAGACGGGTGAAGAACTCAGCCTTGACGTAGCTCTGCAGAATGTCGGTCGCAACAGCGTTGCCAGCCGCATGAGCCGCTTTCAGGCGGTCGGTGTCAGCCTCGTAGAGGAACACTTGGGTTTTCAGGACTTCAGCAGCGGATTCAGCAATTGCCAGATCATCGCCCAGCGCGAGGTCGAGAAGAACCTTAACCGAAGGTCCGCCCTTCATGTGCGACAGGAGTTCGAACGCGAATGCGGTGTCGATCTCAGCAACGGTTGCTTGACCGAGGATGATCTCTTTGAGGAACTCAGCCTTCACGCCAGCGGCGCTCGTGGTGCCCGGGAGCGTGTTGTAGATGAAGTATTTCAAGGAATCGGCGCGGTGCGCGTTGTTGACGTCCTTGATCTGCTCGATGATCTCGGCAGTCAGAGCGCCATCATCGATTGGCTTGGGGCTAAGCCCCTGCGCTTTGCGGGCTTCGATCTCTTCGAGGTAGCTGGCATAGAGGCTCATTGGTATCTCCGGTGGAAGATTATTTAGGTCGTATTGACACGGTGGAAAAACGTCCCCGCGCCGAATTGTGCACAATTGTATACAAATCGAAACACAGATGCAAGACAAGCTGCTGCGGCGAATGCACCAATTTGGCGGCAACCTGCCATAACGCATGCCCTAAGGGCAACTGCGGCATGTCGTAACGCTGCTTAGGTAAACTATGCCTTAAGGGTCGTCGGTGTGACGTAGACGATCTGATCCCCAACGCTGACCATCACATCACCGTCTTGGATATTCACCTGCAGCTTCATCGATCGATCCGCGAGACCCGCCAGTTCGCTCGTCGACTGTTCAGACAGCGCCACGACCTGAAGGTTGTCAAAACGGGTGGTGCTATTTTGGATCTTATCCCACCAGACATCCGCGGTGCGGCCACCATAGGTGTAGATCAC
>JAYPVO010000197.1:0-2873 GCA_038134645.1 Paracoccaceae bacterium
CCATGTCTGGTCACGCATTTTCCCCTATTCGAAAACGTGGATCCGTCTTGGTCTTCCCGCACCCAACCAATGGGATCAACTAGAGGCCGCGTTATGAGCGTTCTACTGGCCATGGTGCTCGATGCGATTTTCGGAGAGCCAAAATGGCTCTGGTCGCGCTTTCCTCACCCTGCGGTTTTGATGGGGAAATGTGTCAGTTTTATCGACACGAATTTTAATCAGGGTTCGCATCGAAAAGACAAAGGCATCGCATCCTTTGCCATTCTCGTCGTTGTGTTCGCACTCTTGGGCAAGGGCCTCCAGGACCTCCCTGGATTTTGGGCCGAGGCGATCATCGGTGCGATGCTCCTCGCTCAAAAATCCTTGGTGGAACATGTATCAGATGTCGCCAAAGGACTGCGCACTTCAGTCGAGGCTGGCCGTGCCTCTGTCGCCATGATCGTGGGGCGTGATACCGCGGAACTCGACGAACCTGCTGTCGCCCGCGCAGCAATCGAAAGCGCTGCCGAGAATTTCAGTGACGGCGTGCTGGCTCCGCTGTTCTGGTTTGCGGTTGGCGGGTTGCCCGGCCTATTGATCTACAAGATTACGAACACCGCAGACAGCATGATCGGATACCGAACCCCACGCCACGAACAATTCGGATGGGCTGCGGCGCGGTTCGACGATCTGTTGAACCTCATCCCAGCTCGTCTGACGGCCATCCTTTTCGTCGCGCTGAAACCCAGCCTATGGAAATTCTCACCAATCCGTAAGGATGCAGGATTGCACCGTAGCCCCAACGCAGGCTGGCCCGAAGCAGCGCTATCCCGTGTCCTCGGGGTAGCCCTCTCAGGCCCACGCGCCTACCACGGCGAAATGCGCGATTACCCGTGGGTCAACGCAGACGGACGAAAAGACGCCACTGCCGAAGACGTAGACTGCGCTGTGCGGGAACTCTGGCGCGCGTGGGGCATCGCCTTTGTCGTGATTTTGAGCATCACATTTATCTAAGGTTGCATGCGCCGTTCCGACTGATACCCTTCGATCAAAATGTCGGAGGTATCATGCGTTTTATTCTGCCCATCATCGCCGCTCTTTGCGCAACTTCGGCACAGGCCACGACTTGCGGCGGCTCCTTTTCAGGGTTCGTCGATGGTCTCAAACAAGAGGCTGTTGCCAGCGGCCATGACCGCGCAACCGTCGACCAGTTTTTTGCAAACGTGAGCCAAGACGACGCCGTTCTTCGGGCCGATCGTCGGCAAGGCGTTTTCCAAAAGGACTTTATCGATTTCTCGCGCAGTTTGATTTCTCAGAACAGGGTCGACAACGGCGCGATTTATTCGTCCCGTTTCGATTCCGTTTTCGACCGCATTGAACGTGAATATGGGATCAACCGTGGGGTTCTATTAGCATTCTGGGCGTTTGAAACCGATTTCGGTCAGGTCCAAGGCGACTTCAACACCCTCAATGCGCTCGTTACGCTGTCTCATGACTGCCGCCGACCAGAACTGTTCCGCCCACAAGTTTTCGCTGCCCTCACCCTGTTCGAACGCGGTGATTTTAGCCCAACGAACACAAGGGGCGCATGGGCAGGCGAAATCGGACAAGTGCAAATGCTGCCCAAAGACATCCTCGAGAACGGTCGCGACGGAGACGGGGACGGTCATGTGGACCTCAAAGGGTCTTCGCCTGATGCCCTGATGTCTGGTGCTGCGATGCTGTCGTCGCTGGGGTGGCGCTCGAATGAGCCATGGCTGCAAGAAGTCACCGTTCCCGCAGACCTCGACTGGTCGCTCACGGGCTTGAACCACGAAATGTCAGGGCGCGACTGGGCGAATTTGGGCGTTCAGGCCCGAAGCGGATCAATCGCGAACCTGCCTGCGTCGATCCTTTTACCGATGGGCCGAAAAGGTCCAGCCTTCCTCGCTTATCCGAATTTCCATGTCTATTTCGAATGGAATAAATCGATGGTCTACGTGACCACCGCGGCCTACTTTGCCACCCGTCTCGAGGGGGCCCCAGCCTATAACGCAGGCAATCCCGACCCAGCGCTAAGCGGTGATGAAATCATGACCCTTCAACGTCGCCTCGAAGCGCGGGGGCATGATGTTGGCGGCGTAGACGGGATCATCGGTGAAATGACCCGAGAGGCCGTTCAGACAGAGCAAGAGCGCCTCGGATTACCCGCCGATGCGTGGCCAACACGCGATCTGCTGAACAGCCTCTAAACTATGGCCAACTGGGGGATTTGCACGACAGTAAAGGCTCCATTGGCCGAGGTAGAGGCCTTTGTCGCCTATCATTTGTCCCTTGGCGCTGCGCATATCTGGCTCCACTTCGATGACCCAGACGATCCAACGGCGAGGGCTTTTGAGGATCACCCTAAGTTAACAGTCACCAAATGTGACGAGGCCTATTGGATAAATCTCCTCGGTTCGCGCCCAGACGCACACCAACCGCGCCAAGCCGCAAACATGAAGCGCGTTTACGACACCGCACCGATGGAATGGCTCGCGCATATCGACGTGGATGAGTTTATCTACAGCGACGGGCCAGTAGATCCGATCTTGGAGGCAACGTCCGAGTGGATGCTACGGATGCGACCCTGGGAAGCGATCCATTCGCCCCAAGGCTTGCCTGTCTTCGACGCAAACCTGTTTCGTGCACCGCTCAAAGGCAAAGACCTTCGCCAACGCTGGCGGCAGTCGTTTCGACGATATGCACCCGCCCTACGCAAAGGCGCCTTTAGCCATGTCGCAGGAAAGGCTTTTTTCCGCACTGGGCGCGATGATCTTGAACCGAGAATTCATGGCGCTTGGGTGAATGGCGAGCAATTGCGCGGCATCCCATTTAACGATGAGATCAAGCTGCTGCATTTCCATGCCCAAAAT
>JAYPVO010000198.1:0-2826 GCA_038134645.1 Paracoccaceae bacterium
AGATCGCGCATGGGACCTCCTCCTGAGCGATGATGAAAACGAGATAGTCCCTTTACGATTTGAAAGCAATGAATGGCAGCTATGCACGATTTGAGGGTTCGGTCTGAATTGAGGCTTCTGTAGAATCATTCTAAACAGCGGCCATATTTGCTGCACTGCAGAGCAACCTTATAGGAGAGACCCATGAAAGTCGGTTACACGCTTCCCAACGTCACATTTAAGACCCGCGTTCGCGATGAATCCATTGGCGGCCCGAACCCGTTCCGTTGGCAGGATGTTACCACTTCGGATTATTTCGCAGGCAAGCGCGTCGTCCTTTTCTCTCTGCCGGGCGCATTCACCCCGACTTGCTCGACCTACCAGCTTCCGGGTTTCGAAAACGGTTTTGCGGACTTCGCAGCTGAAGGCGTCGACGAAATCTACTGCATGTCCGTGAACGACTCTTTCGTCATGAACAAATGGGCGCAGGATCAGGGTCTGAAAAACGTCAAAGTCATTCCTGACGGTTCAGGCGAATTCACCCGCCGCATGGGTATGCTGGTGCGCAAAGATAACCTTGGCTTTGGTCTGCGGTCGTGGCGCTATGCTTGCGTTGTAAACGACGGTGTCGTTGAAGCATGGTTCGAAGAGCCGGGCCTGTGCGACAACCACGGCGAAGACCCGTATGGCGTTTCCTCGCCTGAAACTGTGATGGCTTGGCTCAAAGAAGCCAAAGCAACCGCAGCAGCCTAAGGCTGACTGACTTGTCGGGCATGGGTCAATAGCCCCTGCCCGGCATTCGTTAGAATACCCGCCAATTCGGTAAACCACCCATCATCCGTCGTGGTTTCCCGCCGTACCAAGGCCAGCGTCCGTTTTGGCTCTGCCCCTTTGAACCGCATCAATGATAGCCCCGATTGCGCGGCTTGTTCGGTCCGAACGGCAATCTCTGGCAAAAGCGTCAAACCAAACCCTTCGGCCACGAGACCACAAAGGGTCGAGAGTGACGACGCACCTAGATCGACACGACCGCGACCACGTAACCCGCATACTTCGAGCGCTTGATCGGCGAGGCAATGACCTTCGTCGAGGAGTAGCAATTGATCAGGCACAATCTCGGTCGGTCGCAGCGCCTCACCTCGGTCGGCAAGAGCAGCCAGCCGCCCCTTTGATCCAGCCAGTAGAAACCGATCATCAAACAGTGGATGCGCGACGAGCCCCTTTTCCCCGATCGGCAGCGCCATAACAGCGGCATCGAGGCGCCCGCGTTTCAACTCTTCGATCAATCGGTCGGTTTGCGCCTCTCTGATCCGAAGCTCTAGCATCAAATCCCGCGCCCGAATTTCCGTAACCGCGAGCGGCAAGAGATACGGGGCGACGGTTGGGATAACACCCAGCTTGAGGCTCCCCGACAGCCCTTTTTGATCCCGCACCGCTTTTTCGAGGTCCGCCACCTCCGCCAATATCTGACGAGCGCGTTGCACGGCGACCTGACCAGCCCTCGTTAAGCGAACCTCACGCGGCAGGCGCTCGAACAAATCGACGCCAAGGTTGCTCTCTATCTCTTTGATTTGAAGCGACAACGCAGGTTGCGAGACATGCACCCTTTCGGCAGCAGCAATAAAGCTGCCCTCTTCGGCAAGGGCGATCATGTAGCGGAGTTGTTTGAATGTCGTTCGCATCAGGTGAACTTATTGTTTTCTAAATTTGGGGCAAGTTTTCTTTATCCGATCTTGGGCGCGTATTGCCCCTGTTCATCATAATGGCGCTTCAACCTTTGAAGTGCGATCCGCAGAACAATCTTGCCCGAGCGAGCAGCCCAACCCATCTTGCGTTCTGCGGCCTCCAGCCCTTCGAGGTAACAGCAACACCGTAGTGCGACATCACCCAAACCAGGTCCAAGGTCACGTAGGGCCGACAGAACCCGTTGTCCTGCGCCGTCTGTTGGTCCTTCTACTTCGTCAGGGTTCAAAATCAGCGCGGACCAATCCATCCGCGATGGCGCAGCGATATTGGCGAGTTCGAAATCCTCGCGCAGCCGTTCGCCTGCCGTCACAAGGTCGCGTGTGAGAAAGGGCTGTCCGTCCTTGCCCCGCCGACGCGACAAACCAATGAGCGGACTTTCAGCGATCGTAACGCGGTTTGCCAACCGCAGGTCATCAAGCAATGGATCTTCGGCCGCAGTGATAAACGCGCTCTGCTGTTCAGCGAAACCAGTGGTTTCTGCGATCTGACGGATGGCTGCACGGCCACTATTGGTAATGCGATAACGGACAATGCGTGCTTCGGGGTCATCACATGATATCCAGTCCCGTAGTGCAAAAGCCTGCGCGACAGCGCGTTCGGTGATGGCGGTGCGTGTTGTGCCGCCAATGGGATCATCGCGCACCACTACGGCCATTTCCATATCCCGCGCGACCGCAAGGACTGCGCCTGTTTCACAGAGGCGGCGGAGGATGCGGTTCGCCTCACTGGTAATGTGATCTTCGGTCAGGCCATCAGAGTGTGGGTTTGGATCATTGCGTAATTCGACATTCATAAAGGCTGTTTCCCCATCAGATGCAGATGAACGAGCGGGCACGTGGCCTGCCAAACGCCTAAGCGCGTCATCGATCAACGGATCATCCCGTCGGTTTTCGAACCGACGAACTTGGCGCAATATTGTTGAGGCATGGCAGTCGCTTGCCCGCGCCAATGCGCGAATGGAAAGCCCTGTTTCGGTGTGAGCTAAATAGTTCCGAGCGGCATCGGGCACCCACGCAGGCAGATGCGTGACAATGGCCACCCTTTCAGCAGTTACAGTCATAGTGTTCCCCAGATCGTCCATCCCACGTCAGGGCGCAGCGC
>JAYPVO010000199.1:0-1250 GCA_038134645.1 Paracoccaceae bacterium
TTGGAACGCCGTTCTTTGGCCGTGTGAGCTTTCGTTCGGGCTATGATGTCTATGCCGGACAGCCCTATTTGGCCGAGGGTGATCGGTTCATCATCGAAGACCTCGGTATCCACATCCTCGATATTGCGCGGGCGCTTTTCGGGGACGCCAAGTGCATCACCGCGACCACGCGCCGTATCAATCCAGCGATCAAGGGCGAGGATGTTGCGACCATGCTGTTAGAGCATGAAGGCGGTGCGACATCGGTCGTGGATTGCTCTTACGCCACGCGGCGCTTTCCCGAAACATTCCCCGAAACCGTGATCGAAGTGGACGGTGAACTGGGCACGATCCGTCTGGATGCTGGTTACCAAATGTCGATCCAAATCGGAGAGGCCGTCACGACCCACGATCTCAACCCGCCTGTGCTGCCTTGGGCATCAAAACCGTGGCACAATATCCAAGAAAGCGTGCGTATCATTCAGCAGCATTTCGTCGATAGCC
The DNA here is from genome assembly GCA_038134645.1 of Paracoccaceae bacterium. GTDB lineage: Bacteria > Pseudomonadota > Alphaproteobacteria > Rhodobacterales > Rhodobacteraceae > Marivivens. The sequence goes on from JAYPVO010000199.1 coordinate 484, forward strand.
TCGCCAATGGGGTAGAGCCAGAAACCAGCGGGCGCGATAATTTGCAGACCTTTGGGCTGGTTGAGGCCGCCTATCTGTCGGCCCGTGAGAAACGCACCGTGACGATGGCAGAGCTATGACAGTGGCAGAGCGGATCACCCTCGGTAAACTGGCTTTCACCCTGCAAGACGGGGCATTGCGGCACCTGTCCTATGACGGCGTTGAACTGATCCGCGGGCTTTCGTTTTTGGTGCGGGATCGCGATTGGGGCACCCTTGCGCCGCGGTTGACAACCCTGTCACGCGAAAAGGGTGATGTTTTCCGTAAAACCATCCGTGCCGACTATCAAACAGCCGATGCACGGCTTTCCACGGTCCTTACGATTGAGGCGGGCGAGGATGGCGTGACCTTTGCGGCCAAAGGCGAGGTTGATGGCCCGTTCGAGACCAACCGCACGGGATTTACCATCTTACATCCCGCCTCGGTCGCGGGTTGCCCTGCCGTGATTGTTCATTCCGATGATACCGTTGATGAGGGCGCGTTTCCGACCCTGATCGATCCGTGGCAGCCGTTCATGGATATCGTGTCGATCACTCACGACCGCGAGGGGTATCGCGTGTCCTGCGAGATGCGCGGTGATACCTTTGAAATGGAGGATCAGCGTCAGTGGGGTGATGCGTCTTACAAGACCTACAACCGCCCCTTGGCGAAACCTTGGCCCTATGTTTTGCCATCGGGCGAGGTGGTCGAACAGTCCGTTCATGTGAGCTGGGAAAAGGTAGAGACGG
>JAYPVO010000199.1:1350-2745 GCA_038134645.1 Paracoccaceae bacterium
GCCTGATAGTGTTCTCATTTGCCCCTCTGTTGATCGGCAATCCACCCCGCCGGGATCCGCATGGCCAGAGTGTCCACCGCTTGAGGACATCCATAAAATCGCGGCAGACGTGTTTTTCGATGTTGCCCGCGGCGGCGGCATGGTGAGCTTTTTCCCAGAGTTGAACCGCAAGCGTCCGCCGCTCGATCACTTGGCATTTGTGTCTCACGGGCTCTGTCCGATTGTTCACGCCGCCGATGACCTTTCGGTAATGGAGACACTGGAAACGATCCCGCATATCACGCGTTCGGCTCGTGCGATTATTGGGGAATGTGACTATCGCCTTGGCCCTTCGACTATCGCGATGCGACAGAACCCTTATGGGACGCGGACCATTCCTAACCCGAATGGAGAGCGGGTCTGCATGACCGACGACGATCCTCGCCATCGAGGCCAGTTCGGGGCCGCCTACACGCTGGGCGTCGCGACCATGATTGCCGATGCGGATGTGCAGGTTTGGACGCCGAGTGCGCTCTATGGTCCGCGCGGTTTGGAAGGCCCAATCGTTGAGGTCATCGCGGCCTTATCGCGTTGCGCGGGGGAACCCGTGCGTCATGCATCCTTGGACAATGGGATTGCGACGCTCCAGCTGGGCTCGACCTGCTTTCGCGCGAACGTGACAGGGCAGTCAAACGGTGGATTGCCACCCTACGGCTGGGACCAGACGAGCCTTGCCGATCAAGTCTGAGAATGGCATGTAAAACAAAGACATCGCAGCACAGCGACGGAGTAGGACAATGACCCCGACAGCCGATAAAAAAACCGATGCGGACAAGATTGTACGCCGTAAATTGTCGGATCAGGTGCTCGACCGTCTGCGGGAGATGATCCTGACCAGAGAGCTGAAACCTGGGGATGCTATGCCCTCTGAACGCGCTCTGATGGAGCGTTTTGGCGTTGGTCGTCCTGCGGTGCGAGAGGCGCTACAATCGTTACATAACAGTGGGTTGATCAATATCAGCCACGGTGAACGGTCGCGTGTGAACGAGGTGGACGCAGGCACGGTTCTGTCTCAGTCCGACCAAATTGCGCGCCTTGTCCTCAGCGCGGCACCTGACAATCTGGAGCATCTGAAAAACGCGCGTCAAATGTTCGAGCTGGGCATGGTGCGCATCGCGGCGCAATCGGCAACGGCCGACGATGTGGCGGACCTCCGCGCCATCCTCGCCACGCAAAAAGGGCATTACGGGAATTCGGTCGCTTTTACCGAAGCTGACATGCAGTTTCACATTCGCATCGCTCAGATCACCAAAAACCCGATCATTGTGTCGGTGTCACAGGCCATGTTGGGCTGGCTGTTCGAATACCACACCACGCTTTTGCATTGGTCTGGCAAAGAGGACATCACGCTGGCCG
>JAYPVO010000200.1:0-2718 GCA_038134645.1 Paracoccaceae bacterium
CGCTACCCGACCCCAGAAGGGTTCCATCACGCGCTAAGTGTTTTGCTTCAAACCTATATCGCCTCGCGCCATCAAAATCGGTGATATGGACGATCACGGGTTTATTCTTGGACGAAATGCCCTAAGTAGGGTAGTCTGACGCGAGAAAACGCAGGAGCCTGACCATGGCAAACCCGAAAACAAAGCTGGCTGAAATCGATCCCGTCTGGGACCGTATCTGTTCGGAAGCAGAGGAAGCGATCAAAAGCGAACCTCTGATGGGGAGCCTGCTGCACCAATGTATCCTGCACCATCATCGGTTTCAGGACGCGCTGGCCTATCGCGTGTCGATGAAGCTCGCTTCGGCTGAGATGTCGGAACAATTGCTGCGCGAGATTGCGGATGACGCCTATGAGGCCGAACCCGATCTGACCGATGCGGCCCGTGCGGACCTTGTCGCGACCTATGAACGTGACCCAGCCTGCCACCGTTTCCTGCATCCTCTCCTTTATTTTAAGGGGTATCAGGCGGTTCAGGCCTATCGTTTGGGTCATTACCTCTGGCAGCAGGGGCGCAAGGATATGGCGTATTTCCTACAGATGCGCATTTCCGAGACCTTCGGCGTCGATATTCACCCTGCGGCCCGTATCGGTCGTGGGATCATGATCGACCATGCCCATTCCATCGTGATCGGTGAAACGGCTGTCGTTGGTGATAACGTATCGCTCTTGCACACTGTGACGCTGGGCGGCACGGGCAAAGAGGACGAGGATCGTCACCCGAAAATCGGTGATGGCGTGTTGATCGGCGCTGGGGCGTCGGTGCTCGGCAATATTAAGATCGGGGATCGTAGCCGTATCGCTGCGGGCTCTGTCGTGCTGAGCGATGTGCCTTGCTGCAAGACCGTGGCGGGTGTCCCCGCCAAGATCGTCGGAGAAGCTGGATGTGACCAGCCCTCCGTCTCTATGGATCAACTGCTGAAAAAATGCATGGGAGAGGGTTAACCCTCTCCGTTGCCCACCAGCTGGTCGTAGGCCTCTAGCGCCTTCATCCCATACATATATGCAGGTCCGCCGCCCATCAGGATGCAGGTGGCGATGGTTTCCTCTAGCTCTGCGCGGGTTGCCCCTGCGCGGACAGCGCCCTGTAGGTGGAACCCGATGCAATCGGCGCAATGGGTCACGATGCCCACGACAATCGCTTGTAATTCCTTATGTTTTACCGACAACGCGCCGTCATGCAGCACTGCGCGGTGCATATCGGTAAAGGCCTTGCCCACGTCGGGTTGGGCCTTGCGGAAGTCTTTGGTCAGTTTGGTGGTGTTGGCTAGGTAGTCTTTCCAGTCCATGTCGCGCCTCATTTAATTGGTCACCCGATGCATAGCAGTCTGGTGGGGGCAAACCTTGCGATAGATCAAAGAGTTGAAATGTTTTTCGCGGGGCCTTGCGGGGGCGGTGAAAACGGGGTTCTGTTTGTCTGTAATTACGGAGACACCAGATGATCATTCGCGACGCCACAGATGCCGATGCGGGCTTTCTCACGCAGATTTATAACCACGAGGTTCTGAACGGCACCGCGCTCTGGACGGACATCCTCGTGGATGAGGCGAACCGTCTGGCGTTTCTGGCGGAACGTCGCGCGGCGGGGTTCCCTGTGTTCGTCGGAGAGGTCGATGGCGTGGCGGTGGGATATTCGACCTACGGCACGTTTCGCGGCAAGGATGGCTATGACCAGACCGTCGAACATTCGGTCTATCTGCTGCCAGAGTATCAAGGGCAGGGGCTGGGGCCGAAACTCATGCAGGCGATCATTGATCGGGCGCGGGAACAGGGGCTTCATGCGATGATCGCGAGTGTTGAGGCGGGGAATACAGGGTCCGTCCGCCTGCACGAACGCATGGGATTTGTTGAGGTCGCGCGGATGCCGCAGATCGGTAAGAAATTCGGGCGATGGCTGGATATGTTGTTCCTGCAACTGACCTTGGATGATCGGCCCGCTCCATAAAAAAACGCCCCCGAAATCGGGGGCGTTTTCGTATCAATCGAGTGCTGATTAAGCCAGCATCGCAATCGGGTTTTCGAGGTTCGCTTTGATCGCCTCGAGGAGCTGTGCGCCCAGTGCGCCGTCGATCACGCGGTGGTCAACGGAGAGGGTGACGGACATGACAGTCGCCACTTTGATCTGGTCGTCAGCGCCAACCACAGGTTTCTTCACGCCCGCGCCAACGGCGAGGATGCCAGAGTGCGGCGGGTTGATGATGGCGTCGAAGTTGTCGATGCCGAACATGCCGAGGTTGGAGATCGCGAAGGACCCGCCCTGATATTCATGCGGCGCGAGTTTGCGGTCGCGAGCACGTTTGGCGAGGTCTTTCATCTCTGCCGACAGAGCCGAGAGCGATTTGCTGTCCGAGTTCTTCAGAACTGGAGTGAACAAGCCGCCTTCGATCGCTACAGCCACAGCCACGTCGGAGTTTTTGAACTTCAGCACGCGGTCGCCAGCCCAAACAGCGTTGGCTTCTGGGATTTGTTGCAGGGCCAATGCGCAGGCTTTGATGATGAAATCGTTGACCGAGAGTTTGACGCCACGGTCGCCGAGTTTCGCATTGAGCTGGGCGCGGAAGGCAAGCAGGTCGTCCAGTTCGATGTCGCGGCGCAGGTAGAAGTGCGGAACCGACTGCTTTGCCTCGGTGAGGCGGGCAGCGATGGTTTTGCGCATACCGTCGAGTTTGACCTCTTCGAA
>JAYPVO010000201.1:0-2698 GCA_038134645.1 Paracoccaceae bacterium
TCAACTCACCGAACACTTCTTCTTCGCTGTCGCGGATACGCGCGGCTGCGGCCTCGAGCCGTTTGTTCATCGCGCGGGTGGCGTCGAACAGAAGTTCGCCTTGCTCGGTCAGGATCAGACCACGGGCATGGCGGTGAAAGAGGGTGGTGTTCAGAGATTCCTCAAGCGAACGAATCTGACGGCTGACCGCAGATTGGGACAGGTGCAATGTTTCGCCCGCATGGGTCAGTGACCCTGCATCCGCAACCGCGTGAAAAATCCGAAGCTTATCCCAGTCCATCTGTCTCTTTGCCCGATTGTTTTACCACTTACCACTATGTGCCAATTACCTAGGGACATAACAGCTATGCAACCCGATAGGCTATGAAAAACATAGAGGTAGGGGCGCTAACGGATAATTTGTAACGGAAATGCGAAATTACAGGCAGTTTGGCCATATCCAGTGCCTTTTTGGTGGGCCGCTGGATATACCTGTTTCACTTTTAGGGAATCAGCCGAGACGATCCAAAATGCAGCGTTCCGACCGCCATGTGGCCCGCGATATCAGTTATGCCAGCGCCGTGGCGAATAAAGGGGGGCGCGTCCTCGTTCGCACGATGGAAAACGTCACAGGGCGGTTAAAGCTCATTCGGCAGGCCAAGGGCTATGACCGCGAGGTCGCAGAGGGTCGCGATTTCTGGCAGGTGATGGTCGAACGCTATCGGCTGGGGCTAGAGGTCACCAAAGGATCACTGAGTGATATCCCCGCTGAGGGGCCTGTGGTCGTGGTGGCGAACCATCCCTACGGTATCCTCGACGGGATGATGATGGGGTTAATACTGTCCGAGCGGCGCGGCGGTGATTTCCGCGTCTTGGCCCATCAGGTGTTCCGCCGCTCTGCCGACCTCGAACGGGTGATCCTGCCGATCAGCTTTGACGAAACGAAAGAGGGTGCGCGGCTGAACCTTGAAACCCGCGCAGAAGCGATCCGTTACCTGAAACAGGGCGGGGCGATTGGGATTTTTCCAGGGGGCACTGTTTCAACTGCCCACCGTGGGTTTGATCGGCCTCTGGACCCTATGTGGCGCAATTTCACCGCTAAGATGGTCGCGAAGTCGGGTGCCACTGTGGTGCCGCTCTATTTCGATGGGCAGAACAGCCGCCTGTTCCAGCTTGCCAGTCGTTTGCACTACACCCTGCGCATGGGGCTTTTGATCCGCGAATTTCGCGCTCGCGTTGGATCACGGGTCAAAATTGCCGTGGGCGCGCCGATTTCGCCACAGGAGCTCGCCCCTTATGCCTCTGACCCCAAAGCGATGATGGATTTCCTTCGGGAACGGACGTATGCATTAAGTGAACGCCCCGATGGGACCAACCGTCTGGGCTTTGAATTCGAGGCGAAATACAGGAAACGCTAATGGCGGTCGGGGTTTTTGATAGTGGTCTTGGTGGGTTAACGGTTCTGGATGCGTGCCAGAAACGCCTGCCTGATGTTCCCTTTGTTTATTTCGGGGATAACGCCCATGCGCCTTATGGGGTGCGGGATGCCGACGACATCTATGACCTGACGACCAAAGCCGTTGCCCGCATGTGGGACGAAGGCTGTGACCTCGTGATTATCGCCTGTAACACCGCCTCTGCGGCGGCTCTGCGTCGGATGCAGGAATCATGGGTGCCGCGTGATAAACGTGTGCTCGGTGTTTTTGTGCCGCTGATTGAGGCGCTGACCGAACGGCAGTGGGGCGATAACTCTCCGCCGCGCGAAGTTGAGGTGAAACACGTTGCGCTATTCGCGACTCCTGCCACTGTGCGCAGCCGTGCGTTTCAGCGGGAACTGGCATTCCGTGCGATCGGCGTGGACGTTGAAGCGCAGGCTTGCGGCGGTGTTGTGGATGCGATTGAGGACGGGGATATGATCCTCGCCGAAGCTCTCGTTCGGAGCCATGTTGAGGCGCTCCAGCGGAAGATGCCCGAACCTGATGCGGCGATCCTTGGCTGCACCCATTACCCGATCATGGAAAAAGAATTCCAAGACGCGTTGGGTCCGAAGGTTAAGGTATTCTCCCAAGCCAACCTCGTTGCGGCGAGCCTTGAGGATTACCTGAAACGTCGGCCTGAAATGCTGGGGGCAGGGACGGACACCGTCTATCTGACCACGGGCAACCCGACCAAGGTCTCTGACCGCGCCACGCAGTTCTTGCGACGAAAGGTCGAATTCATTTCGGCCTAATTCGGCATACCCGCCGGTTGCGGTGGGGCTCATCCTTACTTATCTCACTCCTCAAACGGGAGACCCCTATGACTTATAACGTCGCTATTCTTGGCGCTTCTGGCTACACAGGCGCCGAACTCGTGCGGATCATCGCAACACACCCGAGCCTGCGGATTGCGGCGCTCTCTGCGGATCGTAAGGCTGGCATGCAGATGTCGGACGTGTTCCCGCACCTGCGCCATCTGGACCTTCCGACGCTCTGCACGATTGATGAGATCGACTTTGATCAGATCGACCTCGCGTTTGCGGCGCTCCCTCATGGCCTGAGCCAAGCGCTCGTCCGTGATCTGCCGAAAAACGTTAAGGTCGTGGACCTCGGCGCGGATTTCCGTCTGCGCGATCCTGCGGCCTATGAAAAATGGTATGGCGCACCGCATGTGGCGACCGACCTTCAGAAAGAGGCTGTTTACGGTCTGACCGAGTTCTACCGCGACGACATCAAAAACG
>JAYPVO010000202.1:0-2688 GCA_038134645.1 Paracoccaceae bacterium
TTCAACATCGCGGGCGATGTATTGGCAAAAGGATCGGAAATCAAGAGTCAGTTGACGGGTTCTTGTGGAACTTCTGTCGGTGTTTCCTGCGAAACGGTCCCTTCAATGATCGTCGGATCATCCTCGAGATCCTCTGGAACGCCCCCAAATAGATCCGCATGTTCGCGCATGTATCGCTCGATTGCCCTTGCTGCGTTGAACGCAAGGCCATCAATCTGCTCTTCTCGCGAACGAGTCAGGCCAGATCCCAAAATTGGCGTGCAGCAGGGCTCAAAGACCGTCATTTGAATTGGTTCTTCGTTCAATTTTGACTGCGTCGCATCTTCGATGAAGGTCACAGCGATGATGAGGACCGATTTTGGCGAATAGATCAGAGGGATGCCGGGCATAGCCACAACATAGCCTTGAACGCCGACCGCAACATGGAACCAGGCATCCCCATCATAGCGTCCCAAACGATTCTGGATTGCGCCCTCAACGGCTGTTTCCCATTCTTCTTTGGTCACGTCGCGCGAAAACGGTCCTTGGGTCGGCGCGTTCGCCACCGTGATGTTATGACCCAAAAGGAAATTGCCGATCGGTTCTGGCGCCTCTGTCAAATCATCTCGCGTCCGTCCACACGCACTCACGAGCAGACACAAAGCGAGTAAAGACAGAATTTTGCGCATCAGATGATCTCCGGCTGGTTCAACCCTGATCGGTAAAGGAGTGGACACCTCCACACAAGCGTGTCCGCCTTTCACATTTAGGTAAAGCGATTGTCTCGTGGGAAACCACGGGGTGCCATTCGACCAGACCCCGCCCGTTTACCGAGCCACTCTGTCAAATCGGATTCGGTCCGTGTTCGACCAGCAGGATCTAGCCAAGACAGCCCATCGACCAGCGTAAATGTCGTGGCATCAGACAATCCGCCGTCTTTGTATTTCTGCAGACGGACGCCCTTACCGCGACCCATTTCAGGCAGTTCATCGATCGCAAAAACGAGAACTTTACGATTCTCACCAACGACAGCGACGTGATCACCAGAGACTGGTTTTACGACCCGAAGAACGACGCCGTCTTTGACGTTAAGAACCTGCTTGCCCGCGCGTGTCTGCGCGATCACGTCATCTTCGGCAACAACGAACCCGTCGCCGTCTGACGACGCAACGAGGAGCTTGCGGCCAGCTTTGGCCGTAAAGATGTCGACAATTTCGGCTTCATTGGGGAGGTCGATGATCAAACGGATTGGCTCGCCCATGCCGCGACCGCCAGGCAGGTTCGCGCCAAGAACCGTAAAGAAGCGGCCATTCGACCCTGCAACGATCAACTTATCAGTTGTCTCCGCATGGAATGCAAAACGAGCCTCATCCCCGTCTTTGAATTTGAATTCAGAATCCAAGGCCTGATGGCCTTTCATCGCGCGAATCCAGCCCATTTTCGAACAGATCACCGTAATCGGTTCGCGTTCGATCATGGCTTCCATCGGCACGTCTTCGACCATGCCGGCTTCGGCAAAAGTCGTCAGACGCTGGCCGCGTGGAGCGCTATTGCCGAACTGTTTGCGCGTCTCACGCAGTTGCTCAGAAATCTTCGCCCACTGTTTGCCTTCGTCGCCCAATAGCTCCGCGAGTTCCGCGCGCTCTGCCAACAGCGCATCACGTTCGCGAACCAGTTCCATCTCTTCGAGACGGCGCAAGCTGCGCAGGCGCATATTAAGGATGGCTTCGGCCTGAACCTCAGTGAGCTCACCACCCTTGGATGGCAGCGGCGACACGTAGTCTTTTTCAGAGGTCGCACGCACCCGTTTGGTCGACCAATCCTCACCCATCAACGCGGCTTTGGGATCGTTGTCGTAACGAATGATGTCGATCACGCGGTCAAGGTTGAGGAAGGCGATAATCAAGCCCTTCAACACCTCTAAACGGTGGTCGATTTTATCCATGCGGTGCTGACTGCGGCGTTGCAAAACGTCGCGACGGTGATCGAGGAAGGCCCGCAGGACTTCCTTCATCGAACACACCTTCGGCGTCAGCCCGTCAATCAGCACGTTCATGTTCATGCTAAACCGAACTTCTAGGTCCGAATTGCGGAACAACATGCCCATCATGACTTCGGGATCGACGGTCTTTGCACGTGGCTCTAGCACGATGCGAACGTCATCTGCAGATTCGTCACGCACATCAGCGAGCAGCGGCACTTTTTTGGTCTGAATGACCTCAGCCAGCTTTTCGATCAGCTTGGACTTTTGAACCTGATACGGGATTTCGGTGACAACGATTTGCCACATCCCACGACCCAGGTCCTCAATCTCGTATTTCGCACGCAAGCGGATCGAACCACGACCTGTGCGATAGGACTCAGCGATGCTCTCACGTGTTTCAACAATCACGCCACCAGTCGGGAAATCCGGACCTGGAACGTAATTGAGAAGCGTTTCATCCCGTGCATCTGGCGCTTTGATCAGGTGCAAACAGGCATCGATCAGTTCGTGGATGTTATGAGGCGGAATATTCGTCGCCATACCGACCGCGATGCCCGACGATCCGTTTGCCAACAAGTTCGGGAACGCAGCAGGGAGAACGACAGGCTCTTCGAGTGTGCCGTCATAGTTCGGACGATAATCGACCGCGTTCTCATTCAGACCTTCCAGAAGCGCCTCGGCAGCAGCGGTCATCCGCGCTTCGGTGTATCGGCTCGCCGCTGGGT
>JAYPVO010000203.1:0-2660 GCA_038134645.1 Paracoccaceae bacterium
CGGGCGACGGGCTGCAAGGTGCGGCAGCGGACTGTAACTCCGCCGGGGAGACCCACGCCTGGTTCGATTCCAGGGTCGCCCACCACTTCCCCCACATATCGATGCACCGCACAGCGCGTTTTCGGCGTGCTCTTTCGCGTGTTCGGGTTTCACAGGTCACGACTTCCCCCTATAGTGGTTACAAAAGACCTGAGGCAGCTATGGCGCGAAAATCGAAAACCACTCCGCCGTTCAATATTATGATCGTTGGACAGTCGGGACGGCTTCAGTATGAGGCCCTGCTGTTTGCGGCCTCGCTGCGGGCGAATTCCCCAGAGTTCAAAGGTCGTTTGTTCGTTGCAGAGCCACAAATCGGGCCGCTGTGGAAATCCGACCCGACGATGGACATTTCGGTCAAGGAAGCGCTGATCGAATTAGGGGCCGAGATCGTTCCGTTCGAGAGCAAGCATTTCGGGCAGGCCTACCCCTATGGCAACAAGATCGAAGGCCTCAGCGCCCTGCCCGCTGGCGAACCTTTCGTGTTTTTCGACACCGATACGCTGATCACAGGTGATATTTCCAAGGTCGCGTTCGATTTCGACCGTCCGTCTGCATCGATGCGGCGCGAGGGCACATGGCCCGAAGAAGAGCTCTATTGGCCCGGATACACGGGCGTTTGGAAATCGCTCTATGACAAATTCGGGCTAGAGTTCGAAAGCACGCTCGACCTGAACGAACCCGATGAATACTGGAAACGGTATCTCTATTTTAACGCGGGCTGGTTTTTCTATCGCGACCCTGCCGAGTTCGGGAAACGGTTCACCGAATGGGCGGTAGAGCTGCGCGACAATCGTCCTGATGAATTGGCGGTTCAGTCGCTCGACCCTTGGCTGGATCAAGCAATCCTGCCGCTGGTCATCCATTCTTTTGGCGGCGGCAGACCGGGACCAGAGTTGGACGGGCTGGATGGGGATGTCACCTGCCACTACCGCATGTTCCCGCTCCTCTACGCGCGCGAAAGCGACCGTGTGGTTGAGGTGCTCGAAGAGGTCGCGACACCGAACAAGGTGAAGAAGATCCTCAAACTCTATGAACCGATCAAACGGTTGGTCTATCAGGGGCGTGGGGCAAAAATTCGGGACCTGTTCGATCAAAACGACCTCCCCCGCAAAGAGCGCCAGATTCGCAATCGGATCAAAGCCAACGGGTTCTGGATGCGCTGACGCGCTGGCCTTTGTCCGCCTGCCCCTTCATAACTTCATTTGGGGGACAGTCAGGCAGGGAGGAGCCAGCGATGATGTTGGATGGCGTGCGGATTATCGAAATCGAAGGGCTTGGGCCCGGTCCCTTTGCCGCGATGCTCTTGGCCGATCTTGGCGCTGATGTGATCGTTATTCATCGCAAGGGCGGTGGCGTGACACCGGGGATGCCCGAACGCGCCGTTCTGGACCGTGGGAAACGGTCTATCGCACTCGACCTCAAGTCCCCTGACGATGTAGCGACCGCGCTGCAACTGATTGCGAGCGCGGATGGCCTTATCGAAGGGTTCCGCCCCGGCGTGATGGAGAAACTCGGCCTCGGGCCAGAGGTTTGTCATGAGGTGAACCCAGCACTGGTTTTTGGGCGCATGACGGGCTGGGGCCAAGACGGCCCCTTGGCGCATACGGCGGGGCACGACCTGAACTACATCTCTTTGGCGGGCGGCGCGTGGTATGCGGGCGAAACAGGGGCGCAGCCGATGACGCCCCCGACCTTGGTTGGCGATATTGGCGGCGGTGCGATGTATCTGGCCGTCGGTATGCTGGCCGCCATCCTCAAGGCCCGCACCACGGGGCAAGGCACCGTTGTCGATGCCGCGATTTATGACGGCACGGCGCATATGATGAACCTTCTGATGACCTTGCGACAGTCGGGCATGTTCCCAACCGCCCGTGGGCAAGGCCTGCTGGATGGCCCGCATTGGAGCCGAACTTACCGTTGTGCCGATGGTGGGTTTATCGGGGTTCAGTGCCTCGAGCCAAAGTTCTACGCGATCTTCCTCGACCTTCTTGGGTTAGGTGATGATCCTGCGTTTCAGGATCAGTTCAATCGTGACGCGTGGCCCAATTTGACCGACCGACTGACGGGGATATTCGCGACGCGCAGCCGCGATGACTGGGCCGCTGTTTTTGCGGGAACGGATGCCTGCGTGGCCCCTGTTCTCAGCCCAGAAGAGGCGATGGCGCATCCGTTGAACGCCGCGCGGGACACGTGGCACGAAGTTGACGGAGCCTTGCAAGCCGCGCCAGCGCCACGGTTTTCGGGTCAACCCGCGTGGTCGCCCGCCGCCATTCCGCATCGTGGCGAGCATAGCGACGACATCCTTGCAGAGCTTGCCGATCGCGCAAATGCGGGACCATCGGCGCTCTAATATATCGCTGGGGTTGACGTGGCCTCGAACCAAGGCAGATTGGCGGTATGACCGCCCTACCCCAAGTTTTCGATGATTGGTTCGCCAGCCGTGGCTGGCAGATCCACCCGCATCAGCGCGACATGCTGGAGCGGGCGTCGGAAAAAGCGTTGCTGCTGATTGCCCCAACGGGCGGTGGTAAGACGCTGGCGGGCTTTTTGCCGAGCTTGGTGGAACTGGCGGATGGCACGCACGAGGGGCTGCATACGCTCTATATCTCGCCGCTCAAGGC
>JAYPVO010000204.1:0-2633 GCA_038134645.1 Paracoccaceae bacterium
GAGTTCAGGAAATAGCCCTTTGCATCGTAGCCATTGAGCGGTTCGATCAGGATCGTAACGCCTTGGGGGGCGGCCTGCGCACAGGCGTAGGTCAGGTTCGCAACAAAGGTGTCATGCGCCGCTTGCCCGCTGGCAAAGCCCGCCATGACGTGGATGTTTTTGGTGCCGATTTGCGCGGCATAGGCGAGGGCCTCATCAATGGCGGCGCGGGCCTCAACCTCGCGTCCGACCAAGGCTGCAAGCCCGTTTTCGCCACCTGCCACATCACCGCGACGGGTGTTCAGGCCGAGCATTTTTAGACCCGTTTCAGACAGGGCCGCAGCAACATCCGACACGGGATTGTCATAGGGCCAGTGACATTCAACAGCGTCAAACCCAGCCGCAGCCGCAGCACGGATTGCGTCTGCTAAGGGTCTGTCATTCCATAAAAAACCAAGATTTGCAGAGAACTGCATCAGTCCCATTCCACATCAAATTTCGTGACCAATGCGCTGACCTGTTCGGGGCTCAGCATCTTGGCGTCGTAGCCGCGCATCAGGATTGCGAGGCGGGCGGTATCTTCGAGTTCTTCGATCGCGTTGCAGGCGGCCTCAATGTCCTTGCCCGCGACGACGGGGCCGTGGTTGGCCAGCATGACCGCCGACCGTTTGCCCGCCAGTCCGCGCACCGCGTCCCCCATCGCGGGATCACCCGGCATGAAGAACGGGAGAAGCTTTACCTTGCCCAGTTTCATGATCGCATAGGGGGTCATCGGGGGTAGGAAATTGTCAGGGTCCACATCGGGCATCATCGACAGCGCGACCGAGTGGCAGGAATGGAGGTGCACGACCGCCCCTGCCGTAGACCGCGTCTCGTAGAAGGCCGAGTGGAGCGGCATTTCCTTGGTCGGTTTGTCCCCGTCGATCAGGTTGCCTGCCGCATCAAACCGCGACAGTCGTGCAGGGTCGAGCCGACCGAACGAAGTGCCCGTAGGCGATACCAACAGCCCGCCGTCCTCGGTCCGAGCAGAGATATTGCCCGTCGAACCGCCCGTCAGTCCACGGTCGAACATGGATTTGGCCAAGAGGCAGATCTGTTCGCGCAGGCGGGCTTCGTGGCTCATAACGTGTCCAATTTGCTAAAGGCGTCGGTAAAGAAGGTCTCGGCCCCAAAGTTACCCGATTTCAGGGTGAGGGCTATCGTTTTCCCATCCGATTGGCAGAAACACCACGGAACACCCGGTGCAATCTCTGGCCCGATGTCGAGGCGATCAACGCCGAGCGCTTGGGTCACTGCGCCCGAGGTTTCGCCCCCCGCAACAACGACTTGGGTCGCGCCCATATCGCGGGCTGCAACGGCGCATTGGGCAAGGGCCTGTTCGACGATCTCGCCCGCTTTGGCGACGCCGAGCTTTGATTGTGCGGCTTTGACGCTGGCAGGATCGGCGGTCGCGTAGATCAACGGCCCGACGCTGAGGTCTTGACCCTTGAGCCACTCCAGAGCCGCACCGGCGCCATGTTCAGCGAGGTCGAGCGGGTCCAGACGGTAGGCGGGGCGCCCATTCGCGATATAGGCAGCGACCTGCTTGTTGGTCATGGCCGAACAGCTCCCCGAGAGCACGATCTTGGCCGACGATAGGGCAGGGCGGGTTGCACGGGGCGCATCAGAGGACAGCGTGCCATCTGCCACGTAGAGAGCGGGCAGGGGCATCGCCACGGCAGAGCCACCTGTCATCAAGGGCATGTCGCGGCAGGCTTCGGCGATTTGATAGAGGTCGTCATTGGCGACCGCATCAACAATCACATGGCGGGTGCCATTGGCCCCGAGGGTCGAGAGCGCCGCTTTGATCGCATCCGCGCCTTTGGCAACGGTCAAGCGGTTGACCAGACCAACCTCACCTTGGACCTGCGGAGCCAAAAGCCGCATGAGGTTGCTATCGCGCATGGGCGTCAGCGGGTGATCCTTCATCGGGCTTTCCGCAAGCGGCTGTTCACCCACAAAGAGGTTCCCCATAAAGATTGAACGCCCATTTTCGGGGAAGGCGGGACAATAGATCGTTTGATCGGTGCCCAGTGCCTCCATCAAGGCCTCAGCAACAGGGCCGATGTTGCCCTCAGCGGTCGAGTCAAAGGTAGAGCAGTATTTCCAAAAGAACCGCTCTGCGCCTGCGCCTTTCAGCCAGTCCAGCGCAGCGAGCGCTTGGGCTTTTGCATCCTCAACGGGGTTCGTGCGGATTTTGAGCGCGATCACCTCGAACGGGGCGGCATCGGTGGCGGGGCCGTCGGGGATACCGATCCGCAAGGACACGCGCACACCGCTGCGCGCCAAAAGACCCGCGAGGTCGGTCGCACCTGTGAAGTCATCCGCAATACAGCCGAGGATCGTTGTCATTCTGCATCCCCTTCGTTCGGCAGGGTCAGGCCAGCGTTGCGGGCGTAAACCTTGGCCACGGCAGCGTCATCTTCACCGCCCAATCCCATGCCAGCCGCAGCGAGATATTGTTGCATGGCGGCTGCGGTGATCGGCGCGCTGAACTTTGCACCTTTGGCGATGTCGAGAACGATGCCGAGGTCCTTGGGCCAGATATTGACCGAGCTGCGCGGGGTGTAATCACCGTCGATGATATGCGGCGCACGGTTTTCCAGCATCCAACT
>JAYPVO010000205.1:0-2606 GCA_038134645.1 Paracoccaceae bacterium
AAGGCTTACAGCGTCACGGCGTGATGACCACCTTGCCTGTCGATTTACGGGACGCAAGCAACTCGATCCCCTCCGCCGCTTGATCGAGCGGGAGGACATGGCTCACATGTGGCTTTAGCCGCCCCTGTGCATACCAGTCGAGCAATTCGGCGAGGCTTTCGGTCAGAGCCTCAGGCGCGAATTTCAGATAGCCCCCCCAGTAGACGCCAATCACATCGACGTTTTTGACCAAGAGGTGGTTGGCAGGCACTTGCGGCACGTCCCCACTTGCAAACCCGATTGCCAAAAGACGGGCCTCGCGTTTGGCGGCCTTGAGCGCGGCGGTAAAGCTATCACCCCCGACAGCGTCATAGGCCACATCGATGCCGCCCAGCGCCTTTAGCTCTGCCACCAGATCGGCGTCAGCATCGATCAAGTGATCCGCGCCTGCGGCTTTTGCTACGGCCAGCTTATCGGCGCCACGCGCCACAGCAATGACCCGCGCGCCGAGTTGTTTCCCGATTTCTACCGCGGTCAGACCCACGCCACCTGCAGCGCCTAAGACAACGAGCGTCTCGCCCGCCTTTAGTCTTCCACGCCGCGTGAGCGCGAGGTGCGATGTGCCATAAGCCACCATAAAACCCGCTGCTTGCTCAGAGGGCATCGTATCGGGCACGGCAATGCAGCGATCAGCGGGAAACACGCCATACTCGGCCAGACCGCCCTGCCCGCCAAAAACCGCCACGCGCTGCCCGATCTCTGGCCATGAAACGCCCTCTCCTTGACCCGTCACAACACCACAGACTTCGAGCCCCAGAGTGAACGGCGGTTTCGGCGTATCTTGGTATTTGCCCTTGGTCATGAGCATGTCGGCAAAATTCAACCCACAGGCTTCTATCCGCAAAGAGACCTCTCCGGCTGCCGGATTTGGCATGTCGATCTCGACCAACTGAGCGGGGCTGTCGAAATCGACGACTTGAAAGGCTTTCATGCGGCGGGACTCCTTGAAGTTAACGGCTTTTTTAATAACCTAAAGGATCAAGTCCGTCTCGCCAACATGTGCGATGGTGTGGACTATCGCACAGTTCCTGAGCGAAAGAGCGATACAACCTGTCCTAAAGGTCAGGTTCAAAACGCAACCGTTACGTGTTTATCATGTGCCGTATAAACAAATGTCTCCGGGCACAAAAACGGCCTTTACCTGTTGATGGGGCAACAGTGTGAAGTGTGAGCGTCCGGCGAAAACCCGAGAGGAAACCCTATGAGCCATCCCGTTGATATCCATGTCGGTAAACGCGTCCGGCATCGTCGTTGGATGATCGGCACCACGCAGCAGCAACTGGCCGAAAAAGTCGGCATCAAGTTTCAGCAGATTCAGAAATACGAAACCGGCATGAACCGCGTTTCTGCATCCCGTCTTTGGGACATCGCCCATGCGCTGGGCGTCGACGTGTCGTTCTTCTTTGAAGGTCTGGAAAGCAATGCTCCGGTCTCTGAAGGCAACATGCCGAACGATATTCTGTCGGACAAAGAAGCACTGGAACTCCTGCGGTCGTATTATGCGATCCCAGAAGCACAGCGCCGTCGTTTGTTCGATCTGGCCCGCGTCCTGAGCGACGCTGCCGCCTGAGCACTTGACCGATAGGCGCGCCCCGCGTTACCGCATCAGCGGAACAAAGGGGACGCAGCATGTCGAATACAATTGATACAGCTACTATGGGCGATCTGATCAGGGTCGCCCATTTGCTTGCCGATGCGGCGCGTCCCGAAACCCTGCGCTATTTCCGCAGCGCGGGGCTAGATGCCGACAACAAACGTCCTGCTGATTTTGACCCCGTGACCGAAGGCGACCGTGCCGCAGAGCGTGCCATGCGCGATGTTTTGGCACGTGAGCGTCCCGATGATGCGATCTTTGGCGAGGAATACGGAACAAAAGACGGCACCTCTGGGCTGACTTGGGTTCTTGACCCGATTGACGGCACGCGGGGGTATTTGTCGGGCACACCGACGTGGGGTGTTTTGATCGCTGTAGGGGATAACAACGGTCCTGTGGTGGGCGTGATTGATCAGCCCTACATCGGCGAACGCTTTATCGGCGCCCCGACGCTGGCAGAGGTGACAGGCCCGATGGGAACCACGGCACTCTCAACGCGCCCCGCTCGCCCACTTGCCGAAGCGATCGTCTTTACCACCTTTCCAGAGGTCGGCACCTCGGTAGAGCGCGACGGGTTCACCGCTGTCGCGTCAAAGGCGCGTTTGGTGCGCTATGGCTGCGATTGCTATGCCTACGCCCTTCTCGCCGCAGGCCAGATCGACCTTGTGATCGAAGCGGGTCTACAGGCCTACGACATCCAAGGCCCTATCGCAGTCATTCAGGCTGCGGGCGGTATTGTGACCGACTGGAAAGGTAACCCAGCACACAACGGCGGACGCGTAATCGCTGCGGCGAATTCAGAAATTCATGCAGAAGCCTTGGCGATCCTCAAACAGATCGCGGACTAATAATCGAGCTTCAGCCAGATCACTGGGAAGAGAATCGACCTGTCCCCAGCGAGGTCGATTACGTCATCGCCGCCGAGAACAAAGCCTTTGTTTCGGAAGAACCCCAGTGAATTGCGCGTCGCTGG
>JAYPVO010000206.1:0-2552 GCA_038134645.1 Paracoccaceae bacterium
AGAGGTCGAGGTGCCGATTGCAGCCAGACCAGCCACACCAGCGCCAACAACCAGAACTTTCGCAGGGGGAACTTTACCAGCAGCGGTGATCTGACCCGTAAAGAAACGACCGAAGTTGTTACCCGCTTCGATAACCGCACGGTAGCCCGCGATGTTCGCCATCGACGACAGCGCGTCCATCTTCTGAGCGCGCGAAATACGCGGAACCATTTCCATCGCAATAACGCTAGCGCCTTTCGAAGCAGCCAGTTTCAGGCCCTCTTCGTTTGCACCAGGGTTAAAGAAGGTGATCATGGTCTGGCCTTTGGACAGACGCTTGATCTCTGCGTCGGTCGGAATGCGGACCTTTGCGACGATGTCGACAGCTTTGAACAGCGCCGCAGCGGTTTTCACCACTTCAACACCAGCCTCTTTGTACATCTCGTCGGAAAAGCCAGCATTTGCGCCAGCGCCGGATTCGATTACGCACTCGTAACCTAGCTTCTGTAGATCCTTAGCCGAAGCAGGGGTCATAGCGACCCTGTTTTCGCCCTCGAGTATCTCTTTAGGTGCGCCGATTTTCACGGACAATCCCCCTTAAAATTTCCTCATCCAGAACCGCATACCCAAAGCAATTTTATTTCACAAGCAGTGCTTTAAAAGTATACAAATGCATACAGAGACTGACTTTAAGCCGTTAACGCTCACAACCAGCGTCGGGTTTTCAGGCAGTACCGTGCAAAGTCCGCGCGAAACGTTTTTCGCATCCGATTTTCTTCGGGGATGATGAAATGTTTTTCGATCCACCAAACGAAAATTGGCAATAATGGCAATGCGATAGGCGCATCGAGCCAGAGGATCGCCCCCGCCAGAACCAAAGCATCACCCAGATAAATCGGATTTCGGGTCCGTTTAAAGATGCCCGACTGCACCAAATGGGTCGGAACGCGATGTGGGACGAAGGTCGTGCGCCATTTTCGCATCTCAACGACCGCAAGCAGCATCAAAATCACGCCGCCGCCGATCAGAACACCTGACAGCAACTGTGTCACCGGATGTTCCAGCGACAAGCCAAAAGGATCGTTCAGGCCCAGCCACCACGCGAGCGCGATGCAGAGGGCCAACCAGACGGGGGGAATATCAATCAATTTCATGCGCCAACCCTGCCCCCAGTCTGCGCCACTGTCACGCCCGATTTCGCGTCACGTCATGCGACAGGTGGGCGCGGTGGGGCTTGCCAAATCGCGCGGCACTATATTTCCATCGTGCCATGACTGATTTCTCAAAAACCCGCGATATGTTCGATCTGCCCGAGGGCGTGATCTATTTGGATGGAAACTCCCTCGGCCCGCTGCCGCGCACGGCTTCGGCTCGTGTAACTGCACGAATGGCCGATGAATGGGGTGCCATGCTGATTACGGCTTGGAACAAAGCGGGATGGATGGACGACCCGCGTCGGATCGGGGATCGCGTTGGACGGCTCGTCGGTGCGGCGGCAGGAACAATCGTGATGGGTGACACCCTGTCGATTAAAGTGCATCAGGCGTTGGCATCTGCATTGGACCTCCGCCCCGACCGTCGGGTGATCCTGTCTGACACGGGGAACTTCCCCTCTGACCTCTATATGGCGCAGGGGCTCATCGGCACCATCGGCAAAGGTCACATCCTGAAAACCGTTGCACCTGAGGCGGTCATCGATGCGATCACGGCTGAGGTCGCTGTCGTGATGGTGACAGAGGTGGACTACCGCACGGGCCGCAAACACGACATGGCCGCGATCATCGCAAAGGCCCACGCGGTCGGCGCATTGGTCATCTGGGATCTCGCGCATTCCGCGGGCGCTTTGCCCGTCGCCCTGACCGAAAGCGGCGTCGATTTCGCGGTGGGCTGCACCTATAAATTCCTCAACGGCGGACCGGGTGCGCCTGCATTCATCTATGTCCACCCCGACCTCGCGCCTGACTGCCGCCCTGCTCTCTCGGGTTGGCTCGGCCACGAAGCACCCTTTGCCTTTGATCCCGACTACCGCGCTGGCGGTGGCATTGATCGGATGCGCTGCGGCACCCCGCCCGTTTTAGCGCTGGCCGCTTTGGACGCGGCGCTGGATGTGTGGGACGAGGTGGACATGAACGATCTTCGGGCACGATCCATCGAGCTGTCAGAACGGTTCATCCAAGGGGTCGAAGCCGCCTGCCCGATGCTCACCCTCGTCAGTCCGCGTGACCCTGCCCAGCGCGGATCGCAAGTCTCTTTCGCCTTTGACGAAGGCTATGCCGCAATGCAGGCCGTGATTGCCCGTGGCGTGATTGGCGATTTCCGTGCGCCGAACATCATGCGCTTTGGTATTACACCGCTTTATCTCTCTGAGGACGACATCGACCGCGCCGTTGAGATCATCGCGGACGTGATGACGAACCGCCTTTGGGACGATCCTCAATACAAAAAACACGCCGCCGTCACGTAACCTGACCTTTTAGCGGATAAAGTCGATCCTATATCCTCCGTAATAATTAGGAGGCGATCATGGCACGGACACTGACGATCAATGGGACCGCTCATGCGGTGGATTTGCC
>JAYPVO010000207.1:0-2552 GCA_038134645.1 Paracoccaceae bacterium
TCTTTATCGTGCTCGGCATGATCGCCCTGTCGACCATCGACCAATACACCTCGACGCTTCGGTTCAGCCTGTCGCTCGCCACCTTCGGCCTCGGCATGGGGACAACATTCCCCGTTCTGACCACCGCCGTACAAAACGCTGTGCCTCGTGAAACCTTAGGCACCGCAACAGCGGCTGGTTTGATGTTCCGTCAGGTTGGCGGATCGCTCGCGGTCGCTGCGTTCGGCGCACTCTTTGCGGCACGTATGGCGGCAGGCCTTGGCACGACGGTTGAATTCAACGGCGAGATCGGCCCGCAAATGCTGCACGGCTTACCCGAAGAAGCACGCGCTCTGGTCGCGGATAGCGTTGTGAACGCGATCCATCCGATCTTTTGGATTGCGGCCTCATTGGGTGTGATCGCCTTCGCGCTCTCCCTCCTGATGAAGGAAATTCCCCTCCACAACCGTCAGGCCCCAGCGTCCGAATAATCGATTATTTATAGCAAAAGATATGTTATCGCTAACATGTCGTCAAAAAAGCTGTTTACGCAGCCGCAGAATCTTTCTACACCTTTGCTGCATCTGCAAAGGAGTGCCCGACTATGGCCGAGTTCAAAAAGATTCTGATCGCCAACCGTGGTGAAATCGCGATCCGCATTATGCGGGCCGCGAACGAGATGGGGAAAAAGACCGTTGCGGTCTACGCCGAAGAAGACAAACTCGGCCTTCACCGTTTTAAGGCTGACGAAGCCTACCGCATTGGCGAGGGACTAGGCCCTGTTGCCGCCTACCTCTCCATCGATGAGATGATCCGCGTCGCCAAAATGTCCGGCGCGGACGCCATCCACCCCGGCTACGGCCTTTTGTCGGAAAACCCTGATTTCGTTGATGCCTGTGATCGCAACGGCATCACCTTTATCGGCCCCAAAGCGAAAACCATGCGTGAACTGGGCGATAAGGCCAGCGCACGTAAGGTCGCGATGGAGGCGGGCGTTCCCGTCATTCCAGCGACCGAAGTTCTGGGCGAAAACATGGATATCATCCGTGTGCAGGCCGCCGAAGTTGGCTACCCGCTGATGCTCAAGGCATCGTGGGGTGGCGGCGGTCGCGGCATGCGCCCGATCATGAACGAAGCAGAGCTTGAGGAAAAAGTCCGCGAAGGTCGCCGCGAAGCCGAAGCCGCCTTTGGCAATGGCGAAGGCTATCTGGAAAAGATGATTCTGCGTGCCCGCCACGTCGAGGTGCAGATCCTCGGCGATAAAAAGGGCAACATTTATCACCTGTGGGAACGCGACTGTTCGGTTCAGCGCCGCAACCAAAAGGTCGTCGAACGCGCCCCTGCCCCGTATCTGTCGGCCACGCAGCGTGAACGCCTGTGTAACTTGGGCAAGAAAATCTGCGAGCACGTGAACTACGAATGCGCAGGCACCGTCGAATTCCTGATGGATATGGATTCGGGCGAGTTCTACTTTATCGAGGTGAACCCCCGCGTTCAGGTGGAACACACCGTCACCGAAGAAGTCACAGGCATCGACATCGTTCGCGCGCAAATCCTGATCGCCGAAGGAAAATCCATCGTCGACGCAACGGGCTGCGCTTCGCAATATGACGTGCAACTCGACGGCCACGCGCTCCAGTGCCGCGTCACGACCGAGGACCCGTCGAACAACTTTATCCCTGACTACGGTCGTATCCAGACTTACCGATCGGCAACGGGTCCGGGCATCCGTCTGGACGGCGGCACCGCCTATTCTGGCGCGGTGATCACCCGTTATTACGACTCGCTTCTGACGAAAATCACCGCACGCGCACCGACCCCTGAAATGGCGATTGCGCGGATGGACCGTGCGCTCCGCGAATTCCGTATCCGCGGCGTGTCCACGAACATCGAGTTTGTGATCAACCTGCTGAAGCACCCGACGTTCCTGAACTACGAATACACGACAAAGTTCATCGACACGACGCCAGAGCTGTTCCAGTTCAACAAACGCCGCGACCGTGCGACCAAAATCCTGACCTATATCGCGGACATCACCGTGAACGGTCACCCTGAAACCGCTGGTCGCGCGAAACCGCATGCCGAACTGAAAGCACCAAAGCCCCCTGTCCTGCCCGGCAAAGGCGAAGTTCAGAGCGGCACGCGTCAAATCCTCGACCAATTCGGTCCCGAGGCGATTGCCGACTGGATGCACCAGCAAAAGCAGCTTCTGATCACCGACACGACCATGCGTGACGGCCACCAGTCCTTGCTGGCGACCCGTATGCGGTCGATCGACATGATCAAGGCGGCCCCTGCCTACGCACAGAACATGTCTGGCCTCTTCTCGGTCGAATGTTGGGGTGGCGCGACGTTCGACGTGGCCTATCGCTTCTTGCAAGAATGTCCGTGGCAGCGTCTGCGCGACATCCGCACCGCGATGCCAAACATCATGACCCAGATGCTGCTTCGTGCGTCCAACGGCGTTGGCTACACGAACTACCCTGACAACGTTGTGAAGGAATTCGTGCGTCAGGCAGCGACCTCTGGCGTCGACGTGTTCCGCGTGTTCGACAGCCTCAACTGGGTTGAAA
>JAYPVO010000208.1:0-2551 GCA_038134645.1 Paracoccaceae bacterium
TGGGGCATGGGGCAAAACATACAAAGCCTGATTGGGCAACTGGATCAGGCGGACACACTGGATGATCTGCAATCGATAATCCTGACACTGCGCGATCAATTCCATATCGATCACGCGGTTTATCACTGGGTTAGTAGTGATGGTGAACAGTTCGGCTGCGGGACTTACCCAACAGATTGGGTCCAGACCTACGTTGATAACGATTACCTACGCGTCGATCCTGTCGTAATCGGCTGTTATCAGCGGTTTCACCCTGTTGATTGGAAACGTCTCGATTGGTCATCGAAGCAAGCCCGAGCCTTTCAGAAAGAGGCAATTGCAGCGGGCGTCGGCAATCAGGGCATGACAATTCCCATTCGTGGACCGAACGGTCAGTATGCTTTGTTCACTGTCTCGCATACTTGCTCTGACGAGGAATGGGGGGCTTTTACAGAAAGGTACCAACGGGACCTCATCCTGCTTGCGCATTACTTTAATAAGAGTGCTCTGAAGATCGCAAAAGGCCGTATGCCCGAGATCGTAAAGTCCTTGTCGCGGCGTGAAACGGATGCCTTGACCTATTTGGCGATGGGTTACGGCCGCGGGCAGGTTTCAGAGATGTTGTCGATTTCCGAGCATACCTTGCGCGTCTACATCGAAAGCGCGCGTTTCAAATTGGGTGCGACCAACACAACACATGCCGTTGCGAAGGCGATCACGGAAGGTTTGATCGTGATTGGTGGCGCCGCGCGCGGAACCTCTGGCGATTGGCCAGGAAAGGCACCGAACGGTGCGTAGGCTGAAGATTAACCATTTTAAGGCAGACTATCCCTCGGATCAGAAAAGGGATGTGTCATGCTGCGGTATCTATACGGCGATCAACTCTGCAATCACCCTAAGCTCGCGGACAGCATGTTCCGCGATCGAGCCGCTCAATTTCATGATCGTCTCGGTTGGGAAGTGACGGTCGATGACCGCGGTTGGGAAAGAGACGAGTATGACGACCTAAACCCACTCTACGTCATTTGGGAGACCGAAGACGGCAGTCATGGCGGCTCAATGCGGTTCTTACCGACGACGGGTCAGACGATGGTCAATGACCACTTCGTTGACTTGATGGACGGCGTCCAATTGCAGAGCCCATTCATCTGGGAGTGTACGCGGTTTTGCTTAAATCCAAAAGCCGAAGGTCGAGTAGCAGCGGCACTAATGCTGGCTGGCGGCGAACTCATGCGGGCCTTTGATGTAAGACACTTCGTCGGTGTTTTCGATGCGAGGATGGTGCGTATTTACAGCATGATCGGGTCGTCGCCCGAAGTTTTGGGGCAGCAGGGTGAAGGTCGGGACATGGTCGCAGTAGGGCTTTGGGCCTATGATGAAGCCGCCCGTGATCGTGTCGCGCGGCGTGCAGACATCCCGCCCGAACTTTCCGAAAAATGGTTCGAGTCCAGCTTTGGTTTTGCACCGCGATTGCAGTTGGTGGCCTAACGCCTCTGGCCCCTTTCTTGGGTTAAGGATAGGGTCCCGCCATGACTACTCCGGCTCTCCAATTTTCCGATGATCAGGCGCAAGCTTGGGACAGTATCGCTGATTTGCTCGCGGCGAATGGCGTGAATCTGACGGATGCGTTGCTGACCCCTCCGATGGGGGATAGCAGCGCAGTTATGGCCGTTATCGGGAAGGCGGGATCGGGCAAAACGCTGCTGTTGGCAGAGTTGACGAAGGCGCTCAAAGAGGCGGGCGTTTCGATTGTGTCAGGCGATTGGGAAGGTAAACGTAAAAAAGACCGCCGCACCCTCGCGGTCTTGGCCCCAACGAACAAAGCTGCCGCCGTTTTGCGCAACCGCGGTGTGCCCGCGACAACGATCCACCGCATTCTCTACACACCCGTTTATGATCCTGAATACGAACGGATTGCTGAATGGCTCGCGGGCGAAGGGACACGGCCCGTAATCGACGGCCTAACGGATGTGGCCTTGGATCGTGCATGGGCGTCTTATCAAACCAATACATCAGTCCCAGCCGCGCTTGCAGCAGCGGGACTGCGTGGATCTGATTTTATCACGGGATGGAAGCGGCGCGAGGACCCTCTCGATATCGGGTTTATCGACGAAAGCTCGATGCTGGATCAAAAGGCGCTCGATGACCTTAAAGAGATTTTCCCGACGCTCGTGCTATTCGGCGATCCCGCGCAGCTCCCACCCGTTCAAGGCACGGGCGGAATGGTCTTTGAAAAGCTGCCCGAAAAGGATCGACTGATCCTGAACCGTATCCACCGCCAAGAAGCGGGGAACCCAATCCTTGATCTCGCTCACGCCTTGGCGGACCCGTCTGTTGATTTCTACAAATTCGAACGTCTCGTTGCTGAAGCAGCTGAAAAAGATCCGAGGGTAGTTCTGGCCCAACGTGTCGAATCCGACCTTATGGCGCGGTCTCCGGTCCTCGTCTGGCGGAATGCGACTCGTATTCGATTGATCCATGCGTTTCGTGGTGCATATGGCGCGCCCGAGGATGCATTGCTCCCTGGTGAACCGTTGATCTGTGATGGCATCGAACTGCCGATGAAGCACCG
>JAYPVO010000209.1:0-2528 GCA_038134645.1 Paracoccaceae bacterium
CGGGCATGGATGTTGACCAGTTCGCACCGCGTCTGTCGTTCTTCTTTGCGATTGGTATGAACTTCTTCATGGAGGCCGCGAAACTGCGGGCTGCGCGTCTTCTTTGGACCCGCATCATGAAAGAGTTCAACCCGCAGAAACCGGGGTCTTTGATGCTCCGCACACACTGCCAGACCTCTGGTGTGTCGCTCCAAGAGCAAGACCCGTATAACAACGTTGTCCGCACCGCTTACGAGGCGATGGCGGCAGCACTGGGCGGCACCCAGTCGCTCCACACCAACGCGCTTGATGAGGCGATTGCACTGCCGACCGAATTCTCGGCCCGTATCGCGCGGAACACCCAGTTGATCCTCCAAGAGGAAACTGGCGTGACCAAGGTCGTCGATCCGCTCGCTGGTTCGTATTACGTCGAAAGCCTCACCGCACAGCTCGCCGAAGAGGCATGGAAGCTGATCGAAGAGGTCGAGGAAATGGGCGGCATGACCAAGGCTGTGGCCTCGGGTATGCCTAAACTCCGCATCGAAGAGTCGGCTGCGAAACGTCAGGCGATGATCGACCGTGGCGACGAAGTGATCGTGGGCGTGAACAAATACCGCCTCGCCAAAGAAGACCCGATCGACATTCTGGACATCGACAACAACGCGGTGCGCGCATCGCAGGTTGCCCGTCTCGAAAACATCCGTGGCACCCGTGACGAGGCCGCCTGTCAGGCTGCTCTGACCGAACTGACCCGCCGCGCAAAAGAGGGTGGAAACCTTCTCGCTGCTGCGGTCGAAGCCGCACGCGCCCGTGCATCTGTAGGGGAGATCAGCATGGCTATGGAAAAAGAATTCGGTCGTCACCGCGCCGAAGTGAAAACGCTCGCTGGTGTGTATGGCGCGGCTTACGAAGGCGACGAAGGCTTTGCTGCCATTCAGAAATCGGTCGAACAATTCGCCGAAGAAGAAGGCCGCCGCCCACGTATGCTCGTCGTGAAAATGGGTCAGGACGGTCACGACCGTGGCGCTAAGGTCATCGCAACCGCCTTTGCGGATATCGGTTTCGACGTGGACGTAGGCCCGCTGTTCCAAACCCCTGCTGAGGCTGCACAGGACGCGATCGACAACGATGTGCACGTGATCGGGATTTCGTCGCAGGCGGCAGGTCACAAGACCCTCGCACCGCAGCTGATCGAGGAACTCAAGGCCGCTGGCGCAGAAGACATCATCGTGATCTGCGGCGGTGTTATCCCGCAGCAGGACTACGATTACCTCTACAAAGCTGGCGTTAAGGCGATCTTTGGTCCGGGGACAAACATCCCCAAAGCAGCCGAAGATATTCTGCAGATCATCCGCGACGTGCGCGGTTAAGATCGGCGATCAGACTGAAAAAAGGGGGCCGCGAGGCCCCCTTTTTGCGTTAGGCCTTTTCGACCTCTGGATTGCCTGCGTTCCGCAGAACCAGATAACCCGTGATCGCCGAGAGGATCGAACCGAGCAGAACGCCGATCCGCACTTCGTTCATCAGCACACCACCTTCGCCAAAGCTCAGACCGCCAATAAAGAGCGACATGGTGAACCCGATGCCCGCAAGACAGCTGACGCCGTAGATGTGCCGCCAGTTGACGCCGTTGGGCAGTTTGGCGACGCCCGATTTCACCAACAACCACGTGAAGCCAAACACACCGACTTTCTTACCCAGATAAAGGCCAAGCGCGATACCGATAGGGAGCGGCGCAAACATCTGGTCAATCGTGATGCCCTTGAGGACAACA
This sequence comes from Paracoccaceae bacterium, assembly GCA_038134645.1. Taxonomy (GTDB): domain Bacteria; phylum Pseudomonadota; class Alphaproteobacteria; order Rhodobacterales; family Rhodobacteraceae; genus Marivivens. Next base: position 1,754 of record JAYPVO010000209.1, read on the forward strand.
CCCGCGTTCGCGAACGCAAAGATCGGCACGATGAGGAAGAACACATAGTCCGTCAGGCCATGTTCGACCGAATGCAGCGGCGATTTCCCGTATTTGTCTTTGAGCGGGATAAAGAACGCGGTGATCACGCCAGCCAGCGTTGCGTGGACGCCTGATTTCAGAACGAAGAACCACAGGATGATGCCCAAAAGGACCGAAGGTGCAACGCGGTGGAAGCCCATGTGGTTGCGGAACCACAGACCCGCGAGAGGGATCAGCGATAGCCAGAGGTAATCGATTTTCAGATCAGCCGTATAGAACAACGCAATGATGATGATCGCTCCAAGGTCGTCCAAAATCGCAAGCGTGAGCAAAAACACCTTGAGAGCAGACGGCACGCGCGTGCCCAAGAGCGCCAGAACACCAACCGCAAAGGCGATGTCGGTCGCAGCAGGGATCGCCCAGCCGCGGATGGTTTCAGGATTACCCCAGTTTATCGCCGCATAGATCGCCGCAGGAACGATCATACCGCCGACCGCCGCCATACCCGGCAGGATCACGTCGCGCGGGTTCTTCAATTTCCCTTCGAGCATCTCGCGTTTCAGTTCGAGCCCGATGAGAAAGAAGAACACCGCCATCAAACCATCGTTGATCCAGAGGATCAGCGGCTTTTGAAGGCCTTCGCCGTCAAATGTCACCGCAAAATATGTGTTGAGAACACCGTGATAGAGATCCGTCAGCCCAGAGTTGGCAACGATGAGCGCCAAGGCGGCAGAGAGCATGAGAACGATCCCTC
>JAYPVO010000210.1:0-2512 GCA_038134645.1 Paracoccaceae bacterium
AGCGCGAAACTGGTTGCGAACCTCATCGCCGAAGCTGGCGTTGACCGCGTTCTGACCATGGACCTACACGCAACGCAGATCCAAGGTTTCTTCGATATTCCAGTAGACAACCTCTACGCGGCGCCGATCTTTGCGCTGGACATCAAACACCACTTCAAAGGCAACATGGACGACATCATGGTCGTTTCGCCTGACGTTGGTGGTGTGGCTCGCGCACGTGAGCTCGCTAAACGCATCAACGCGCCGCTTTCGATCGTCGACAAACGCCGCGAGAAAGCTGGTGAAGTCGCTGAGATGACCGTCATCGGTAACGTCGAAGGCAAGAAATGCATCATCGTGGACGACCTTTGCGATACCGCAGGCACCCTCTGCAAAGCCGCTGAACACCTTATGGAAGCAGGCGCGTCCGAAGTGCACGCCTACATCTCGCACGGTGTGATGTCTGGTCCAGCAGTTGAGCGCGTCACAAACTCGGTCATGAAGTCGCTGGTGATCACTGACACCATCCAACCGTCTGACACAGTGCTCAAAGCGCCGAACATCCGTGTTGTTCCGACCGCACCGATGTTCGCTCAGGCCATCCTGAACACATGGAACGGCACCTCGGTTTCGTCTCTATTCGAAGACGAGACCCTGATCCCGATCTACGAAGGCCTCTATAACGCCAATTGATCTGGCCGAAGGTCTAGAAACACAAAACCCCCGAACGGAAACGTCGGGGGTTTTTCAATGCCTACTTACGGCTAGGTCAGACGACATCCCAATCATCGTCATGCGGCACTTCCCCGATCGACTGCCATGCCACGCGAACACGTGCGATTTTCGTATCACCCCATGTCTGAAAGACGATCGCAAAACCGGTCTCGGTAATATCCTCTGCCTGAACATCTGTTCGGCAATTGGTGGTGTTCGAAATATCGACCATCGATAACCAACATTGGACCATCGGCGCCGACCGATATGCCGACGAAAACTCGACCTGCCGCCGCAAACTACGATGACCGTCGCCAGACCACATCGGCCCATCCGTTTCAAAGTCCGAGAACAGAACGATTTCGCCCTGATCCACACCAATAAGATGATTTTGAAGCTTCTTCATAACCCGTAACGCTATAACTGCTGCACAAGGTAAACCAGATAATTTCGTAAAAAACGAGGTTTTGATAAGAAAATAGGCCCCCGAAGGGGCCTATCTCGAAATCTAATTCGTATAGGTCAGGATTATTCCTGATACGACAGACCCATGTGGGTACCAACGGCGACCATGTCAGCCAGAAGGTGAGCCGCATCATCAACCGGACCCGGTTCGTTCTTGAAGTTCGCAAGAGCCTTCTCGTGAGCAGCGCGGTATTCCGCAACCATCTCACCGAAGATCTCTTGGGTCACTTCTGCGGTGGGCAGTGCGCGTTCAGCAAGAACCGAAACACTCTCTGCACCGATTTCGGCAAAGCCGCCGGAAACGACATATTCGTCGCTGCCGCCCGCATGAACGACCCGCAGGATACCTGGACGCAGGGTGGTGATGGTCGGTGCGTGACCTGCCATCGCCGTCATTGCGCCTTCAGCAGCCGGGATCTGGACCTCGGTGGCCTGAACAGAAGCGAGCTTCCGTTCAGGGGATACGAGATCAAATTGGAGCGTGTCAGCCATTATGCCTCTCCTTAGGCAGCTTCAGCTGCCAGTTTTTCGGCCTTTGCCAGAACTTCGCCGATACCGCCTACCATGTAGAAGGCAGCTTCCGGCAGGTGGTCGTATTCACCGGCCACAACTGCTTTGAACGACGAGATGGTGTCTTCCAGCGGAACCTGAACACCGTCCGAACCAGTGAACACTTTCGCAACGTCGAACGGCTGCGAGAGGAAACGCTGGATCTTACGAGCGCGCGAAACGGTCAGTTTGTCTTCTTCCGACAGTTCGTCCATGCCGAGGATGGCGATGATGTCCTGCAGCGACTTGTAGCGCTGAAGGATGTTCTGGACGTCGCGAGCAACCTGGTAGTGCTCTTCACCAACGATCTGCGGGTCAAGGATACGCGACGACGAGTCGAGCGGGTCAACTGCCGGGTAGATACCAAGTTCCGAGATTGCGCGGTTAAGAACGGTGGTTGCGTCCAAGTGAGCAAAGGTCGTTGCCGGTGCGGGGTCGGTAAGGTCGTCCGCAGGTACGTACACAGCCTGGATCGATGTAATCGAGCCGTTCTTGGTCGAGGTAATGCGTTCCTGCATCGCGCCCATGTCGGTTGCCAGTGTTGGCTGGTAGCCCACAGCGGACGGGATACGACCCAGAAGTGCCGAAACTTCGGAACCAGCCTGAGTGAAGCGGAAGATGTTGTCCACGAAGAACAGAACGTCAGTACCCGAAGCGTCACGGAACTGTTCCGCAAGGGTCAGACCGGTCAGCGCAACGCGTGCACGTGCTCCCGGAGGCTCGTTCATCTGACCGTACACGAGAGCCACTTGCGACTCTTCGAGGTTGTCCGGCTTAATAACGTTGGATTCGATCATCTCGTGGT
>JAYPVO010000211.1:0-2491 GCA_038134645.1 Paracoccaceae bacterium
ACGGCAGGTCGGTCGCGTCCACTTTCAAAAGAGCAATGTCAGTGTTCGGGTCGGTACCGACCAAGGTCGCCGCGAGCGGTTCGGTTCCACCTGGGAAGAACTCGATCAGGATTTCGTCCGCGCCTTCGATGACGTGGTTGTTCGTCACGATATAGCCGTCAGCAGAAATTACAAAGCCAGATCCCAGAGCCGACGAACGGCGCGGGCCTTGGTTCTGGAAGTCCTTAAAGAAGTCCTCGAACGGGGACCCATCAGGCACGATGCCCTGTGGACCAGCGTTGGTGGACACAACAGTCGTCGTCGTGATGTTCACAACGGCGGGGCTAAATTTCTCGGCCAAATCGGCGAAACTATCGGGGCGCGATTGCGCGAAACCCGCTACGGTTTGGGCCAAGAGGAATACAAAAGACAGCAAGATTGCCACGGCATAGGACAGACGGGTCTGTTCTGTGTGGCGGGAAACAGTGAGTGCTTGAGACGTCACGGTGCCTCTCCTTTTTGCGGTTGCGGGGCGTCACACCCCGATGGCAATCCAAACTCTATGCATGGCGCGAGGTAACTCAAGCCATGCTACAGCCACCTCAACCACCTGTGAATTTCAGTGTAGGCCGCGTGCACAAAAATGCACAAGTAGAACGCCGATAAAAACCGCGACCAGTCCGACCATGCGGCGTTGTTGGTGGGTCAGTTCCGCCAGCGCGGCGAGCATTTTCTCAACGAAAGAAGGGGCCAGCGCGTAGGCCAGCCCCTCGATCACGAACACCAGCCCGAGGGCGATGCCAATCATCCAGATCATCAGTTACCAACCGACGATTTCAGATACTTAAAGAACTCGCTATCAGGCGACAGCACCATCGATGCGTTGCCGTTTTCGAGCGCGGTCGCATAGGCGTTCATCGACCGATAGAATTCAAAGAACTCTGGGTCAGCGCCGTAGGCTTCTGCAAAGACGCGGTTGCGCGTTGCGTCGGCTTCACCGCGGATGATCTCGCCCTGACGTTCCGCGTCCGACACAAGTTCAGTCACGGTACGGTCAGCCTGTGCGCGGATACGCTGTGCAGCTTCGTTACCACGAGCGATTTCGTCAGCGGCTTCGCGTTCACGCTCTGCCGTCATACGGTCGTAGGTTGCAGCAAGGTTTTCTGGCGGCAGGTCGGTACGTTTCAAGCGCACGTCGATGATCTGCAGACCCAGCGCCTGTGCCTCGTCAATCGCGCCGTTGCGGATGCGCTGCATCAGCGTTGCACGGTCGGTCGACAGAATGTCGTTCGAGGTCACGCTACCCAGAACCTGACGGGTTTCAGCCCGCAGGATGGAATCGAGGCGCGATGCCGCAGCCCGTTCAGCACCCACACCAACCGCACGGCGGAAGACTTCCACATCGGTGATGCGGTAGCGAGCGAAGGCGTCGACGACGATACGACGACCGTCAGAGGCGGTGACTTCCAACTCTTCCATGTCGCGGCTCAGGATGCGGTCATCATAGGTGACCACTTCTTGAATGAACGGAAGCTTAAAGCCGAGGCCCGGTTGTTCTTGGACGCGGACAATTTGGCCGAACTGAAGCACGAGCGCCTTTTCACGTTCATCAACGATGAACAGCGACGACAGGGCTACAGCGCCAGCAACGACCACAGCGGGGATGAGAAACGCGGTCTTACGCATTAGTTCGACCCTCCTTCGGTGGTGCTTCGGCGGATTTCGTTCAGCGGCAGGTAAGGCACAACGCCCGAGCCTTCGCCGTTGTTATCGTCCAAGAGCATCAGATCGACGCCACCCAGAACTTTTTCCATCGTTTCCAGATACATACGCTGACGGGTCACATCAGGTGCCATCTGGTATTCGGTCAGGATCGAGCTAAAGCGGCTCGCTTCACCTTCGGCGGCGTTTACGACCTGTGCGCGGTAGGCTTCGGCTTCTTCGAGAAGCTGCGCTGCCTGACCACGGGCCTCTGCCACAACGCGGTTCGCATAGGCGTCAGCGAGCGATTGCAGACGGTCACGTTCCTGTTCGGCGTCCTGCACCTTGCGGAAGGATGCGATAACAGGCTGCGGCGGGTCGGCCTTGTCAAAGTTGATACGAACGATGTTCACGCCACTGTCATAGCTGTCGAGAGTGGATTGAACGAGGTCGGTCAACTGCTGCGCAATAGAGGCACGGTTCACGTTGAGGATCGGTGCCAGTTCCGACTGAGCGATAATCTCGCGCATCGCGGATTCAGACACAGCCGCGATGGTCGCGGCGGGATCAGCAAGGTTGAACAGGAAACGCTGTGGGTCGCGGATGTTCCAAACGACTTGGAAGTCGATATCGACGATGTTTTCGTCACCCGTCAGCATCAGACCTGCATCGTTGCCGACGTTCGAGGTGCCGATTTCAATCGTGCGTTCGGTCGAAACCGCGAGAACTTCACGTGTGACCAGCGGCCAAGGCGCGAAGTTCAGACCTGGGTTACCGACCTGATGAAACTCACCAAGGAACAGCTCAACCG
>JAYPVO010000212.1:0-2477 GCA_038134645.1 Paracoccaceae bacterium
GGCCGCCACGGATCAGAACCACAGAGTGTTCCTGAAGGTTGTGGCTTTCACCTGGGATGTACGAAATGACTTCGAAGCCGTTGGTCAGGCGAACCTTCGCAACCTTACGCATAGCCGAGTTCGGTTTCTTCGGTGTTGTTGTGTAAACGCGGGTGCAAACGCCGCGTTTTTGCGGGCAGCGCTCGAGGTGCTGCGACTTGGATCTGACGACTTTGGGCTGACGCGGCTTGCGGATCAGCTGTTGGATCGTTGGCATTGGGTTATATCCCCTATCCTACAATATGCGGCCCCGTAGGTCCGCGGTTTTCGACGAATGCGCGACGCAAACGCCGCAGCACAAAAAGCCCGCAATCGAACCCTTACCGGAGGTGCGATGCGGTTAAAGTTACAGAGGAACAAGGCAGCATTAGCCCGGTTCATGTCCACTTCAGCTCTGATATCGGGTTAAAAGGGAATCCTCCCGTCTACCCGGATGGGCGGCGTATAGGCGGAGTCGCTTAAGGTGTCAACCGCTTCACGCTGAGCGATCACTCAGCGCCTTCCAGCCTTCGGTCAGCGCATTGCTAACAATCCCAAACCGTGAGGCCAAACGGTCAGCAATCTGTCCCGACACAGGGGCCCAGTCTTTGGCAAATCGAGGGCGCTTAAGCAGGTCGCTATCATTTCCAAAATGGGCACCGCGCACGAACATGAGCCGCGATGACATCGATACAGTTGGCATATGCGCCCACGCCTTCATGTGGTTCATATCCAGAATGCTGCGCTTGTCATCTGGCCGTCGACAAAAGATCTGAGCGGGCGTCCACATTCGTTCTTTGATGTTTTGCGCACGAACGCCATGGCGGTCGAACCCCAAAAGGATCCCATGCGCAAAATCGACACAGAGCATGCCGTTCTGATCAGAGAGCCCATAAGACGCCTCAATGACAGAACGCCCCATCTCGATAAAGTCGACGGCGACGGCGTCATCGTCATCGATCCGAAACTCGGCGACAATATCCGCAGACGGGTCGCGGTGATCGACCATCACTTCGCGGCAAATTTCACGATGCACCCTGCCCTCTTCGGCAAAGACGATTTCGATCTGAGGTACCAACGAACATAGGCTCCGCAGCCGTTCCTTGTGTTCGTCGGGCATTTGGTCGCCAGCCAATAAAAGCAGAGTGAAATTCGGGTCCGTCTGAGCTTTGAGCGCTGGCAGCACGATCTGTTCGAAAAAGAAGAACCGCGTGGCCATTCGTTTGCGCCCATAAAGCTCGGCCCGCAGTTCATCCATCGTCTGAGCCGTATGCCTAAATGCACCAACTTCGGACGGGTAAGAAAATCGGCACAGCCCAAGCATCTGGATATTCAGAAGGGTCACTTGGCCTTAACCTCTGTCAGTTGCCGTTCACGCCTAAAGATGAATAGACCACTTCCGACCACGACCACACAACCCAGAAGTGCTAGGGTCGATGGCAACTGTCCGAAAATCACAACACCAAGGATGAGGCTAGCAAGCAGGCCTACATATCGGAACGGTGCGACAAATGAGATTTCTCCAACCCGCATCGCCGAAACAGACATAAGATAACCGATCAAAACAGCCGATGCAGCGCTGCCCAATACCACCGCAGAATGGCCAGTCACCGGTGCCCACTCAATGAAAAGCGATCCGAAACCTGCAAAAGCCGTAACCGTCCCCGCGGCAAATGTCGCTGCGAACATGGATGGGACATCTCGCGACATGCGCCGCGCTGCCAAATCGCGAATGACCACCAACCCAACGGTCAAAAGCGCATATATGGAATAGATGTTAAAGCTCTCTCCACCGGGCTGGACGATCATCAAAACGCCCATGAAACCCACAATACTTGCAGACAATCGACGCCAGCCGATGGGTTCTTTTAGGAATAGCGCCCCTGCAAAGGTCATGACCAACGGCAACGCCTGCAAGATCGCGGTCACATTGGCCAATTGCATGTTGAACAATGCCGTGAGGAACGTCCAAGCCGCAGCGACCTCTGCCAAGGACCGCACACAAACCAAGATGAAATCTTGCCGCCCCAGCCGAAACCTAAGCTGACCGAACACGCCTGCCAGAATGATCATGGCGATCGTGGTAACAATCCCGCGCAAGAAAATGGCCTGAAACAATGGCAGTTCGCCCGAGAGCGACTTCATCGCAGCGTCATTGCTACTGAAGGCGAGCATGGCGACGGCCATCATTAACGCGCCGCGAACATTGTCAGAAAGAGCTTTCATGCGCCAAGCCGTAGCACCGCGATATAGGCCGCGCTAGCGCGATATTGTCAGGACACAATTTCCGATCCCCAAAACGCAAAAGGCCCCCGCAATGCGAGGGCCTTTCGTAAGATTTTAAAGCGATTACTCTTCGCGGCTTTCCGGTGTTTCGACAGCGATGTCGTCATAGCTCGGCGCAGCGAGTTTGACGGCTTCTTCTGCTTCTTCACGACGGGCTTCGAGCACCACGTTGT
>JAYPVO010000213.1:0-2470 GCA_038134645.1 Paracoccaceae bacterium
CGGTTGAGCTGTTCCTTGGTGAGTTTCATCAGGTCGGTAACCCAGGTCTGAACTTTGCCCCTTGGCCGCTGGTCACACGTGAAGTTCTGGCTGTTTCGACTGAACGCACGATTGAAATCGGCACCTCGAACGTCGGTAACGATGCGGGTCTGATGCTGACGGGTGACGAGAACATCGTCGATATCGACTTCCAAGTCGTTTGGAACATCCGCGACCCACAGCGTTTCCTGTTCAACCTTGCTGATCCCGCCGCGACCATCGCGGCTGTGTCTGAATCCGCGATGCGCGAGATTATCGCTCAGTCGGAACTGGCACCGATCCTCAACGTGAACCGTGCCTCTATTGCGCAGCAGTTGACCGACCTCGTTCAATCCACTCTCGACAGCTATGACAGTGGCGTGAACATCGTTCGTATCAACTTTGACAAGGCCGACCCGCCGCAGCCTGTTATCGCATCCTTCCGCAAGGTGCAGGACGCCGAACAGGAACGTGACCGTCTGCAATCGCTCGCTGACGCCTATGCGAACCGCGTTGTGGCAGAGGCCCGTGGTCAGGCAGCGCAGCTTCTCGAAGAAGCCGAAGCCTACCGCGCACAGGTCGTAAACGCCGCCGAAGGTGAAGCGAGCCGCTTTAGCTCGATCCTGACCGAATACCAGATGGCACCTGATGTGACCCGTCAGCGTATGTATCTGGAAACGATGGAAAAAGTTCTGGGTGGCGTCGATCTGATGCTCTTGGACGATAACAACGGCGAAGGCTCGGGCGTTGTGCCTTACCTGCCGCTGAACGAAATCCGCCGAAGCACCACCGAAGGAGGGTCGAACTAATGCGTAAGACCGCGTTTCTCATCCCCGCTGTGGTCGTTGCTGGCGCTGTAGCCCTGTCGTCGCTGTTCATCGTTGATGAACGTGAAAAGGCGCTCGTGCTTCAGTTCGGCCAAATTGTCCGCGTCCAAGAACAACCGGGCCTCGGCTTTAAGCTTCCGTTCATTCAAGAAGTGGTCACCTATGATGACCGCATCCTGAGCCGCGACATGGAAGAGTTGGAAGTCACCGCCTCTGACGGTCGTCGTATCGTCGTCGACGCCTTCGCTCGCTACCGCATCACCGATGTGGAAGTCTTCCGCCGTGCGGTTGGTGTGGGTGCTGAACGGGCTGCGGCATCGCGCCTCGATTCCATCCTGCGGGCTGAAACCCGTCAGGTTCTGGGTAGCGTGACCTCGAACGACATTCTGTCGACCGACCGTGCAACGCTGATGCAGCGCATCCGCAACGGCGCGATTGACGAGGCACAGGCGCTGGGTCTGCAGATCATCGACGTGCGCTTGAAACGTACCGACCTGCCGCCAGAAAACCTTGCTGCAACCTACGACCGTATGACGGCAGAGCGTGAACGCGAAGCCGCTGACGAAATCGCTCGTGGTAACGAAGCTGCACAGCGTATCCGCGCACAGGCTGACCGTACCGTGACTGAACTTGTGTCGGACGCGGAACGTCAGGGCGAGATCATCCGCGGTGAAGCCGACGCAACGCGCAACCGCGTCTTTGCAGAAGCCTACGGCGCTGACCCAGAGTTCTTTGAATTCTATCGGTCGATGAACGCCTATGCGACCGCGCTCGAAAACGGCAACGCATCGATGGTGCTGTCGCCTGATAGCGAGTTCTTTAAGTATCTGAAATCGTCGGTTGGTAACTGATGATCTGGATGATTGGCATCGCCCTCGGGCTGGTGTTCGTGATCGAGGGGCTGGCCTACGCGCTGGCCCCTTCTTTCGTTGAGAAAATGCTCGCCGCGCTGGCGGAACTGACCCACCAACAACGCCGCATGGTCGGACTGGTCGCGGTTTTTATCGGCGTTCTACTTGTGCATTTTTGTGCACGCGGCCTACACTGAAATTCACAGGTGGTTGAGGTGGCTGTAGCATGGCTTGAGTTACCTCGCGCCATGCATAGAGTTTGGATTGCCATCGGGGTGTGACGCCCCGCAACCGCAAAAAGGAGAGGCACCGTGACGTCTCAAGCACTCACTGTTTCCCGCCACACAGAACAGACCCGTCTGTCCTATGCCGTGGCAATCTTGCTGTCTTTTGTATTCCTCTTGGCCCAAACCGTTGCGGGTTTCGCGCAATCGCGCCCCGACAGTTTTGCCGATTTGGCCGAGAAATTTAGCCCTGCCGTTGTGAACATCACGACGACGACTGTTGTGTCCACCAATGCTGGCCCACGTGGTGTGGTCCCAGATGGGTCCCCGTTCGAGGACTTCTTTAAGGACTTCCAAAACCAAGGCCCGCGCCGGTCGTCGGCTCTGGGGTCTGGCTTTGTAATTTCTGCTGACGGCTATATCGTGACCAACAACCACGTCATCGAAGGCGCGGATGAAATCCTGATCGAATTCTTTCCCGGTGGGACCGAACCGCTCGCGGCGACCTTGGTCGGCACCGACCCGAACACTGACATTGCTCTTTTGAAAG
>JAYPVO010000214.1:0-2405 GCA_038134645.1 Paracoccaceae bacterium
TTTGATGCATGGATGGCCGTCCAACATTTGCGCATTGGACCGACCGAAAATGGCGCGCTGAACATCGCGTTTTGGCCTGACGAACGCGGTTTCACGGCCAAGACACTGTCGGCAATGATCGCGGACACAGACCCGTTGATTAACGATGCCGAAGGCTTTGCCGCATCGTCGATTGCTGGCCGTGGGCTATTTGCTCTTGAAATGCTGCTCTTTGATGACCGCTTTCAATCCTATGCGTCCGACAGCTACACCTGCACCTATGTTCAACGTGTGACCGCCGACATCGCCCGAGAAGCGCAGGCGCAAGCGACCGATTGGCGTGATCGGTATGCGCTGATCATCCAGAGCCAAGGCGATGGCGAAACCTTGCCTTTTGTGCCCGAAGACGATGCCTTTGGGGTGCTCTACACACAGCTGATCAGTTCGTTGGATTTCACGACCGATAGCCGCATTGGTCGTCCTTTGGCCGACTTCGCTCGACCTCGTCCAACCCGTGCCGAAGCGTGGCGTTCAGAGCGATCGCTCCGCAACATCGTTTTAGTTGTCGATACAGCCTATGCACAGGCCGCGGAGTTGATGGGGGCGCCCCTGCCCGCGACCTCGCAAGCGGTAACCGAATTCCACGAAGCTGCGGACGCGATAACCGACCCGAGTTTTTCCGATATCGCCGACGACTCCCAGAGCTGGTTGAAACTGCAAATCCTTGGCCAGAGGGTCCAAGCTGTTAAGAACGCAATCTCGAACGAGATTGGCGCGGTGAAGGGCATTTCGGCTGGGTTCAACGCATCGGACGGTGACTAAGTTGACGACGAGACGCCGGTTTTTATCCACGTTTTTGGCTGCTGCGACCGTGCCGCGCATGACTTGGGCAAGTGTGGGCAATCCATCTTACATCGCAGCCGCGAAAGAGGGGGACGCCTACGCTTTATTCGGCCTCACACCCGACGGCGCGATCACATTTCGCGTGCCGCTCCCTGCGCGCGGGCATGCAGGTGCGGGTCACCCGACACAGCCCATCGCTGTCGCCTTCGCCCGCCGCCCTGGGAACTACGCAATTGTCATCGATTGCGTCACGGGGTCGGTCATTCAGGACCTCAATGCGCCTGAAGGTAACCACTTCAACGGTCATGGCCTCTATGTCGACAATGGCCGCGTGCTAATCACAACAGAACAGCGTTCTAGTGACAGCGCGGGGCGATTGGGCCTTTGGGATGCAGAGAACGGTTATTCTCGACTCGGTGAATTGGACACGCACGGCGTGGGACCACATGACGTGCGCCTTATGCCCGATCTGCGGACGCTGGTCATAGCGAACGGCGGAATTCAAACGGACCCCGGTGGACGGACGCCGATGAATGTTGGCGCGATGCAACCGAACCTCGCCTATCTGACCTTGGATGGCATGGAAGAGATCGTCACGCTCGACCCTGACCTGCATTTCAACTCAATCCGCCATTTGGCTGTGCGCGATGATGGCCTCGTGGCCTTTGCGATGCAGTGGCAGGATGACCCGTCCTATTTGCCCCCATTGATGGGGCTGCATCGTCGCGGATCAGACCCTATTCTGGCCCAAGCGCCCCTGTCTGATGAATATCCGATGCAAGGCTACGCGGGGTCGATTGCCTTTACTCCTGACGGTTCCGAGGTTGCGATTTCATCACCCAAGGGCGGGCGTTTGCATCGGTTTGATGAGAACGGAGCCTTCCTCGGCGCGGTGATCCAGCCCGATGTTTGTGGTCTGGTCGCGGGCACTGGCGGCTATCTGTCCAGCGATGGGTTCGGCAATATCGCCGCCGTTCGAGATGGCATCGCGACGCAGATCGCGCAGCATCCCGTGAACTGGGACAACCATATCATCGCGCTCTAGGGTTTACGGAACAGGCGTGCGGCTTCAAAGATTTCGTCGAGCCGTTCATAGCGGTCCTTGGCACGAGGCCAGTTTTCCTCTTGGACCGCCGCAATCAAGGTTTCGAGCAACATCATCGTTGAAACGTTTGAGTCCCAAGCCGAGGGAATTTCGACCCAGCAGTTAAACGTATAGTCCGCAATGCTGGCGATCGGGCTAGCCCATTGGTCGGTCACGACGATGACCGTAACACCGCGCTCTTTGGCGAGTTCCGCGAGGCGCAGAAGGTTCGTCTCGTAGCGGCGAATGTCGAACATCAGCAGCGTATCGCCTTTGACCATGTCCAACACATAGTGCGGCCACGTCGCGGACGAGCTGGTCATGTGAGTGACGCGTTCGCGGATCGCTTGGAAATGGGTAAAGGCGTATTCGGCCAAAGCACGTGTGATGCGCCCGCCCACGATATAGAGCCGCCCGTTTGTATCGGCCAAACACCCTGCCGCTTTGTCGAATTTATCGTGATCGACGTTGGATAGTGTCTGACTGAGGTTGCGCGTGA
>JAYPVO010000215.1:0-2331 GCA_038134645.1 Paracoccaceae bacterium
ATTCCATCCGCCGTCAGTGCGATTTTTAGCTTAATTTGTTCAATTGCTTGAGACGGGATTTCAGACGCTTGCGACGGCTATTCTGATACACTCGAATGACGGGGAGCGTGACGTAATACATCACAACAGCGGTCAACAGTCCTGGGATAATGGACCCGACCGCAAAAGGCAGAAACACGTCTTCAAAGAAAATCGAAAGGGCGTGCCAATCTGCTTTGGCGTCCGTGAACATCGCAAGGAAGTTGTGCCAAAGGTCGCTTCCCGCGCCACTGAACTTGCCCATCAACGTTACATGAACGGTGCGATCTGGACGAGTGCCAAGCAGGAAATGACCCATCGTCAATGACGAGACCGCAATGGGGACATAGGTCAGCGGGTTCCCGAAAAACGTGCCGAGCAAAGCCGCAGGGACGTTGCCTCTGAGGGTCCGTGCAAACAGCCATGCCATGATAAAGTGCATCCCGAAAAACGGGGTAAAGCTCGTGAATACGCCTGCACTGATCCCGCGCGCAATTTTTTCTGGGGTGTCAGGCAGACGGCGCAAGCGGTGCTTTACATACTCAAACGCGCGAACCCAGCCACCTTTTGGCCAAACCAAATGCCACAGTGACTGCCAAAGTGGTTTTCTATCGCGGCGTTTAAACACTACTTGCTGTCCCCCGCAGATTTGCGGTTGCGCGAAGGGTCTCGAAGCCGTGAGATTGACGATACGTTACTCTCTGCCTCTAACGCCGTCATGACGCGGTGCAGATGTTCAATGTCCCGCAGGTCCACATCAACGAACAAACGGTAGAAGTCGGGCTTTCGATCAATGAAATTGAGGTCCGAGATATTGGCGGCCTGTTCGCCAATGATCGTGCAAATTCGACCCAGAACGCCGGCATCGTTGCTGATCGTCAGATCAAGCGTCACAGTATGCTTTGGCTCGTGACGTCCGTCCTGCCAGTGCAAATCCACCCAGCGTTCGGTCGTGTCCTCAAAGTCCGCAAGAGACGGACAGTCGATCGTATGCACGACTACGCCCTGACCACGATAGGCGATCCCGACGATGCGTTCACCTGGAACGGGCTGACAGCACTGTGCACGAGTGTATGACTGATCACCCGTTAGACCTACAACTGCCTTGGCGCGCTCGATCTCATCACCCTTACGTTCAGCAAGGTCGGGATAAATCGCCCGCACAACTTCCCGCGAAGTAACCTCTGCACTACCGAGCCGAGCGAGCATCTCGTCTACGCTCTCGAGCGCCAGCGTTTTCGCGGCCGTGCGCAGCGCCTTATCCGTGGCTTTTTTACCGACGTTTTCAAAGGCAACGCGGGCCAATTCTTGACCGAGTTTGATGTAGCGCTCGCGGTCTTCTTCGCGCAGCGCACGACGAATAGCCGTTTTGGCCCGCCCTGTGACCGCAATATCAATCCAAGTTGCTTCGGGCTTTTGGCCTTCTGCTGTGATGATCTCTACCGATTGGCCGTTCTTAAGACGTGTCCACAAAGGAACGCGCAGACCGTCCACTTTGGCACCAACGCAAGCTGCGCCGATCCGCGTGTGAATGGCGTAGGCAAAGTCGATGGGCGTCCCGCCGCGTGGCAGTTTATAAACGTCACCCTTGGGCGTGAAACAGAACACTTGGTCCTGATACATCTCGAGCTTCACAGCTTCGAGGAATTCATCGTGATCCGTGTCGTCATCCAGACGTTCAGACAGCTGCGAAATCCAGCGCACGGGGTCAACGGCAAATCGGTTCTCGACACGTTCACCGTTCTTATAGGACCAGTGCGCTGCAACGCCTGTCTCAGCAACTTCGTGCATTTCGCGGGTGCGGATTTGAACCTCAACCCGCTTACCGTCACGCCCCGAAACCGTCGTGTGGATCGAGCGATAGCCGTTCGATTTTGGTTGGCTGATATAGTCCTTGAACCGCCCAGGAACGGCGCGCCAACGTTGGTGGATCGCACCAAGGACACGGTAACAGTCGGACTCACGTTCGGTCAGGATACGGAAACCCCAGATGTCGGACAGACGGCTAAAGCCCTGATCCTTTTCCTGCATTTTCCGCCAAATCGAATAGGGGCGTTTGGCGCGGCCATAGACCTCGGCCTTAATATCCGCCTTATCCAATTCGATCCGCATATCCGTGGTGATCTTTTCGATCACATCGCCAGACTCTTTTTCCAGCATGACATAGCGGCGCAAGATCGATTGACGTGCGTCAGGGTTCAGAACCTTGAACGCCAGATCTTCAAGTTCCTCGCGCATCCACTGCATACCCATTCGGCCAGCGAGTGGTGCGAAAATCTCCATCGTTTCGCGGGCTTTTTGGGCCTGCTTTTC
>JAYPVO010000216.1:0-2282 GCA_038134645.1 Paracoccaceae bacterium
ACGGCATCCTCGACTGTGACGCGACTGGCGGTGCTTACCAGACCGGTAAAAACCCTGCGTTCCAGTTCGTAGGCGACATCATGGGTGGTTATGAAACCCCATGGCAGCAGTATTCGTGGCTCTACCACGGTGGCGGCTATGACGCAGCTCAAGAGCTCTACAACGCTCAGGGCATGCAGCTGATCGGTTGGTCGATCTACGGTCAGGAATCCCTGTCCTCGTCCAAGCCGATTGCAGGCTTTGCTGACCTCGAAGGCTGGAAGTTCCGTTCGCCTCCGGGCATGGAAACCGAAATCTTCCAAGAACTGGGCGCTTCGCCGATCGTTATGGACTTCACCGAGATCTTTACCGCGCTTGAAACCGGTATCATCGACGGTGCTGACGCATCTGGCCTCGCAAACAACGTTGGCCTCGGTCTTTACGACATCGTGAAGCACGCAACCTACCCGGGCTTCCACTCGATGCCGTCGGACCACCTTGCGTGTAACCTCGACGTTTGGAACGGCCTGAGCGAACAGCAGCGCCGTATCATTGACACTGCATGGCAGAAACTGGCGTTCCAGATCGCTCTGTATAACGAAAAAGCAAACGCTGAAGCTGCAGCTGCTCTGACCGCTGCTGGCGTCACCCTCTACGACTGGTCGACCGAGGATCGCGCTGCGTTCCGTGCTGCCGCTCAGGTCGCATGGGAAGACTGGGGCACCCGTTCGCCGGAAGCCGCTGCTCTGCTCGAAAGCCACAAAGGCTACCTGACCCAGCTCGGTCTGATCGACTGATCTGATGGGATTGTAAAATCCCGCTTGAAATAAATGGTGGGCCCTGTCGCGGGGCTCACCAATTTCAGGCAAGTTATTTCCCCAAGGGAGGATCTTATGGACAATGAAAGCCTTTGGCTCGGTCGCCTAAAGGCCCCAGTTCGCCTTGCCATGATAGGCTTTAGCGGACTGACGCTTCTAATATTTGCGTGGATGGTCCTAAACCAATTCATTTCAGAAGATGCAGTTGGCATGCACGAAATGATCCGGCCTGCAGGTCGACCATTGGTCGCCTTGATGCTGATTTCGATCACCGGTGCATTTGTTGCCACGTCACTTTACCTGTCAGACGCGCAAGGTGCGATCGAAGAGAAGCCGGATGGGGTTTTCGACACTCTTTCGCTCGTTACATCGCGGATGGCGATGATCATGGTCGTGTTGATCGTGGTCGTTATGTTCTATGAAGTTGTGTCGCGCTACGTGTTCTCTCGCCCCACACTCTGGGCGAACGAACTGTCGCTCTGGATTGCTGCGTTTGTGTTCCTCTTTGCAGGCCAATACGCAATGCAACAGCGCAGCCACATCCGTATCTACGTTATCTATGACATGATGCCTCGCTGGATGAAGAAAACAGCGGATGTCATTTCGCTTATCCTTTTGTTGTTCTTCACTTTTTCGCTCGTTTGGGGCGGCTACACTGACGCGCTGACCCGTATGCTCCGGATGGAGACATTCGGCACCGCGTGGGATCCACCCATCCCTGGCGTCGTGAAACCTGCCATCCTGTTTATCATCGTCCTCGTTGCTGTTCAGGCGATCTCGAACCTGATCGCTGACTGGAACAAAGAGCCCGAACACAACGTTGAGGGCCCTGATGAGACAGAAATCGAAAACATTCGTCGGACGTTGGAGGACTGACATGGAATTTCTTGACCTCCTCTCCTGGATGAAGGTCGGCGACGTCGCCACCCTGAGCCTTATTCTTCTCATCGGCATGTTTATCTTGCTGGCAATCGGTATGCCGCTTGGTTTCGCCTCTGCATTCCTTGCGGTGGCGGTGCTGGTGATGAAATTCGGCCCCGAACTTCTGTACAAAGACTTTGGCCGCGGACCGCTTTCGGTTCTCGGACAGGCAGTCTACCGACAAATGACGAACTACGTTCTCATATCAGTGCCATTGTTTATCTTCATGGCATCGTTGTTGGAGCGTTCGGGCATCGCCCGCGACATGTATAGCTCTCTGAACCGTTGGCTCAGTGGCGTGCGTGGCGGTATCGCGCTGGTCACTTCGGTGATGGCGGTGATCATGGCGGCGATGTCGGGCATTATCGGTGGTGAAGTGGTTCTCTTGGGCCTCATCGCTCTGCCGCAGATGCTCCGTCTTGGCTACAACCAGAACCTCGCAATCGGCACCATCTGTGCGTCGGGCTCGCTCGGCACCATGATCCCGCCGTCGATCGTTTTGATCTTCTACGGTCTCGTCACTGAAACCTCGATCAAAGCACTGTTCACCGCGTCGTTCTTGCC
>JAYPVO010000217.1:0-2267 GCA_038134645.1 Paracoccaceae bacterium
ATCTACCCAAGGCATGTGTTTTCTCCCCAGAAAAGTGGTGTTATTCGGCCGCGCCTAGGGCGGCAGTATGGAATTCCTCGCGGTATGGCTTGGCCGAAGCTGGCAGCGCCCGCATGAGGAAGTAATCTTCGTTTTTCATCTGGCGCCACAGAGCCGGAACCATCTCTGCCATAGCGGCAAGGATCGAAGGGTTCGGCGCGGGCAGGTCGTGTTTGATCTTCGCATGCAGCTCTGGCAGGCGGTGATAAGGCACCATCGGGAACATATGGTGTTCGACGTGGTAATTCATGTTCCAATAGATGAACCGCGAGATGGGGTTCATATAAACGGTGCGCGAATTGAGACGGTGGTCGATCACGTTATCCGCAAGGCCGCCGTGCTGCAAAAGACCCGTCATCACGTGGTGCCACGCACCATAGAGACGCGGCAGACCGATCACCATCAGTGGCAGGATCGACTGCATCCACACAGCCAGACCAATCGATGCCGCATAGATCAGCACCCAAATACGCGCGACGCGGATAACCTTGTGGTATTCGGTTTCAGGGATCCAAGTTGCTTCTTCGGCATCGATTTGGCCCGATGCGTTTTTAAGCATCCGAAGCCAGCCATTGATGCTGTCCAGAATACCAAAGACGTTCAGGACAAGCTTTACAAATTCGGTCGGACGCATGATCGCAATCTCGGGATCACGGCCCACTATCACCGTGTCGGTGTGGTGGCGCGCATGGCTCCAACGCCAAGTGTGTGGGTTACGCACCATGCAGAAACTGGCGATCTGATAGATCACATCGTTCATCCAGCGCGTCTTAAACGCGGTCCCGTGCGAACATTCATGCCAACGGCTGTCCATCGCAGAGCCGTAGAGCACGCCATAGGCCAGCCAGAACGGTATCGACCAAGCGGTAGGCCAGAGGTAAATGCCCAAGCCCGCAAACAAGGCCATGCAACCAAATAGAACAATCGTGTCGCGGATCGCAGGCGCGTTAGAGCGCTGCATCAAATCCTTCATTTCTTTGCGGGGAATGTCGGTGTGATACCACTCAGCCGCAGCCAAGCCGGACTCGACCGCACGGCGGGCGTCCTCTCCCAACATCGAATAATCGCGCTTACCCATTCAGACCTCCCTCGGGTTCGTTGGATGAAGGCTAAGCGATGATTTCGGATATTCTAAGTTTCTCACATTGATTATCTATCAAAAACTATCAATTATACGGTAAGTTTTGATAGGTTTTTATCATGGCAAAACGCCCGACCTTAAAAGACATCGCAATCGCCGCAGGGGTCGGCATTGCAACCGTCGACCGCGTCTTAAACAACCGTGCCCCTGTTCGGGACGACACTGCGCGGCGGGTTGCCGATGCGGCAGAGAAACTAGGATACCACGCTCAAGGTTTTGTCGCTGCACGTGACCAGCGCACCCTGCCCGCATTGACGCTCGGCTTTGTCCTCTCAAAAGAAAAACAACCGTTTTATCAGAACCTTGCACGGGAGATTGAAACTGCGGTCGCTGCGAGACGTGATATTCGCGGAAAGGCGCGCATAACATTTGTGCCCGCCACAACACCCGATGATTTCTGCACCGCGATTAGGGACCTTTCATCACAATGTGACGCTGTCGCAGGCGCCGCTCTAAACCACCCCCAAGTCACACGGACCGTTGCCGATGCGACCGCCAAAGGCGTCCCATTCTTTTCCATTCTCAATGATTTTGCCGAACCCGCACGACGTGCCTATTACGGCATGGACAACATCAAAGTTGGCCGCCTCGCCGCATGGATGCTGGCGACGAAAATCCGCACTCCAGGAAAAATCGCGGTCTTTGTGGGTGGCAGCCGATGGCATGGCCACGTTTTACGCGAAACAGGATTCGTCAGCTTCCTGCGCGAACAGGCCCCAGAATTTACGCTTCTCGATACGCTCGTGAACCTCGACACGCGGCAAGTGACCTATGAGGCGACACTGGACCTATTGTCCCGTCATGCAGACCTCCGCGGCATCTATGTTGCGGGTGGTGGGATTGAGGGCGCATTGGCCGCGCTACGAGAGGCCCGCCCCGCAGGTAAAATCGCCTTGGTCGGTAATGAACTGACCCAAGACCGCCGTGCCGCTCTGGCGGATGGCTACATGACAATGGTGATTTCGACCCCACTACAACTCTTGTGTCAACGATTGGTCGATCACATGGTGGGCGCGGCCCTGAATGAACCCAATTTACCCAGCGGGCAACAGATACTCGACCCCCTGCTCTACCTGCCAGAGTCAGT
>JAYPVO010000218.1:0-2203 GCA_038134645.1 Paracoccaceae bacterium
GCCTACGCGATCAAAGAGCATGGCGTCGGCGTCAAATGTGCGACGATCACCCCCGATGAAGCCCGCGTTGAAGAATTCGGCCTGAAACAAATGTGGAAGTCGCCCAACGGCACGATCCGCAACATCCTCGGCGGCGTCGTGTTCCGTCAGCCGATCATCTGTAAAAACGTTCCGCGCCTCGTCCCGGGATGGACGCGCCCAATCGTTGTTGGCCGTCATGCTTTTGGCGACCAGTATAAAGCGACCGATTTCCACTTCCCAACCGCTGGCAAACTGACGATGAAGTTCGTTGGCGAAGACGGCACCGTGATCGAACGCGACGTCTATGATGCGCCCTCTGCGGGCGTTTACATGGGGATGTATAACCTCGACAGTTCGATCCGCGATTTCGCGCGGGCTTCGTTCAACTACGGTCTTTCGCTGAAATGGCCCGTGTATCTGTCGACAAAGAACACCATCCTCAAGGCCTATGACGGTCGGTTCAAGGATATGTTCCAAGAGATCTACGAGGCTGAATTCGCTGAGAAGTTCAAAGAGGCTGGCATCTGGTACGAACACCGCCTGATCGACGACATGGTGGCCTGTGCGCTGAAATGGAACGGCGGTTTCGTCTGGGCTTGTAAGAACTACGACGGCGACGTGCAGTCCGATACCGTGGCGCAGGGCTATGGATCGCTCGGCATGATGGCGTCGCAGCTGATGACGCCCGATGGCAAGATCGTTGAGGCCGAGGCCGCACACGGCACCGTCACCCGCCACTATCGCAACCATCAGGCGGGCAAGGCCACCTCGACCAACTCTATCGCGACGATCTATGCGTGGACTGGCGCGCTGAAGCACCGCGCAAAGCTGGACGAGAACGCGCAGCTGATGCGCTTTGCCGAGACGCTGGAACGCGTGACTGTTCAATGCGTTGAGGACGGTCACATGACCAAAGACCTCGCCCTTCTCGTCGGTCCAGACCAAGGCTGGCTGACGACGATTGGCTTCCTCGAAAAGCTGGATGAATACCTGAACAAAGCCCTCATCGGCTAACCAAAGGTCAGGCGCGTGGTGCAGATCACGCGCCTGATGGACAGGTAAGCAATACTGACCTATATATCGGTCATGCCAGCACCGATTCCTGTCCCACAAAATAGCGTCCCACATACCCCACTCGAAGACCTTCAAGGGCTGTCGATTGGATTACTTACGACCTCTATTGCACTGACAATGCTCAAATCTTTGGGGTTCGTTACGGGGCAAACGGCAGGCGTAGCGCTGATCGTGAGCTACATTTCAGGCCTCAGTTTCAGTTGGGCCTTTTTCCTCATCAACCTCCCGTTCTACGTGTTCGCGTGGTTCAGAATGGGCGCTGCGTTTACCATCAAATCCCTGATCTGCGTGACCGCCCTGTCTATTATGGTCGCCTATATCCCGCACCTGATGACCTTTGATCACCTCGACCCACTGTTCGGCACGATTGCCTTTGGGGTGCTCTGCGGGTTTGGCCTCTTGGGCGTGTTTCGCCACAATGCATCACTGGGCGGTTTGGGCGTCATTGCGCTGATGGTCCAAGACCGAACGGGCTTTCGTGCAGGCTACGTTCAGATCGCTGCTGACATCCTCATTTTTGCAACGGCTGCGGCGCTCCTTCCGCTGCGGGTCGTTGGATTTTCTCTTCTTGGCGCTCTGGTTTTGAATGGCGTGATAGCCTTTAACCATCGCCGTGACCGCTATATTGGAACGTGATTTATGACTGCCACCGAAAAACACTCGCTCATCGAAGACGCCCAAGGTATCGCGTTCGGCGTCTCTATGGCCTCGTTCGGCGTTTTGATCCTGACGCACCTCGGCTTTGTCACGGGGCAAACGGCGGGCCTCGCCATTCTGATTTTCTATGCAACAGGCTGGGGCTTTGGCCCCGTGTTCTTTGCCGTGAACCTGCCGTTCTATTGGCTGGGCTATAAGCGGATGGGCCTGCGGTTCATGATCAAGACCTTTATAGCGGTCGCTTCGCTCTCTGTGCTGACGACAATCCTGCCATCGCACATCGTATTCGCCACACTCACCCCTGCGGTCGGAGCGATCCTCTTTGGATTTGTCACAGGCGCAGCATTAATGGCGCTCTTCCGTCATGGATCGAGCCTCGGCGGGATCGGTATTCTGGCGCTCTATATCCAAGAGAAAACTGGGTTTCGCGCGGGCTGGACACAACTTCTGT
>JAYPVO010000219.1:0-2184 GCA_038134645.1 Paracoccaceae bacterium
GGGCCGTTCCAGATCAGGGTTTCGGCGCGGTCGAGCACTTCGCTGATGTAGGCGACAGTGGCGGGGCCAGCGTCGAGGATCATGGCGTCAGAGGGCACCGCATCAGGCGCAACGGTTTCGTTGTCAGCGTTTGCTTTGAATTCGCGGGCGACGACGACATCGCGGGGCAGGATGATCTCGCATCCAGCTTTGGCGGCTTTGTCGAGGATGTCGCGGGCGGTGTCAGCGAGATCGTGTTCGCAGAGCGATTTGCCGACGTTGATGCCTTGGGCGGCGAGGAAGGTGTTCGCCATGCCGCCGCCGATCACGAGGTGATCGACTTTGCCCACGAGGTTGCCGAGGAGGTCGAGCTTGGTCGAGACTTTCGCGCCGCCAACAACGGCCACAACGGGACGCACGGGCGAGCCAAGCGCCTGTTCCAGAGCGCTGAGTTCTTCGGCCATCAGGCGACCCGCGCAGGAGGGCAGGAGGTGTGCGACGCCTTCGGTGGTGGCGTGGGCGCGGTGCGCGGCAGAGAAGGCGTCGTTGCAGTAGATATCGCCCAAGGTCGCGAGGTATTGCGCCATCTCTGGGTTGTTCTCTTCTTCCATCGGGGTGAAGCGGGTGTTCTCAACCAGCACGATGGTGCCGTGGGTGAGGGCCTTCATTTCGTCCGCGTTGGGAATTTCGATAAAGGTGACGGTCGATCCCAGTGCCGCCTCAAGCGCGGGCAGGGTCACGCGGAGCGACATTTCAGGCACGACTTTGCCTTTGGGGCGACCAAAGTGCGCGAGGAGGATCGGAATACCGCCAGCGGCTACGATGTCTTTGACGGTGGGCACGATGCGGTCAATGCGGGTTGTGTCAGTGACAACGCCGTTTTCGACGGGGACGTTGATATCAACGCGCACCAGAACGCGTTTTCCATTGAGGTCCATATCGTCGAGAGTTTTCCAAGCCATCTGCGCCTCCGTCAAATCTTGGGTTGATATCTGATAGCGGTATCCTCGTTATCGCCTTTCAACGCAAGGTCTGGGAGCATCCCTTGGCAAGGACGTGCAAGAGGCTTATGTCAGTGTGCAAAGAACGCGAAATCAAGGAGGTCCCCGTGGCCGATATCAAAGACCCTGAAAACACAGTGATCATCGAGCTCAAAGACGGTCAGGTTGTGATTGAACTTCTGGCTGACGTTGCGCCCGCACATACCGCCCGCATGAAAGAGCTGGCACGCGCTGGCAAATACGACGGCGTTGTGTTCCACCGCGTGATCGATGGTTTCATGGCGCAGACTGGTGACGTTGAGCATGGCAATATCGACAGCGATGCCTACAACAAAAACCGCGCGGGCACAGGTGGTTCGGACCTGCCTGACCTTCCAGCAGAGTTTTCGCGTCTTCCGCACGACCGTGGCACGCTCGGTGCAGCGCGTTCGATGAACCCGAACTCGGCCAACAGCCAGTTCTTTATCAACTTCAAAGACAACCATTTCCTGAATGGCCAATACACCGTCTACGGTCGTGTGCTGTCGGGCATGGAGTTTGTCGACAAGATCGTTCGTGGCGAACCGCCAGTCGATCCCGACAAAATGATCAGCGTGAAAGTGGCAGCAGATGTATAAGCTTGCGTGTGTTCTGACTTTGGTGGCTGGCCCTGCGCTGGCAACGGGGTTGGATGTGACCGTTTCGGGTCAAGCAAACGGCACGTTCCATATCGACCTTCTCGATGATGTTGCTCCACAGCACGTGGCGCGGATCACCGAACTGGCGAACCAAGGGCTCTATAATGGCGTGGTGTTCCACCGCGTGATCGAGGGCTTTATGGCGCAGACGGGTGACGTGGAGTTCGGTCGTATGGGCGGTGACATGTCGATGGCGGGTATGGGTGGATCGACCCTGCCTGACCTTCCGGCAGAATTCTCGGCGATGCCGTTCGACCGTGGTGTCGTCGGTATGGCGCGCGCTGCTGATCCGAACTCGGCCAACAGCCAGTTCTTTATCATGTTCCAGCCTGGCTACTTCCTGAACGGCGATTACACCGTTGTGGGCACTGTGACCCAAGGCATGGAAATCGTTGATGCGATCAAGCGCGGCGAAGGCCCGAACGGTGCGGTCATCGGTCAGCCTGACATGATGGCAACGGTGACTGTGACCGAGTGATCGGTTGTGATCTGTGAGATCGAGAGCGGGGGCCACTGGCCCCCGTTTT
>JAYPVO010000220.1:0-2171 GCA_038134645.1 Paracoccaceae bacterium
GACAAGAACCCCTCAGAGCCCGCATCCCCATGGAGCAAGCAGTTCTCACCGCCTTCTTCGTAGTTCAGAACGAATTGCACGGCCACTTTGGCCCCGTTGGGCCAGTTCGCATTGGGGGCCTTTGGCCCGTATCCGCGCATGTTGCGAGTATATCGACGCAATTGAATTCTCCTGCAGTTCGCAACAGTCTATTCTGAGAGCTAGTGAAACGGTTTCAATTTAATCTTGAAAGTCCTTATTGCTGCTCAGGTATCGCTTCATTCTGAAACTGCGGCAAAAAAGGGCAAAAGGAGACTGAAATGTCTGGATATTTAACAACTCACGTTTTGGATACCGCGCGTGGTTGCCCTGCGCAGGGGCTCAAGATTGACCTCTATCGGATTGAAAACGAAACCCGCACGCACATCCGTAGCCTTGTGACAAACGCGGATGGTCGCACGGATGAACAGATCCTGCCCGCAGCCGAATTTGCGACGGGTGTTTACGAGTTGGTGTTCCACGCGGGCGATTACCTCGATGCCTGCGGAACGCCACCTGAAACCCCACGGTTTCTGGACGTGATCCCGCTGCGGTTTGGCATGTCAGAGGCATCGCACTACCACGTGCCGCTGCTCCTCTCGCCCTTCGGGTATTCGACCTATCGCGGCAGCTAAACCGAAAGCTGTTCGTCGATCCGTTTGACCATAAAATCAATAAAAACCCGTGCCTTAGGGTCTTGCCGTCTGCGGTGCATGAACAGGCAACCCATCTGAATGGGCACGGGTGGTTCGTCGGGCAGGACAGGCACCAGACGCCCAGATTCGAGGTGCTCTGATATCTCGAACACGGATTTCAGAATGATCCCCTGCCCGTCCAAGGCCCAATTCGTCAGCACGTCACCGTGGTCGGTCTCAAACGGCCCTGTCACGGGGACACGCCGCACACCCTCTGGGCCCTGTAGCGGCCAGCGAAACTCTGGCGCGCCTGGGTAACGCATATTGAGGCAATCATGCGCGTCGGTGCAAAGCTCTGCGCTCGATTTCGGATAGCCCCGCCGTTCAAGGTAGTCAGGCGAAGCACACAAAACCCGCTGGCAATCGGTGATCTTACGGATGCGCAGATTGCTGTCCTCGGGATTGCCGAGGAAAAACATCACGTCCAACCCCTCTTCGGCCATGTCCAATTTCCGATCAGACAAGCGCAGACGAATATCGACGAGAGGGTTTTGCGCCCGAAAATCAGGCAAAGCAGGCGCGATGACCCGCTGACCCAACCCGAGCGGCGCGGCCACATAGAGCGTTCCGCGCAAAATGCTCGTCGCGTTGCTGATGTCGGCTTCGGCCATATCGACGGCTTCGATGATGCGGCACGCCCCTTCATAGAACATCCGCCCTTGGTCCGTGGCCGAGAGTTTACGGGTCGTCCGTTGGAACAAACGCGTGTTAAGATGTTCTTCTAATTGAGATATTCTGGACGAGGCCACAGCAGCGGAAATTCGCAAATCCCGCGCAGCCGCCGACATATTCTCTAGCTCATAGACCCGAATGAAGGTTCTGATATTGTCGAGGTAAGCCACGTGATATTTCCGTATTTCTTGAAGCTGCCTTGAGATTTTCAAGAATACTCGAAAAGCTGTCACTGGACTAGAGTCTTCGCAAAGACAGGAGATGGGGAAATATGCAGGACCTTGTAGTATTTTGGGATTGGGCTGGCTTTGCTGTGCGTTGGCTCCATGTAATCACCGCGATGGCATGGATTGGGTCGTCCTTTTATTTCATCGCGCTGGACCTCGGCCTTCGCAAAGTGCCCAACCTACCAGTGGGTGCGCATGGCGAAGAATGGCAGGTGCATGGCGGTGGGTTCTACCACATCCAGAAATACCTCGTTGCCCCTGAAAATATGCCCGACCACCTGACGTGGTTCAAATGGGAGAGCTATACGACGTGGCTCTCTGGCGCGGCGCTGTTGATGATCATCTACTGGGTCGGTGGTGAGCTATACCTCATCGATCCAGCCAAGGCTGACCTCTCCCTTTGGCAGGGTATCCTGATCTCTGCGGCCTCCCTCAGCATCGGCTGGCTGGTCTATGATTTCCTCTGCAAATCGCCTTTGGGCGAACGTCCCACTGTCCTGATGGTTCTGCTGTTTGTCCTGCTCGTGGTGATGGGCTGGGCCTATAATCAAGTGTTCAC
>JAYPVO010000221.1:0-2158 GCA_038134645.1 Paracoccaceae bacterium
ATGACGTAGCCAGTGCCGCCAGCGGTGCCGGTTGCGCCGATCACAGCCAGAGTGATGTCTTTCGCGGTCACACCTGGCTTCAGTTTGCCAGTGATTTCCACTTTCATGTTCTTGGACTTCTTCTGGATGAGCGTCTGGGTCGCCAGAACGTGCTCAACCTCGGATGTGCCGATGCCGTGTGCCAATGCGCCGAATGCACCGTGAGTTGCGGTGTGGCTGTCGCCACAAACAACGGTCATGCCCGGAAGGGTCCAGCCCTGCTCTGGGCCAACGATGTGCACGATGCCCTGACGAACGTCGGACACTGGGTAGTAGTTGATACCGAACTCTTTTGCGTTCTTATCGAGCGCAGCAACCTGAATACGGCTGTCTTCGGTCATGGTCGCTGGGTCAGCACGGTCCAGAGTGGTCGGAACGTTGTGATCCGGAACAGCGATGGTTTTTTCTGGCGCGCGCACTTTGCGGCCAGCCATACGCAGACCTTCGAATGCCTGCGGCGAGGTCACTTCGTGAACGAGGTGGCGGTCGATATACAGCAGGCAGGTGCCGTCTTCGGATTGTTGGACGACGTGTGCGTCCCAGATTTTGTCATAGAGCGTCTTGGGCGACATGGCTCTTACCTTTGGAAATGTTGAAAGTCAGATCGTGAGGACAGGCGCAACGATGGTGCGCCCCGCGCAACATTACAGTCGGGCGAGGATCGAACGGCTTTCGCCGTAAAACCGTTCACGCAGCCGCGCGCGGTCATCCATGTCGAAAATTTGGATCATGGGCGGTGACATAGGCATTTTTAATGAGTCTCGCAAGGAAACTCTGCGTGGGTGGAATGCCACATATGCGATTCTATGCGCTGTTTGCTGTTGCGGTCCTGTTCTGTTGAAAATAAAGCGATGCGCTGCTACCTTTAGCACAGGCCCAGCGTCGGGGTTTGGACGACGCGCAACCCCGGAGGACAATGACCTGTCTTTCAATACCTCGGCAGATGCGACTGCCCACATGGAGCCAGCGATGACCGTGGCTTCTGATAAAGTAACGAGCGATGACATTCTCGCCGCTGTCGTTGCGTCCCTCGAAGACGACAAAGCCGAAGATATCGTGCAGATTCCTCTGCGCGGTAAAACCGAAATGGCTGACTTCATGGTGATTGCGTCTGGCCGTTCGACCCGTCAGGTCGCTGCGGTTTCGGAAAAGCTCACCGAACGGATGAAGCAAGCATTCGGCATCATTTGTAAGGTTGAAGGCGCAGAGATTGGCGACTGGGTTCTGGTTGATTGTGGCGATGTGATCGTCCACGTCTTCCGTCCTGAAGTGCGCGAGTTCTATCAGCTGGAAAAAATGTGGCTCCCGACTGGGGCTGCTGAAGCCTGATCTGATGCGCGTTCATATTGTTGCGGTTGGCCGCCTTCGGGCGGGGCCGGAACGTGACCTGATCGACGATTATCTGACACGGTTTGACCGAACAGGACGAGCGCTTGCGCTCGGTCCTGCGAACGTCATTGAAGTTGAGGATAAAAAGAATGCAGGCATGGGGGCTGAGGCCGTTCTGCTCGAAAAGGCGATCCCCAACGGTGCGCTTGTGTGCATTATGGACGAGCGCGGAAAAGTCATGACCTCTCCGTCCTTTGCGGACCAGCTGGGCGGCTGGCGTGATCAAGGTCGCCAAGACGTTGCTTTTGTCATCGGCGGCGCAGACGGTTTGGACCCAACCTTTCGTGCCAAGGCTGACGCTGCGCTATCGTTTGGCAAGATGGTCTGGCCGCATATGCTAGTTCGGGTCATGTTGAGCGAACAGCTCTATCGGGCGGCGTCGATCCTGTCAGGATCCCCTTATCATCGCGCCTGAGTGCGCTTTGCAAAGAACGCGGGTTCCGTTCCCCCAATTGCCATGCTAGCGGTTTTGCATGTGGGCAATTTTTCTTCAAACACTTCCGTTTTTTATGCTGATCGCGCTGGGCTATGGCTCGGGACGAACTGGTTTTTTCACCTCTGAGGCAACGTCCTATTTAACCAAGTTTGTGTTCTACTTTGCCCTGTCGGCGATGTTGATCCGGTTCTCTGCGAACCTGTCGTTTGACCAGTTGATCGATTGGCCGTTTATGGGCGCATATCTGGTCGGGACGATGGCGATCTATTTGGTGGTCACCATGGTCGCAATCCT
>JAYPVO010000222.1:0-2154 GCA_038134645.1 Paracoccaceae bacterium
ACCAGTGGGACGAAGATGGTGAGGCGCGCACTGGTCTGATTGCCGATCCAGATGCAGGTATCGTTGCGATGATCACCGGCATGGGGTCCTTGTCCTATGGTGAACAAGCTGGTCAGCGCATGCGTTTGGGCCTGATGCTGAACGACCCCGAAGAAGAGCACGATTGCTTCTCGGACAACACTCACAACAGTCACTATTACGACGGTAAAGGCGTGCAGAACGTTTACCTGGGCCGCTACGAACGTATTGATGGCACTGTTGTCGAGGGCCCTGGTTTGTCCACTCTGGTTTCAGCTGTTGACCCAACGCTTGATAGTGAAGTTCGTGGTAAACTGGACGCTACGATGGGTGCGCTGACCGCGATCGTCACTGCGGCGGAAAATGGCATGGCGTATGACCAGATGCTTGACCGTCAGAACACCGAAGGCGAAGCGCTCATCATGGCAGGTGTG
The DNA here is from genome assembly GCA_038134645.1 of Paracoccaceae bacterium. Lineage (GTDB taxonomy): Bacteria > Pseudomonadota > Alphaproteobacteria > Rhodobacterales > Rhodobacteraceae > Marivivens. Next base: position 453 of record JAYPVO010000222.1, read on the forward strand.
AATGGCCTTATCGACCAAACACGCAGCTTTGAGAAAATCGTTGGCGCGCTTTCCTTGCACGATGTGGCGTTTGAAGGGTCCGACAGCCTCGACGATCCGAACGCGGTTTTCCAATAATCAAAAAGAGGGGGTCGCGCGCTGTGCGGCCCCCATATCTAAAGGTCCACTATGAAATTTGCTTCCGTCGTTTTTGCCACCGCCCTCCCCTTTGCCGCCGTTGCCCAAGAGGTCAGCGACCTTCATTTGAACGTGGTGCCGCGCACTGCGGAAGAAGCAGCGCGTATTGCGGCTATTGTGCAGCCGACGACGGATTTCACGGCACCCGAACGGTTCGAAGAGCGCTCTGCTGGCGCAGCGACTGTGCGAGTTCATTCGACCTCTGACGCGTTTTCGCAGCCGTCGGGCAATATCAGTTTTGAACGCGAATTGGACTTCAAGGTTGGCGATGGGCTGTTTCGGAAAATCTGGGTTTCAGCCCCGTCATCGACGCTCGCCTCTGACGGTTTAGGGCCGCTTTATAACGCGCGGGGATGTCAGAACTGCCACCTCAAGGACGGGCGCGGCCATCCGCCCGAAGGCCCGAACGATAACGCGATTTCAATGTTCCTGCGCATCTCGGTTCCAGCGTCCGATGACGAGGTGATCGAAGCTATCGCCGATTTCATCCCAACTGCGCCTGATCCAACTTACGGGCTACAACTCCAAGATTTCGGGACAGCGGGACATGACGCGGAATACCGCCTCGACATCCAATACGATGAGGTCGAGGTGGAGCTATCTGGCGGCGAAACCGTCTCTTTGCGGCGTCCAACGTATCGCGCGGCAGACCTCGGTTATGGCGACCTTCACCCCGATGCGATGCTGTCTCCGCGCATTGCCCCTCAGATGATCGGCCTCGGTTTGCTGGAAGCTATTCCCGCCGCTGACATCCTCGCCAATGTGGATGAAAATGATGCCGATGGTGACGGGATCTCTGGTCGCGCCAATATCGTTTGGTCGACAGAATTCGACCAGCCCATGCTCGGACGGTTCGGGCTCAAAGCAGGTGCGCCGACCGTTCGTCAGCAGTCCGCCGATGCGTTTGCGGGTGATATTGGGATCTCGACCCCACTGCATCAGAACGGTTGGGGCGAATGCACCGATACTCAAGGGGCATGTCGGGCTGCAATCGACGGTGGGGATGAGGCGCATGGTGGGCTTGAGATTGATGACGATGGTCTCGACCTCGTGACCTTCTATTCCCGCAATTTGGCGGTCCCTGCGCGGCGCGATTTGGATGATCCCGAGGTGCTGCTCGGCAAAGAAGTCTTTTACGAAACGGGCTGCGCTGCATGTCACACGCCTAAATTCGTCACCGCACGTCTGGAGGATCAGCCAGAGCAGTCTTTCCAGCTGATCTGGCCCTATTCCGACCTTTTGCTTCACGACATGGGCGAAGGCCTTGCCGATCATCGCCCAGAGGCCCGCGCAACGGGGACCGAATGGCGGACACCGCCGCTCTGGGGGATTGGTTTGACGCAGCAGGTCAGCGGCCATACCTATTTCCTGCATGATGGTCGTGCGCGATCCTTACTTGAAGCAGTCCTATGGCATGGCGGCGAAGCGCGTCCGCATCGCGATGCCGTGGTTGCCATGCCAAAAGAAAACCGTGACGCCCTGATCCGTTTCTTGGAGAGCCTATGATACGCCCCCTCGCCCTAGC
>JAYPVO010000223.1:0-2148 GCA_038134645.1 Paracoccaceae bacterium
GATGCGATGCCTTTTTTCAGGCCGCGGGCTTGGAGTGCGGCGATGAGTGTGACGACGATCCGTGCGCCCGAACAGCCGATGGGATGACCCAAGGCGCAAGCGCCGCCATTGACGTTTACCTTGGCATCATCGAGGCCAAGATCACGGATGGCGGCCATCGCGACCACTGCGAAAGCTTCGTTGATTTCAAAGAGGTCCACATCGTCTACGGTCCAACCGACTTGGGTTAGAACCTTCTGGATTGCGGGGATTGGGGCCGTGGTGAACAGCGCGGGGGCTTGGGCGTGGCCTGCGTGGCCACGGATCACTGCGATCGGTTTCAGGCCCATTTGTTCGGCCTGAGATGCGCGCGTCAAAACCAGCGCTGCCGCACCGTCAGAGATCGACGAAGAGTTGGCCGCAGTCACGGTGCCACCTTCGCGGAACGCAGGCTTCAATGTCGGGATCTTTTCAGGACGCGCACGGCCTGGTTGCTCATCGGTTGTTACGTCACCCACGGCGACAATCTCGGCATCGAAGGCGCCACTTTCAATCGCGGCCTTCGCACGGTCCAGCGACCGCAGCGCATAGGCGTCTTGTTCCTCGCGGGTGAAGCCGTAGGTATCGGCACATTCTTCGGCAAAGGTGCCCATTGCGCGGCCTTTGTCATAGGCGTCCTCTAGCCCGTCGAGGAACATGTGGTCCATGACCTGACCGTGCCCCGCGCGGTAACCTGTGCGCGCTTTTTCGAGCAGATACGGTGCGCCCGACATGCTCTCCATCCCGCCTGCGACGACAAAATCAGACGAACCCGCTTTGATCATGTCGTGGGCGTTCATGATCGCCTGCATACCCGAGCCGCAAACTTTGCCCACGGTTTGACAACGCACATCCAGCGGAAGGTCCGCGCCCATCGACGCTTGACGCGCTGGAGCTTGACCCAGACCTGCTGGCAGGACGTTGCCCATCAGCACTTGATCCACCTTATCACCAGTAATGCCAGCACGGGCAACGGCGGCGGAAATGGCACTCGCGCCCAATGCGGGGGCCGCGATTTTGGACAAACTGCCCATAAAGCCGCCCATCGGTGTGCGGGCCATACCTACGATGACAATCGGGTCCATGTGCAGTCCTTTTCTATTCAGTCAAATTTGCACCATGTTGGTGTGCTCGACCGTGCAAGTCTAGGCCCCTCGGTTCTGCTGTGACAGGCCGTCGCGGGCAACCGATCAGACAGATTGACGCAATTGGTAGGATGTTTAAATATTATCAAAAGCTAAGGAGCAGGCCGATTTCTACCCTAACCCGAAAGACACTGGTCGCCACGTTACGTGACGCGCTGCGGTCCGACATCAAATCTGGCCGGTATCAGGTCGGTGAACGCCTTCCTAGCGAGGCGAAACTGACCGAAGAGCATTCCGTCAGCCGCACCGTTGTCCGCGAGGCCATTGCCGCGCTGCGGGGTGATGGGTTGGTCGAGCCGCGTCAGGGGTCGGGTGTCTATGTGATCGAACCCCCAGCGTCGATCCCTGCCCCATTTACCAAATTTGACACCTTCCGCCTGTCGTCTGTGATCGAACTGCTTGAACTGCGCACTGCCGTCGAAGTCGAAGCCGCGAGCCTTGCCGCGCAGCGCCGTAGCCCGTCCCAAGAGGAAAACATCCTCATCTGTCTGCGTGCCGTGAATGAGGCGAATTCCGACCGTAGCCCGTCGACCGAGACGGACTTTGCCCTGCATATGGCGATTGCGGAGGCGACGAATAACCCGCGCTTTGTCGAGTTTCTAAAGATGCTCGGCCCGAATTCGATCCCGCGTCGTGCGTTGGATGATACCGAACCCAAGCCCTTTCCGCAGGACTACATCGACCGCATCAACTCCGAACATGATCGGATCGTCACGGCCATCGTAGACCGTGACGCCAAAGCTGCGGGCGAAGCGATGCGCGTGCATCTTCAGGGCAGTCAGGAACGGTATCGGTCACTGCTGCGAGGCAACGGTTAAGGTCAACCCTGCCACGCTCCAAAGCCAAAGAGGTCTTGGGGGTTATCAACCAGAACCTTTTGCCGCGCGGTGTCAGGCACCCAGCCCAAAACAGTGTCTAACAAGGCCCCATCGTCAGGATACTCTGCGGTGGTTTTGGCGAGGTTATGCGGCCAATTCGTGCCCCA
>JAYPVO010000224.1:0-2132 GCA_038134645.1 Paracoccaceae bacterium
CTGGGTAAACCCAACCCATGCAAGATCCGTTTTCATATAGGCTTGATGCCATGCCGAGGTCCCAGCGCGTCATTCGTCTGGTCCCGCGGCAAAAGTGCTCCTCGTTCAGTGCCGCGATAGGGCTGATCTTAGGTGACTGCACAGACGAGTGCGCAGAAACAAAATTGATAGAGACGTTTGAGCGGCTCGATCTGCTACTCGTTTCAATTGAAAAATTCTACAAAGCAGGCGCGTTTGCGGCGCTGCCAGATTTGGCAAACGCGCTGGCAACCCGCCTCGCCGAAATCGGATTACCAGACGCCTCTATGATTGCAGGTCATGTTGCTGACTGCGCACGACAACCCAATCCCATCGCACTCTGCGCTGTCGTCTCTCGGCTTGAGCGGACCGTTCAACATGCGGCGCACTGCATATTTACTGAGGTCTTGGGACCAAAGCAGCCTTGATACGATTAGCCACTGAGATAAAGTTAATCTAAATTTTTAGGAGACGGATTTTGACTCAATCGCGAAAAGAACCCCAGCCAATTCCCACTTGGGTAGTATCGGCTGAGAATTGGGCCGATTTTTCTTCCAAAATGTCTCCAGCCGCTCAGAATTGGGCAGCGCAGCATGGGTTTACAGGTTCCGCTGGACAAGCTGTTACCGTTCCGAATGAAAATGGGGATATCGACGTTGCCCTGTTAGGTGCAGGCGATAAGAAATCTGCGGCACGGCAGAGGTTCGTGGTTGCTTCGGCGGCTGCAAAGCTCCCCAAGGGGACCTACAGCCTCAAAGGTATTGAGGGCGATACCCTCTTCGAAGCAGTGCTCGCTTGGGAACTCGAAGCTTATCGGTTCAGCCGCTATCGAACCCAATCAGAAATGGCAGCACTTCTCGCACCGAACGAGGCCGTTGACGGTCAGAAACTGGCCGCTTTGGTAGATGCCGAATATCTAACGCGCGACCTTATCAATACGCCCGCCAGCGACATGGGCCCCGAAGAGTTAGAACAAGCCGTCCGCGATCTGGCCGAGAAATTTAAGGCTCGTGTGACATCCATCGTCGGCGACGACTTGTTGGCCCAGAACTTCCCACTGATCCATGCCGTCGGCCGCGCGTCCCCCCGCGCACCACGTTTGATCGAGATGCATTGGGGCACCGAAGGACCGCGATTGACACTGGTTGGCAAAGGCGTCTGCTTTGACACGGGTGGCCTCGACATCAAACCGTCCGCCTCGATGGGTTTGATGAAGAAGGACATGGGCGGTGCCGCAACGGTCCTTGGCCTTGCACATATGATTATGTCGCTGGGTCTGCCTCTTCAACTTCGTGTCTTGATACCTGCCGTTGAAAACTCCGTGGCAGGAAATGCGTTCCGTCCACAAGATGTTCTCAAAAGCCGCAAAGGGCTAACTGTCGAGATCAACAACACCGATGCCGAGGGTCGCTTGGTTTTGGCCGATGCGCTGGCCTATGCAGCGGAAGATGAGCCCGACTTCCTCGTTTCAATGGCAACGCTGACGGGTGCAGCCCGCGTTGCAGTTGGCCCTGACCTCGCACCGTTCTACACGGATGACGACGAGGCAGCGGATGCTCTGGCTCGTGGAGGGAAGGCTCTGTTTGACCCCGTCTGGCGCATGCCATTCCACGCGCCATATGAAGCTATGATCGAACCAGCAATTGCCGACCTCGATAACGCACCATCTGGCGGCATGGCTGGATCAATTACCGCAGCTCTGTTCCTGCGTAGATTTGCGAGCCCCCGCTACATGCACTTTGACATTTACGGATGGCAGCCGTCAGCCGCCCCGGGGCGCCCGAAAGGTGGCGCAGGCCAAGGTGCTCGCGCTCTACTGCATGCATTGAGCGACATTCTGGACCTCTGAGATGACCGACCGTCGCACGACCGCAATGAATGAACGGGTGGCAGCCTCGTATTTATCTGGCACCGTTAAATCGCCCAAGTTCGTCGACGGCATCACGTCCTATGTGAAACGCCCCGTCGTTGACCTGCTCGATACCCCTGGTGGCAAACGTGAAAGGCAGCTCTTGGCCGGAGCAAAGGTTAACGTCTACGAAGATTTGCATGGATGGTCGTTCGTTCAGTCCGAATTTGATGGCTATGTTGGTTATGTTCTCAGTTCGTCACTT
>JAYPVO010000225.1:0-2129 GCA_038134645.1 Paracoccaceae bacterium
CGTCCTCGGATTCGACGAACTGCTTGTATAGCTCCATCGCGCGCTGACCCATCGGGGTATCCGCATCCGCAACCTCTGCCGCCATCTGTGCGAGCGTCAGGTCTTTGAGCATGAGTTCAGACGCAAAGCCCGGTTTGTAGTCGTTATCCGCAGGGGACTGCGGACCAACGCCGGGGGCAGGGCAGTAAGCGTTCATGGTCCACGAGTAGCCCGAAGAGGTGCTCACCACGTCGAACATGGCTTGGCGATCAAGGCCGAGTTTGTCAGCGAGCGCGAAGGCCTCGCAAGTTGCGATCATGGTGACGCCAAGGATCATGTTGTTACAGATCTTCGCCGCCTGACCATTGCCTGATGCACCACAGTGCACAGCCTTTTGGCCCATGATCTCGAACAGCGGTTTCGCTGTGGCAAAGGCGTCGTCAGGGCCGCCCACCATAAACGTCAGCGTGCCGTTCGTCGCGCCGCCAACACCGCCCGATACAGGGGCGTCCAGAGCCGTCAGGCCATTATCGGCAGCGGATTGTGCGACCTTGCGTGCGCTTTCCACATCTACGGTCGAACAATCCAAGTGCACCGCGCCTTTTTCCATCGCAGGATGGATTTCTGCGGCGACAGCCTGAAGGATCGCGCCGTTCGGCAGCATGGTGATGACAACGTCTGCACCACGAACAGCGTCCGCGTTTGTGGTCGCAACGGGCATAAAGTCGGGCTTTGCCACTGGATCGCAACCGATCACATCGTGACCCGCTTTAACCAGATTTGCAGCCATCGGGCCGCCCATATTGCCCAAGCCGATAAACGCAATTTTCATCGTCATTCTCCGTTAAAATGTGACCTGAGGGCCATCAACAGGCGCAATCAGGCGCTGCACCAAATCGTCGGGAACTTCCGCGACGTTGGCATGTGTCCATGTAGGATTACGGTCTTTATCGATGATCGCGGCGCGGACGCCTTCAATCAACTCGCCGAGCTCAATCGCACGGCTGGTAAAGCGATACTCCAGTTGAAGCGCGGTCCGAATATCAGGCGACTTGCGACATTCCCGAACCAGCCAGAGGGTCGATGCCATCGACAGTGGCGAGTTTTTCGCAAATGCCGCTTGGGCCTTGAGCGCTGCATCGGTGCTCGCATGATCGAGAGCTTCGGCAATCGCCGTGATCGTCTCTGCCGCGAAAATGGCATCGATCGCGTCTTGCCAGTCCCGCAGGGTGCTGTCTGGAACGGGCTGTGCGGTATGCGCGACGGCTTCGATATCGCCTGTTTCGATCAGAATGGTCTTTAGGCCGTCCCAGTCTTTTTCAGCGATATAAGTATCTGCAAAGCCAGCGTAAATTGCATCACCTGCATCCATGCGGTCGCCCGTTAGGCCGATGTATTCGCCCAGATGCCCAGGTGCGAGCGCGAGCAGTCGAGTGCCGCCGACATCGGGGATCAGGCCAATCCCACATTCAGGCATCGCGATTTTTGTGGTTTCGCCCACGATGCGATGAGACACATGACCGCCGACACCAACGCCGCCGCCCATGACAAAGCCTTGCATGAAACTGACGATGGGTTTGGGGTATTCGGCCAGCTTGGCGTTCATGCGGTATTCATCGCGCCAAAAGGTGCGTGTGTAGTCGATGTCGCCTGCTTTGCCAGCTTCATAGACCTTGGCGATGTCTCCACCCGCGCAGAAGGCCTTTTCGCCCTCTGCGTCGATGATGACGAGCTTAACAGCGTCATTGTCGCGCCAGTCGTCAATCGCAGCCTCAATCGCCATGCACATGTCATAGGTGAGGGCGTTCAGGGCCTTGGGGCGGTTCAAGGTGATCCGCCCAGAATGACCTTCGATCCGAGTGAGAACGTCGCTCATCGACCCACCAGATCCCGTGCCACGATCATGCGCATGATCTCGTTTGTGCCTTCGAGGATTTGGTGAACGCGGAGGTCACGCACGATTTTTTCGATGCCGTAGTCCGCGAGGTAGCCGTAACCGCCGTGCAGTTGCAGACATTGATCAGCAATACGGCTGCCTGCCTCTGTGACGAACTTCTTGGCCATCGCGCAGAATTTGGTCGCATCAGGTGCACCTGTGTCGAGCTTCCATGCCGCCTGACGCAGGAACGTGCGGGCTGCTTGGAGTTCGA
>JAYPVO010000226.1:0-2100 GCA_038134645.1 Paracoccaceae bacterium
GCTGTAGTTACAGTCGTATATACATCGTCGCTACCAGCATTTGGCGCGCTGCGCAGTTCACCAGCTTCAACCAAAATCACTTCACCCGTTGCGGTCGTAACTTCGACCATAACATCGTCGGACCCAGCAACTTCGCCCAGGTGCCTCTGTTCGATCTCTTGGATGGTGCCAGAAACCGTCGCGGCGTCAGTCGACTCAACAGTCTGGCTCACAACATCGCCCGTTGTGTTGTCGAGGACGACAGTCGTTTCCAGACCAGTCGGCGAATAGGCCTCAACCGAAGAGTTCAGAACGCCGCGGCGCACAGTGAAGTGGGTGTAGCCCTGCGCAAACAGGCTGTCGATCTGAGCCTGCACAAAGTCCTGCGCAGATGCAGCCGAAACCGAAAGAGCGAGCGCGATGGCGGCAAACGAAAGTGTTTTCATGTCATGTCTCCAAAGTGTGGGCGCATCGTCGAACGGCGCCTTTGATGGGATGGTTATGACCGCCGCACCCTGACCACCAAATATGCCTAAGGTGTATTTCGGGCTGTTTTTACCCTCTATAACTCGGGTTTATGGTCAGAATTCGATGGTTCAGACATAGAATAGGCCCATAAAACTAAGGGTGATCCGATGTATTCCACGACCAAATTCGAAAACGCGACATTCGCCACGGTCGTCTTTTGGGGCATGGCGATATCTGGGCTTTTCTTTACCCAAGACGTGATCGTCGACCTTCGCGAACACCTCAGCGAAGGGCGCGGCTATGGAATCGGCGACCTCTCCCACCTGATTTTCGAGATCATCGCCGTCGCCGTTCTCGGATTCGGCATGGTGCTTTTGTCGGTCTACATCACCGACCTAAAGACAAAGAACGCCCGCCAACGCGAAACGCTCCATTCCCTTCGGAACGATTTCGACAGCCACGTTCACGCGCAATTCAACGACTGGTCCCTCACCCCGTCCGAGGCCGACATCGCCCTGTTGCTCATGCGCGGGCTGGCGTCCAAAGATATCGCGGAATTGCGCAATTGCACCGTTGGCACGGTCAAGGTTCATTCCCACAACGTCTTTCGCAAGGCAGGCGTCACATCGCGCGTCGAACTGATGTCGCTGTTCTTGGACGAATTCATGGATGTCGGGATGCAATCCGCCCCGCAACAGCCATCCTAAGTCACCCCGCCAAGAACTCCATCAAGGCTTCGCTATCCAGCGGCTTTGACATCACCAAATCCGCGCCCGCGTCAGTGAAACGATCCATGTCGTTGCCAACGGCCGCCGCCGTCAGGCCGATCATCACATAATCATGGTCCAACTCTTTCAGGGCACGGATCAACTGATCGCCCTCCATCTTGGGCATGAATAGGTCCGTGATCAGCAGGTCGGGCGGGTTTGCTTGGGCCATGACCAGCGCATCCTCACCATTCCGCGCCAAAGTCACATTCGCGAAAATCTTGTTCAGCCGCGTCTTTGTCACCTCGGCCACCAGCGGGTTATCCTCGACCAACAGCACATGCAGAACGGACAGGTCGACCGCGTCGCGCACGGTCGGCTCAACTGGCTCTACATCGGTCGCGATGTCCTCGGGCAGGCGGATTTGGTAACACGCGCCGCGCGCCCGCTGAATATAGGTGATCGACCCGCCCAACAGCTCCACCGCCGATTTCGCGATATAGAGGCCCAGCCCGCTACCGTCCGCCTGATTGCGCGGATCTTTCCCGCCTCTTTCGAACGGCTCGAACAGGCGATCCACCTCGTCTGGTTCAATCCCGATGCCATCGTCGCGCACGGTCCAAATCGACCAGATTTGCCCGTCGTCATCAGACTGCGCCTCAAAGATGATCTCAACCGTCCGCCCCCGCGAATGCAAAAGCGCATTGCGAACGAGGTTCCCGACCAACTGCTTTGTCCGCAACTGATCCCCGATCCGCCGAACATCCGCCCCCGCGCCAAGCTTGAGCTTGATGTTCATGTGGGCCTTCTTGGCCTGCGCTTGATAGGTATTGCGCACCGTCTCTGCCAATTCCGCAGGGACATAGGGGGACCGCACCACGGCGAGGTTTTCTTCGGGGTTCACCGCCTGCCGCATATCGCTCAGCACACCCAACAACTGGTTCGA
>JAYPVO010000227.1:0-2075 GCA_038134645.1 Paracoccaceae bacterium
AATCGATGGCGGTAAAGATTCGGTAAGCATCGGGCGCTAAACCCGACCCATGTTGCTTCAACCCGATCTCATCTGCGCTCTGCCGATTTTGCCCCAGATTCCCGTCGAATCTGCAGAGGCAATGCCGCAAGACCTGCCCGATTTCGCGGCGGTATTTCAGGAGATGACTGAGGTCGAAACCGAGGAGCCTGAGTTGGAGGTGGGCACCGAATGGGTCGATCCTGAACTGGAGGTAGCTTCGGCCCCCGTTGTGGTTCGTGCAGTTGTGCCCCAGCCAGAACAGCCGATGGCGCCTGCGGATGAAGTGGAACGTGACTTTACGCTCGAACCAAAGCAACCGACGGCGCCTGTGGTCGAAGGGGAACCTGCGCCAGACTGCCCTGATGTGCAGGCGCCGACAGCCCCTCCAACACGGGCGGAGGCGGTGCAACTTGCATCGGTGAACGCACCTAAACCTGAAATGAAGGAAGAAATAGAGCAGCGCTCTACACTCATTTTGACACCACTTCCGGCCGAACAAACGCCCACATTTCCGCCGCCATACCATCGCATTGATCCCATTCCGATTTCGGCTCCAAAACCGATCCTCGTTCCTGCGCAAACCGTTCAGCACATCGCCGAACAGATCGTGGTTTCGGTGGTCAACGATGACACTGGCGCCACCGAAATTGCCCTCGACCCCGAAGAGCTAGGCCGCGTTCGGTTGCACATGACCGTGACGGATCAAACTGTGCAGATCGTGATCGCAGCGGAACGGCCCGAAACCTCTGACCTGATGCGGCGGCATTTGGACGTGTTGCAGCAGGAGTTTCGGTCGCTTGGCTTCCAATCCGTCGATCTGGGGTTCGCGGACGATGGTGGTCGAAACTCACCCAAAGAGGCCCCTAAACCGACCCATATTGCTGTCGAAGTTCCCCCCGAAGAACTAAGCCCCACGCAGCAAATCAAAACGACAGGCGTCGACATAAGGCTCTGAAAAGGATGATAAAATGGATGTGACTGCAACGACTTCAACCACTACTACGGCGACGCCGAGCACGTCTTCGGCGATCAGTTCGGACTTTGAGACGTTCTTGAACATGCTGACGGTCCAGATGCAAAATCAGGACCCGCTGAATCCAACCGATCCGTCGGACTACGCCGTGCAATTGGCGACCTTTTCATCGGTAGAGCAGCAGGTCAAAACCAACGACCTCTTGGCGCAATTGATGGCCGTGATGTCGTCCTCTGCGATGTCAGATATGGGCGCGTGGATCGGTCAAGACGTGAGGGCGCCGACCACCGCGCACTTCGACGGATCGCCCATTTCGGTCACGACATCGGTCGACGCAGACGCGGATTCTGCCGATCTGGTCGTGGTGAACAGCTATGGGGCCGAAGTACAGCGCATCGCCATTGATCCGGCCTCGGGCACCGTGACGTGGGCGGGGGTGGATGACTACGGGTCGCCGATGGCTTCTGGCGACTATGGTTTCTATGTTGAAAGCTATCAATCCGAGACACTCATCGCGACCACTCAGGCGAGCGTCTACGGCACCGTAGCCGAAGTCCGCACCGAATCTGGCGCGACCGTTCTCGTCCTCGAAAACGGGGCGGAGGTGCCGGTCGAAACCGTCACCGCCCTGCGTGCTAGATAAACAGTGTCGCGACCCAAGCCGCCCCAACGACAGCCGCGCCCGCAATCGCCCAGAGGGCAGAGGTGCTGCGCACTTCTTCCTCTTCGCCAAAGTTCTTACCCTGACGCACCAGCGCGGCCTCGGCCATTTCTGGAAGGCGCGGACCAAAGCGGGACAGAACCCGCGCCGTCCGTATGAGGTCACGCATGACCGCTTTGGGACCGATCGCGTTTGCGATGTAGGACTCAACGACAGGGCGGGCATCGGCCCAAATATCGACGTTCGGATTGAGCGACCGCGCAACGCCTTCGACAACGACCATCGTACGCTGCAAAAGGATCAGTTCGGTGCGGGTCTGCATGCCAAACCGTTCGGTCACTTCAAAGAGGTAGGACAGCAGACGCGCCATCGAAATGCGGCTCGCATCCATGCCAAAGATCGGCTCACCAACCGCACGCA
>JAYPVO010000228.1:0-2062 GCA_038134645.1 Paracoccaceae bacterium
AGAAATCGGCAACATCGGCATTGCCGAACAGCCGCCACGTCATCGAAATCAGGTTTGCATCAGGCACCGCTGCAAAAAGCGCATCGAGCGTGCCGTCACCCACCTTGATGTCAACGAATTCGTCCACGTCGATACAAACGGCCCATGTGGCCTCTGTGATAATCGGCTCACTGCCCGCAGCGGCAAGTGCCGCGTGCTGCGGCTTTAGCCCGCTTTCCCGAAACGGGTTGTCACGGTGCTGCACATAGCCCTTTTCCTGCAAGAGATCGAAAAACGTCTCGGTCCCGTCCGAACAGTCGTTCGTATAAACCAGAAAGCTGTCGAACCCGATCACGCGGTGATAGGCGAGCCATTCTAGAATAAACGGACCTTCGTTTTTCATGGTGGTGACGATGGCACGACGACCCTTTTGCGGCTCTTGGGCCTTGTGCGACTTTTCGGGAACGCGGACGGGTTTGTGGTCGAACTCTGTCTCGGCCAGAACTAGCAGGCGGTCATCCTCAACGAGAGAGCTTTTGGGGATGATCAGGGACACCGCATCGGCACGGTGACGCAGGTTCATGAAACGGTAAAACGTTGCGGCGTCATTGTCTTGCATCGCGACGTTGCCAATGCGGTTCATCCGCCAAACGGCATTCGCTGCGGCCTTCGCAGGGGCAATGCACCAACGGCGGCGCGGCGCTTCGGCGTCGAACTGGACGCAGATATGATCGGCAAAGCGGATCGGTTCGTCATTGCGCACGCGCCATGGATAGGCCTGCGTGCCAAGCATCGGGATCGCCCCCGTGTCAGACGCGACCGCACGGTCGAAAATCGTGCCCTCGCCCGTGTCGGTGATCAGGTCAAACACATCGATATTCGCCACCGCCCGCGCAGAGCCGAGGAACCGTTCGCGAATGATTTCATAGGCATGCATCGCGCCCAAGGGCGACTTCCACGGGTCGGCGGCTGGGATCTCCATCCGGTCTTTGCCGGGGGCACCAGGGGCGCAGAACGGGTGGCTCTCATCGGGGAGGTCGAGTTTCCCCAAAGGCGTGGGCGAACGCAGGATCACGACCTCAACATCGGCCTCCATCGCGGCTAGCCCCGCCTGAAACGCCTCATCAAACTCTAGGCTATCGCCCAGCCGATCCCGATCAAGGATCACCGCCGTCTCAACGCCCTGATGTTCGACGTTGAACTCTAGCCAACGCAGCACCGTCGCCGCCGTTTCCCCGTTGCGGGTCGCGGCCAGCGCATTCGTTCCCGCAAAGATCGACAACTCAGGATCAGCAGGCGTGATATCAGCCACGGCACCACCAAATCCGATGCGCAGAGGTTCCCCCTCTGGCAGGCGAAGTTTGATAATCGGGCAGCCGCCTATGGTGACCTGAGACAGCACTTCGGTGCCGCGTGGCAGCCCAATTCGGTCCATCGGCGCATCCGCGCGGAAATACAACGTGACGAGGTTTTCCGAATTTTCCGACGGCACGCGCACCGCATCGATCAAGGCGATGCCGTTTGCAATCATGCCGTGTAGGTTACGGTAATGAACCTTGCCTGCCATTTGTTCCGTCTGCCCCGCGCGCCGTTAAATCACAGGCACCTGCGTTCGATGCCTTTTCGTTTTCTATTACGGCAACTCTAGTCAAAGCTGTATCCCCCTTCCAGCATTTACCCAAACTCCCTCCGATTTTGGCGAGCAAAATGACCAAAAATAGCTGAATTGTGGCACAAAATGCCCAGATTTCTTCTGGTTATGGCCTTAAACGGAGCCTAGTGTCCGCCCAATGACCTCGCCAAGCTGCGGGGCGTAGTAAGTTAGACGTTCGAATAAAAGGTGGGTCTGTCGTGCACCGCAATAACCAGAAACTGCGTGATCCTCTGACCGGATTGGACTTCGCTGCTTGGCGTGCCAAGGTCGAAGGGATCAGCAACGAAATCGGCCAGTTTCAGGCGATCGGTGACAAACATTTCAGCACCTTTGTTGAGGCGGGATCGACACTATTTGTCACCTTTGAAAGCGCGGAAACCGCGATGGAAGGTTTGACTGACGGGCGTCCTCTGGGCTGGGACTATGTGA
>JAYPVO010000229.1:0-2061 GCA_038134645.1 Paracoccaceae bacterium
GGCGTAGGCTATGCCATGCGGGCAGGCGCTCTGTCTCTTCCGTATCCAAATCCACCACGAGTGCGACTTTCGCCTCGATATTGGATGCCGCTAAAATTCCGACCCCTCTCGCTTCGATTTTTCCAGCGATGGTTTTGGGGCAACGCGCTGTCAGGTCTGGATCGATGAGCGTCTGATCGTCTGCCACTAAATCGCAACCAAGCGCGAGGAGTTGCAGCGCAAGGCTGGACTTTCCGGCGCCTGATTTGCCTAGGATGAGAACTGCGCGACCGTCAAAGGCGACGCAAGATGAGTGGAGGCAAAGCTGGCCAGACACCCGCTAGACCGGCAGACCAACGACGAACCGCGCACCGAGCGGGTCGGATGTGATGTCTGCATCAGTCGGGCGGATGTTCTCGGCCCAGATGACACCGCCATGTGCTTCGACGATCTGTTTCGAAATCGCGAGGCCAAGACCAGAGTTGTTACCGAATTGGCCTTCGGGTCGTTCAGAATAGAAGCGTTTAAAGATCTTAGTTAACGCGCCGTCAGGGATGCCTGGGCCAGTATCTTCGACCACCACCAGAACGCGGTTTTCGCGCTTGCGTGCCCAAACACGGATCGCATCACCGTCTTCACAGAACGAAATTGCGTTGGTGATCAGGTTCACAAAGACCTGAGCCAAGCGACCTTCGAGGCCTGTAATTTTGATAGACTCTTTAGGTAGGTCGGTGAGGTATTCGATCCCTTTGTCACGCGCCTGCTCACCCAAGAATTCATTGAGATTGCCGAGCATTTTGAGAAGATCGAAGTCTTCTTCATCCTCTTTGACGAGTTCGGAATCCAGACGTGATGCGTTGGAGATGTCGCTCACCAGACGGTCAAGGCGGATTACGTCATGCTCAATGACTTCGAGGAGTTTTTCCCGCTGATCATCACGTTTCGCAACACGCATTGTTCCGACCGCAGAACGGAGCGAGGCGAGCGGGTTTTTGATCTCATGGGCAACGTCGGCGGCGAATTGTTCGTTGGCCTCAATCCGATCGTAGAGGGCCGCCACCATGCCGCGAAGTGCGCCTGACAGACGGCCAATTTCATCGGGACGGGCGGTCAGGTCAGGGATGCGGACCCTGCCAGGAGACATTTTGCGGGCGTTGCGGTCACGTCCTGCCTCTGCCGCGGCGGCAAGGTCTGACAGCGGGTTTGCAATTGTGGATGCGAGGATCAGCGAAAGACCGATGGACACCAAGATGCCGATTACAAACATCTGTAGAACCTGCTCACGTTCGCGGCGGACCAAAATGTCGAGTTCGCCAGCGGCGCCTTGCAGCACGACCACACCTACTGGGGTTTCGCCCTGAAGGATTGGTGTGCTGACGCGGAATACCGTCCGACCAGCGCTATCGTATTCGGAATGCACGCGGGTGCCATTGACCAGCGTATCAGCGACAGAGGATTGGGCGGCAACTTCAGGGTCAATGGCGACTTGTTCAGTGGACTTGGGGGAAATGAGGCTTGCCAGCCCTTCCCATGCGCCATTGAGGAAGTCGGTGATGATAGTGCCGCCACCTTGGGAGTTCAGTCCCGTTACATCTGGTCCTTGCGGCGCGGTCGCCGTCACGATCAGGGTTTCAGACGGATCGAAAATATAGACCTTAACGCCGCCGCGCAGGTCCAAGCCCTGTAGTGTCGATGTGGCATCAATACCATCACCTGTCAGCAGGTTTACAGGGGCCGCATCGGGAAGCTGAGCTTCGAACACATCAGCGATCAGTTCTGCCTCATTGACGAGCCCACTTGCCCGTTGAAATGCGAGGTTGTCACGGGACGGGTTCATCCAAAGCACGCCACTGACCAGCACCATGATGGCTAGCAGGTTAAACGTGATGATCTTTCGCGCGAGTGGAGATCGGTTCAGCGTAATCACGCCACGCCGCCGCCGTCGATCCACGATCTCGCGGTCGAGCGTTGTTTCGGGCGAAACATATTCATCCCCCAAATAGACATCCGTGTCCGCTGCGGCCTTTCGAACCGAGCGGAGATCACGAACGTCAATTTTGGGAGACGAGTTCATGTCTTATT
>JAYPVO010000230.1:0-2031 GCA_038134645.1 Paracoccaceae bacterium
TGGGTCTCCCCGGCGGAGTTACAGTCCGCTGCCGCACCTTGCAGCCCGTCGCCCGAACCTAGGCAATGCCTCGTTCGTGGGGGGCTGAATATGGGTCTTGGCCGAGGGCGTCAACAGGAAAAATGATCGTTTTTCGACACACTTGTGTAAACTGCGAGTTTGGCCCATTGAGAGGGCTAGGATATAAGGGGTTCGCCATGCAAAAACCGAAGTGGGTCATCGAAAAAGAACAGGCCAAACGTGCAGCCGCACAAGAAACTGTTTGGCTGTTTGGTCTCCATGCGGTGCGCGATGCGCTGATGAACCCCCGTCGCAAGCGTTTGCGGCTGGTTGTGACCAAGAATGCTGAGGCAAAACTGGCAGATGCCATCGCTGCCAGCGGCATGGTTCCTGAAATTTCGGACCCGCGCAAATTTGCAGCCCCCATCGATCCCGACTCGGTCCACCAAGGTGCCGCTCTCGAGGTGAAGGCTCTCGAATGGGGCACTCTGACGGACGTTGTCATGGGGCCGGGCATTGATCCTGCGCGGATTATCCTGCTCGACCGTGTGACCGACCCACATAACGTCGGTGCGATTCTCCGCTCTGCCGAGGTGTTCGGCGCCCGCGCTGTGGTCGGTGTGCAGCGTCACTCTGCCCCTGAAACAGGTGCGCTGGCGAAAACCGCGAGCGGCGCGCTAGAGCGTCAGCCCTATATCCGCGTGCGCAATTTGGCGGATGCGATGGAAGAGTTGAAACAATTGGGCTTCATCATCCTTGGCCTCGCGGGTGAGGCGGATCAGACGATCGAAGCCGCGCTTGAAGGTCGCAAGGATCGCCCTGTCGCACTCGTTCTTGGCGCCGAAGGCCCAGGTTTGCGGGAAAAAACCCGTGAAACCTGCGATGCGCTGGTGCGGATCGACTTTGCGGGTGGGTTCGGATCGCTCAACGTGTCGAACGCTGCGGCGGTGTCGCTTTATGCGTCCCGTTAAGCCTCTGTTCACGTTTTCCTGATCAGACTTTCCTTAGGCAGCTCAGTGCCTATCTATTCATGCATGAGGCAAGCCTCGGAACAGGCTTGCAATATCTCACTGTCCCTCGTTCCATACTAGGCGTTCGGGTCTCCATCCCCCCGAACGCCTTTTTTCTGCGAAAATGCTGGGTACATCCGAACTATGACGATCCAAGACGACATCATCGAAACCGTTCTGCGCCAAACCAAAGTGATTGCTTTGGTCGGGGCCTCCGCCAATCCTGCGCGCCCGTCCTATGGCGTGATGGCCTATCTCATGGCCAACGGATACCGCGTGATCCCCGTGAACCCGGGCCTCGCAGGGCAGGAACTGATGGGGCAGTTGGTCTATGCTGACCTGACTTCGATCCCTGATGAGGTCGATATGATCGACATTTTCCGCCAATCCGACGCGGTCCCTGCCATCGTCGAAGAGGCGCTCTTGCGCTGGCCCACGCTCAAGGTCGTTTGGACCCAGTTGGGCGTTGTCCACGACGGAGCAGCAGCCATGGCAGAGACGCGCGGCGTCACCGTGATCCAAGACCGCTGCCCAAAGATCGAGATCGCACGCCTCGGGCTATAAGGGGCGAACCCCCTTAGTTACCCAGAGCGTCCAAGATACGCGCCCAGCTGCGGATCCCTTTGTGGAAGCTCCGCAGATCGTATTTTTCGTTGGGCGAGTGGATGGAATCATCCTCCATCGCGAAACCGATCAGCATCGAATCCATGTCGAGGATGGTCTTGAAATAACCCGCGACAGGAATCGATCCGCCTGATCCTGTAAATGCCGCAGGGTTGGGCCATTCATCGGTCAGGGCCGCACGCGCAGCGGCAAAGGCGGGGTTGGTTGTCGCCATCACGCTCGCTGGACCCGCGCCATGGTCATGGAACTCGACCGAGCAATCGGGCGGAAGCTGATCGCGCACCCATTGGCGGAAGTTATCGCGGATTTTCAGCGGGTCTTGGGTCCCGACAAGGCGGAAGCTGATCTTTGCCTTCGCGACAGAGGGCAGCACGGTCTTGAACCCGTCGCCTGTATA
>JAYPVO010000231.1:0-1993 GCA_038134645.1 Paracoccaceae bacterium
GACTACGCTGAAACGGGCAACGGCACGATCACCATCGACGGTGGCAACACGGGCGAAGGCGCGGGCGACACTCTGCAACTGGGCATGTTGGCCGACCGTTCGACGCTCGTCGCGACCGATGATGGAACGGGCAGCTTCTCTGGCTCGGTTACACTTGATGACGGCACGCTGCTGAACTTCACCGACATTGAGAACATCATTTGCTTCACACCGGGCACACGCATTGCGACCCCACGTGGTGCCCGCCCGATTGAAACTCTGCGTCCAGGCGACCTCGTTGTGACCCGCGACCACGGCCTTCAGCCGATCCGCTGGATCCAGTCGCGCACGGTTCCTGCAATTGATCGCTTTGCACCTATTCGTATTCGCCCGAGCGTTCTGACGGGTCTCGAATCCGATCTACTGGTGTCCCCGCAGCACCGCATGCTGTTCCAAGGCTACAGCGCTGAATTGCTCTTTGGCGAAACCGAGGTTCTCGTTTCCGCGCGTCACCTCATCGACAATAAGGCTGTCACCCGCGAAGAAGGCGGCATGGTCACCTACATCCACATGATGTTCGACCAGCACGAGATCGTCTTTGCCGAAGGTGCAGCGACCGAGAGCTTCCACCCCGGTGATGTTGGTCTATCCGCGATCAAGGACGAAGCCCGCGAAGAACTCTTTGCGATCTTCCCTGAACTTCGCGCGATGCCAAACAGCTATGGCAACACTGCGCGCCGTTGCTTGAAAAAGCACGAGGCTCAGCTGATCCGTCTGTGATTAAGCGCTAACCCGTAGGGCAGTCTGGCCGCCCGCGACCCAAGCCCTAGCGGCATCGCCAAAAGCGGTGAACAGAGGGCGCGACACGGGGTCATTGGCGGCATTCCATTCGGGGTGCCACTGAACGGACAAGGTAAATCCGGGCGCGTCCTTAATATAGATCGCTTCGGGCGTGCCATCGGGCGCGTAGCCTTCGATCACCACACGGGAACCCGCGTCCTTGATCCCCTGCCCGTGCAGAGTGTTCGTCATGACTTCGGTCGTGCCAAACAACTGATGGAACACACCGCCCTCTTTCAGCGTGACCACATGGCGCAGCGCGAATTTCTCTTCGAGCGAACCATCAGGCGGCATGCGGTGATTGTTACGCCCCGGAAGATCGCGGATCTCTGGATAAAGCGTGCCGCCCATCGCGACGTTCACCTCTTGGAACCCGCGACAAATCCCTAAAACGGGTTGACCCCGTTCCACACAAGCCCGCACCAGCGGCAATGTGATCGCATCGCGACGGCGATCAAAATCACCATGGGCTGCGGTTTCTTCTTCACCATATTCGCTGGGGTGCACATTGGGCCGCCCACCCGTCAGGAGAAACCCGTCACAAACCTCTAAGAGTTCATTCACGGTCACATAGTCGGGATCAGCGGGGATGATCATAGGAATGCAGCCCGCTACATTCGACACCGCACAAGAGTTCATCGTGCCACCAGCGTGTGTCGGATAGCTGTCGTTCAAAAGTGCGGAGTTGCCAATAATTCCAATGACGGGACGCGTCATGACTGCCTGCCCTTACTGCGTTGCATTTAGGTTAGCTGCTGAAATTGGACATGAAAAGGCTCAGATGAGGAGACTGTCGTCTGCAAATTTGCAGGGGTGAAACAGTGTGCAGAGCGCTCATTTTCTAGTTGATTGGAAATTTGGGCAGGCAGATAGTCGAACGATCACCCTTTCAAAGGACTCAGGGCCATGACGCAACTTACCGACACCGATCTGTCTTTTAGCCGCGTTCTGCCCGCGCCCCGATCGGCCGTTTGGGCCTGTTGGACGACGCCCGAACATTTGGTGCAGTGGTTCGTGCCCGCACCCCACCGTGTTGCCAAATGCGATATTGATCTTCGGGTCGGCGGTCACTGCAACATGACCTTTGATGTCGAAGGCAACATGATGGACAACAATGGCGTCTATCTGGAACTGATCGAAGGTGAAAAGCTCGTCTTTACAGACACCTACACCG
>JAYPVO010000232.1:0-1955 GCA_038134645.1 Paracoccaceae bacterium
GTCGAAGTTTACCCGAACTCGACCCTCTACAACGATGACCAAGTTCTCGAAGCAATGCTTCAGGGTGACGTTCAGCTCGCAGCACCGTCGCTGTCGAAGTTCGAAACCTTCACCAAGCAATTCCGCATTTTCGACCTTCCGTTCATGTTCGCAAACATGGAAGCTGTTGACGCGTTCCAATCGTCTGAAACTGGTCAGGCCATGATGAACTCCATGCAGCGCCGTGGCCTGCAGGGTCTGGGCTTCTGGCACAACGGTCTGAAGCAGTTCTCGGCCAACGTTCCGCTGATCGCACCGACCGACGCAGCTGGCCTGAAATTCCGCGTTCAGACCTCGGACGTTCTGGTTGCTCAGATGGAAGCACTGAACGCGTCTCCGCAGCCGATGGCATTCTCCGAAGTTTACGGCGCACTGCAAACTGGCGTTGTTGACGGTCAAGAGAACACCTGGTCGAACGTTTACGGTCAGAAGTTCTTTGAGGTTCAGGACGGCACCACCGAAACCAACCACGGTGTTCTGGACTACCTCGTTGTGGCTTCGGTTGACTGGCTCGACAGCCTTGATCCGGCAACCCGTGACCAGTTCATGACCATCTTCAACGAAGTCACCACCGAGCGTAACGCTGCTGTTGGCGAAGTTGACGCAGAAGCACGTCAGGCCATCATCGATGCTGGCGGCGAAATCCGCGTTCTGACCGCTGAACAGCGTCAGGCTTGGGTTGATGCGATGCAGCCAGTTTGGGCGAAGTTCCTTGAGGACGTAGGTCAAGAAAACATCGACGCTGCACAGGCATTCAACGCTCAGTTCGGCGGCTAATCTATCTGGGCTGGCTTCGGCTGGCCCAAAACTATCGGCGGGCGCTGCATTGGTGCCCGCCTTTTTTACATCCAATGGTGTAGGGGACTGTCATGGCGACAAAGTATGTGCCCAAGGGGCCCGTATCGCGGGCAATCCACGAATTCGAAGAAACCTTTATCGCGCTCCTTTTGGGGCTGATGACATTGGTGACCTTTACGAACGTGGTTCTGCGATATGCATTTAACTCTCAGTTGATCTGGGGGCTTGAGCTGGTTTTGATCCTGTTTGCGTGGCTCGTGCTGTTTGGCATCAGCTATGGTTTCAAGGTGACGATGCATTTGGGCGTGGATGCTATTTTGGCGATCGTGAACCCGCGTCTTCGGTTCTTGATGTCGCTGACCGCTGCTCTGATCACCTTGTTCTACATGCTGCTCCTGCTCAAAGGGGCTTGGGATTACTGGGCGCCGTTTGCGGGCTTTGACGCGACCAGCGGTCGTTGGTTCCCCACAGGGTTCGAAAACACCCGCGATCAGGGTTGGTATGAAACCGAGCAGATCCCGATCCCGTTCCTGCAAGGCTGGCTGGAAAACACCTTTAACGTAGGCGAACCCTACGAAAAGATGCCCCGCCTTGTTCCGTATTTCATTCTGCCGTTCGGCGCATTCCTGATGGTTGTTCGCGTGATCGAAGCCACCCTGCGTCTGATCAAGGCCGGTGACGGTTCGCTGATCGTCAGCCACGAAGCCGAGGATGCCGTCGAAGAAGTCGCGGCCCTCAACAAGGAGAACTGATCCGATGACCGTCGCACTCCTCTTTTTGATGATCGTCGGGCTGCTGCTCTTGGGCGCGCCGATTGCGGTGTCGCTGGGCTTCTCGTCGATCCTGTTCCTGCTGTTCTTCTCTGAGACCTCGCTCGCCTCTGTGGCGCAGTCGATGTATCAGGCGATGGCGGGGCACTATACGCTCTTGGCGATCCCGTTCTTCATCCTTGCGTCGTCGTTCATGTCGACGGGTGGCGTGGCAAAGCGCATCATCCGTTTCTCGATTGCCTGCGTGGGTCACATGCAGGGCGGTCTGGCGATTGCGGGCGTGTTCGCCTGTATGATGTTCGCGGCTCTGTCGGGCTCTTCGCCTGCGACCGTGGTTGCGATTGGTTC
>JAYPVO010000233.1:0-1896 GCA_038134645.1 Paracoccaceae bacterium
CCGAATTTACGCATGGTTTGAACAGTCTCTAGATCTGCGTCCAAAACCACGGTCGAAAACCCAGCCGACCGCACCAGTCGGTTCACGATCTGACCAAACCGCCCGATCCCCGCGATGATCACCGTGCCTGTTTCATCGATGTCGTCTGCATCATGGGTTTCATCCTCGCTCGCCATTTTGCGGGTGCGATATTCGTAAAGGATGAACAACAGCGGCGTGATCAGCATCGATAGTGCGATCATCAAAAGCAGCTTTTGTGCGAGGGCGGGGGACAGTGCGCCGATCCCCAGGGCAAAGCTGATCAGGACAAAGCCAAATTCGCCAGCTTGGCCGAGGCTGAGGGTAAACAGCCAACGGTCATGGGGCTTCAGCCGCCAAATCCGTGCAAGGCCATAGAGGATGCCGCCTTTGACCGCGATGAGAAGGAACGTCAGCAGCACGATCCGCACGGGGTCGCCAAAGAACGCTTGGAAGTCAAAGCCCGCGCCAACGGTAATGAAAAACAGACCGAGCAGCAGCCCTTTGAACGGCTCAAGGTCGGTCTCTAGTTCGTGCTTGAATTCAGAGTTAGCCAGCACCACGCCCGCAAGGAACGTCCCCAGCGCGGGCGATAGGCCGACCATCTGCATCAACACCGCGATCGCTACGACCATGAGAAGGGCGAGCGCCGTATACATTTCGCGGATGCGAGCCTGATGGATGTAGCGGAACACGGGCCGTGTGAGGAACACACCCGCGAGGATGATCACCGCGATGGCACCGACAGTGACAAGTGTCACACCCCATGCGGGCAACCCCTCAACAAGAGAGAGCGTCCCGTGGTGCGTATCAGATGCAGCCCGTTGGATCGATCCATCTGGTGAAATCATCATAGGTGCTGCGACAGCCAGCAGCGGCATCAGCGCCAGCATCGGGATCACCGCGATATCCTGCGTCAACAGAACGGCGAACACGTTGCGCCCGCCGGCTGTCTGCACGATCCCTTTTTCCGATAGAGTTTGAAGAACGATCGCGGTCGATGACAACGCGAGGATCATGCCGATCGCGATGGAATCCCGCACCGTTTCGTTCATCATGTAGGCAAGCCCACCCAGCGCGGCAATCGTCAAGAGAACTTGCAATCCACCGAGGCCCAACAGCTTGGCTCGCATCCGCCAGAGGACGCGTGGCTCTAGTTCAAGCCCGATCAGGAACAGCATCACGACGACGCCAAATTCAGCAAAGTGCTGGATGTCTTTGGATTCAGAGCCGACCAATCCGAATACGGGTCCGATGACAATCCCTGCCAGCAGATACCCCAGCACAGACCCAAGGCCGAGCCGTGCCGCAAGAGGCACCGCAATCACTGCTGCGCCTAGGTAAATGGTTGCCTGAAAGAGAAAACTTTCCATCGGTGTCCGTCTTATAATTTGAAATTCGAGGGCGGCGGTAATGTCGCCATATACACTTGGGGCTGGTTGACCGAATTGCTAGGGCTCAACCCCTAGGCATTTCCAAAGACACCACGCGGCCCCGTTTTTCGTAGTTCAAAACGGATTCGCCGATTGCGGTGACCCGACCTCCGTCGAGGGTATCACCAACCCGCACCGATACAATTCGACCATTGCCCATACGCACCAGTGCGATCCGGCTAGAGCTGCTGCCCGCGATGCCGATCAGGGCGATGTCGCGCATCGTCAGAACGTTGTTTTCGGTTGCTGCACGGGCCACACCACCCGGGACAGAGCCCGTTGGCCGCATGGTTGCCGATGCATCGGTTGGTGCGCTTGCCTCGGGTTCGGATTGGCTCGAGGCGGCAGCCGCAGTGACGATCCGGTCAAAGTTACGCGGACGCTGGATCGGCAGAGGAGAGGACGAGACAGCGTATTGAGACGCCCCCGCCGTTAAATCTGGCGG
>JAYPVO010000234.1:0-1871 GCA_038134645.1 Paracoccaceae bacterium
ACGACGCTTGTGGACGAACTTCTTAAGCAATCCGGCGCGTTCCGTGAAAATCAAGCTGTTGCTGAACGGGCAATGGACTCGAACGACATTGAACGTGAGCGCGGGATCACCATCCTTGCCAAAGCAACCAGCGTCGAATGGAACGGCACACGGATCAACATCGTTGACACCCCTGGCCACGCTGACTTTGGCGGCGAAGTTGAACGCATCCTCTCCATGGTAGACGGCGTTGTTCTGCTGGTTGACGCCGCTGAAGGCCCGATGCCGCAGACCAAATTCGTGACCTCCAAGGCGCTGGCTCTCGGCCTGAAGCCGATCGTTGTTCTGAACAAAGTCGATAAAGCAGACGCAGAGCCGGATCGCGCGCTCGACGAATGTTTCGACCTCTTTGCGAACCTCGGCGCGAACGAAGAGCAGCTGGACTTCCCGCACCTCTACGCATCTGGCCGTTCGGGCTGGTGTGACACCGAACTCGACGGTCCGCGCAAAGACCTGACCGCGCTGTTCGAACTGGTTGTAAAACACGTTGAGCCGCCAAAGCAGCTGGCAGCAAAAGACGAACCGTTCCGCATGCTGGCGACCACCCTGTCCGCTGACCCGTTCATCGGTCGTATTCTGACAGGCCGTGTTGAAGCTGGTACCCTGAAAACAGGTGACGCTATTCACGCCCTTTCGCGCGACGGCAAGAAGATCGAAAACTTCCGCTGCACCAAAATCCTCGCATTCCGTGGCCTGTCTCAGCAGCCGATCGACGAAGCCGTTGCAGGCGACATCGTGACCATCGCTGGTATGACCAAAGCGACCGTTGCGGATACGCTGGCTGACACCTCGGTGAACGAAGCGATCCCTGCGCAGCCGATCGATCCGCCGACCATCTCTGTCATGTTCGGCATCAACGACTCCCCTCTTGCAGGTCGTGACGGTAAGAAAGTTCAGTCGCGCGTCATCCGTGACCGCCTGTCCAAAGAAGCTGAAACCAACGTCGCGATCAAAATCGAAGACACACCCGGTGGTGAAGCATTCATCGTTTCGGGCCGTGGCGAACTTCAGATGGGCGTTCTGATCGAGAACATGCGTCGCGAAGGCTTTGAACTGTCGATCTCGCGTCCGCAGGTTATCTTTAAAGAAGAAGACGGCGTTCGCATGGAACCCGTTGAAGAAGTCACCATCGACGTTGATGACGAATACACTGGCGTAGTCGTTGAGAAACTCACTGGCCCGCGCAAAGGCGATCTGGTCGAGATGAACCCAGGTGGCAACGGCAAGACCCGCATCGTAGCTCACGTGCCTTCGCGCGGTCTGATCGGCTACCACGGCGAATTCTTGACCGACACCCGTGGTTCGGGCGTCATGAACCGCCTCTTCCACGGTTGGGTTGCACACAAAGGCCCAATCGCTGGCCGTCGTCAGGGCGTTCTGATCTCTATGGAGAACGGCACCGCAGTGGCCTACGCGCTTTGGAACCTCGAAGATCGCGGCAAGATGTTCATCAACCCGCAGGATCCTGTCTACACTGGCATGATCATCGGCGAACACAGCCGTGACAACGATCTGGAAGTGAACCCGCTCAAAGGTAAAAAGCTGACCAACGTTCGTGCATCGGGCACCGACGAAGCGGTCAAGCTGACCCCGCCGACCGTGATGTCGTTGGAGCAAGCGATTGCTTACATCGACGACGACGAACTGGTGGAAGTGACCCCGAACGCTGTTCGCCTTCGCAAACGTTACCTCGATCCGCATGAGCGGAAGCGCCAGTCGCGCTCCGCATAATACGGATAAAAAAGCGGACCCTTCGGGGTCCGTTTTTCATTTTGGGGCTTTGCCCCCGCGCGTTCCGCGCTCCCCCAGGATATTTGAGGCACAAAGGCAAA
>JAYPVO010000235.1:0-1864 GCA_038134645.1 Paracoccaceae bacterium
GCGAGAAGCCGATCGCAGCCGCAGCCCAACCCGAATAGGAGTTCAGCATCGACACAACAACAGGCATGTCAGCGCCACCGATACCCATGATCAGGTGATAGCCGATGAACAGCGCCGCGAGGGTCATGATCGCCAGCGGCAGCATGCCACCTGTGTTGAAGTACCAAACAAGGCAGAGCGCCGAGAGGATCGCCGCACCAGCGTTCAGCATATGACCGCCCGGGAGCTTGGTCGCAGCCGAAGATACTTTGCCAGCCAGTTTGCCATAGGCAATGACCGAACCCGTAAACGTCACAGCACCGATGAAGATACCAAGGAACAGTTCAACGCGCAGGATGCTTTGTTCAACGGAGGTCTTGTGCGCCAGCAGTTCCGCGAATGCACCGAGGTGCATTTCGTGCAGCATTGTCTGCTTGCCTGCTGCGGACAGGGTCGGCGACATGCCACCCATGATCTCCATGACGTTCGACAGTTCGAAGTGTGCGATAAAGCCAACGAACACAGCCGCCAGACCAACGAGAGAGTGCATCGCAGCAACCAGCTGCGGCATCTCTGTCATCTGAACTTTCATCGCGACGTAGTAGCCGATCAGACCACCGCCGATGATGAGCAGGACAGACAGCAACCAAAGACCAGCGCCAGGGCCGACGAGGGTTGCTGCAACCGCCAGCGCCATGCCGACGATGCCATACCATACTGCGCGTTTTGCGCTTTCCTGACCCGACAGACCGCCAAGCGACAGGATGAAGAGGACAGCCGCGACCACATAGGCCGCTGTTGTAAATCCGAATTCCATGATCCCCTACTCCTTACGATTTCTGGAACATGGCGAGCATGCGCCGTGTCACGAGGAAGCCGCCGAAGATGTTGATACCGGCCATAAAGACCGAGAGCGCGGCGAGGATAATCACCAACCACGATCCGGACCCGATTTGCATCAGAGCGCCCAGAATGATGATCGACGAAATTGCGTTGGTCACAGCCATCAGCGGTGTGTGGAGCGAGTGGCTCACGTTCCAAATCACTTGGAAACCGATGAAGACCGAGAGAACGAACACGATGAAGTGCTGCATGAACGATGCTGGAGCAACCAGACCGATCGCCAGAAGGATCGCACCACCGATAGCCAGCAGAGTAACCTGCTGTTTGGTCTGTGCTTTGAACGCGGCGACTTCTGCAGCGCGTTTTTCTTCGGGTGTCAGCTCTTTGGGTTTTTCCTGCGATTTCGCAGCAATCGCCTGAATCTTGAGCGGCGGCGGCGGGAATGTGATCTCGCCTTCGTGGGTGACGGTCGACGAACGGATCACGTCGTCTTCCATGTTGTGAACCACGACACCGTCTTTGTTCGGGGTCAGGTCGGTCATCATGTGACGAATGTTCGTCGCATAAAGGGTCGATGCCTGAGCCGCCATGCGCGACGGGAAGTCGGTGTAGCCGATGATGGTCACGCCATTCGGGGTCACGATCTTTTCGTCTTTGACGGTCAGTTTGCAGTTGCCGCCTTTTTCAGCAGCAAGGTCAACAATGACCGAACCCGGTTTCATGGCCTGAACCATGTCCTCAGTCCAAAGCTCTGGCGCTTCGCGGTTCGGGATCAGCGCGGTGGTGATCACGATGTCGACTTCCGGTGCCAGCTCGCGGAATTTTTTCAGCTGAGCTTCGCGGAATTCAGGCGAAGAAACCGATGCGTAGCCGCCTGTTGCGGCGCCGTCTTGCTGTTCTTCTTCAAAATCGAGGTACACAAACTCAGCGCCCATCGATTCAACCTGCTCGGCCACTTCGGGACGAACGTCGAATGCGTAGGTGATTGCACCCAGAGAGGTCGAGGTGCCGATTGCAGCCAGACCAGCCACACCAGCGCCAA
>JAYPVO010000236.1:0-1856 GCA_038134645.1 Paracoccaceae bacterium
CGCCGCGTTACCTCAAACGCAAAGCGGTTCAGGTGTTTCTCGACTGGCTGGATGGCCAGGCCCGCACCTATGACACCGAAGTCACCGAGCTCTACAAACGCCATGGCCTAAAGGAAAAGAGCATCGAATTGGACGTTCATTTCCTGAAGTAGCCGCTTAGCTTTCGTGCACCACTTTACCCGTGAGCGCCTCATAAGCGCGAACCACACAACTGTCGTCCTCTGGCCCGTGACCAAGGCTGGCAGCGGCGATCAGCATTTGATGGGCCGCCGCCGCGAGGGGCAGCGGAACACCCGCGTCCTTACCCGTTTGCAGAACAAGGCCCACGTCCTTAATAAAGATGTCGACGCTCGACGTGGTCGCAGGATCGGCCTGCATCATCCGAGGCGCACGATCCCCGAACATCCAACTGTTCCCAGCCGAGGATGTCACAATTTCATAGAGCTTTTGCGGATCGCAGCCCGCCTTAACGCCCAAGGCCATCAGCTCTGCCGCAGCGACGAGGTGAACCCCTGCCGCCAATTGGTGAACAACCTTATACGTCGCGCCCAATCCGACCTCTGTGCCCAAGTGATGCAAGGCCCGCGACGCGGCCTCTAGCGCGGGTCGGGCACGGGCAAAGGCGGCATCCGGACCAGAGGCCATGATGGTCAGCGTTCCCGCATCCGCGCCAACTTGCCCACCTGAAACAGGCGCATCGACCATCGTGTGGCCCAGCGGAACCAGATCCGCCGCCAATTCGCGCACATCAGATGGCGCGACGGTCGAACAGAGCACCACTGTAGAATTTGGCTCTAATGCCGCTGCGACCCCATCGCCAAAGAGAACTTGCCGCGCCTGTGCGGGCGTTTGCACCATCACGATCACCAGATCACAGCCTGATGCAGCCTCTGCTGCCGTGTCGCAGGCCACGCCACCGCTTTCGGCGAACTTTGCACGGGACTGTGGGAACAAATCAAACCCACGCAGCGCAATGCCCGCCCGCAGAATATTGCGCGCCATGCCCTGCCCCATCATTCCCAAACCGATGAACGCTGTGCCCTTTTGTGCCGACATAAACCCGCCCTCCTCGCGCAGTCTGTTAGGGATTAGCTGACGGTTTTGACGCCTCTGAAACAAGCCCCATTTCGTGAAGAATGATTAAGCTCAGCTTAAAGGTATTTCTTGAAAATGTGATGGTTGGGGGCTTTGCTCCGCCGCTATGGTTTCCATGACGTTTCAAGGGAGGAGACCTGAAATGAACCTGTCATCCATGCTCGCCGCACGTAACGCAGACGGAAAACCCGTTCGCATTGGTCTGATCGGCGCGGGCAAATTCGGGTCGATGATCCTATCGCAAGCCCAGCACATCCCCGGCTATCACATCGTTGGTATTGCCGACCTCAACCCAGACAAAGCCAAAGGATCGCTGAACCGCGTTCACTGGGACGAAGAGCGTTATTCGGCAGCGTCGCTGGACGAGGCCTATAAGAACGGAACCACTTACCTCACCGACAACGCGGCCGATTTGTTCGAGTTTGGCGGCATCGAATGCATCATCGAAGCCACGGGCCACCCTCTCGCGGGTATTCGCCATGCGATTGGCGCGATTGATGCGGGCAAACATGTGATCATGGTCAACGTTGAGGCCGATGTGCTCTGCGGTGCGGTGCTGGCGAAACGTGCGCGCAAAAAAGGCGTCGTTTATTCGATGGCCTACGGCGATCAGCCTGCTGCGATGTGCGAACTGGTAGATTGGGTAAAGTCCAGCGGCTTTGAGCTTGTGGCCTCAGGCAAGGGCATGAACTTCTGCCCACACTATCGCTATTCGACCCCTGACACCGTTTGGGACTTTTTCGACTTCACCCCAGAACAAG
>JAYPVO010000237.1:0-1844 GCA_038134645.1 Paracoccaceae bacterium
TCTCGAACCTTTGGTTCTGGATTGCGCTTGCTGTGATGTGGTCGACGACCAGCCATTGGGTGATCGGTGTCCCATTTGACCTCATTCAGCGGGCTGCGCGTGAAGGCGGACAACCGTTCGAGGACCTCCAAGCGATTGTTCGGGTCAATGTGAACCGTTTGCTCTATATTTCGAACCAATCTGGTTTGTGGCTCACTGGGTTTATGTGTTTTGTACTGACAGCGTTGTTTTTGTTGGCTTTTGTATACCACATCGAATTTGCTGAGGCGTTGTTCTTTCTTGGCTTCCCGCTCTCACTTGTCGGGCTTTTGTCGATCAATACCGCTATGCTGATCTCTGTTGAGGGGATGGAAGCCGACGTTCTCTTTCGTCGGCTCAGACGGCACCGCACCTATGTGCAATTCATCGGTATGTTCTCGATCTTTGTGACTGCGACCTATGGGATGTATCAGAACCTTGGTGGAGCCTACGGGTTCTGAGTTGACTTTGCCCCGTGGCGGGGTAGGTCTCGCGCATGAAATCACAGTCCCACATTACCGTTTGCGGCGCTCCCGAAGGGTTTGACGCGAAATTGATCCTTGATGAAGTCGGGAAATCCGGCGCACCCGTGCTCCACATTGCGCGGGACGATCGACGTTTGAGCGAAATGCAGGCGGCCTTGGCGTTTTACGCGCCAGAGATGCCAGTGGTCGTATTTCCAGCGTGGGATTGTTTGCCATACGACCGTGTTTCGCCAAATGCCGATATTTGTGCGGCGCGTATGGCGACCTTGGCGGCATTGGCGCATGGGATGCCAAAGCAGTTCGTTCTGCTGACGACATTGAATGCGGCCACACAACGGGTTCCAGCACGCGATTTGCTCAAGGAAGCCTCGTTCAAGGCGCAGGTGAATAGCCGCATCGATGAAGCAGCACTGAAGCAATACCTCGTTCGCATGGGCTTTACCCAATCACCGACGGTGATGGAGGCTGGGGACTACGCGGTTCGGGGCGGGATCATTGATATCTTCCCGCCGGGTGAAGCTGGGCCAGTGCGACTGGACCTCTTTGGCGACGTTCTGGATAGCGCGCGGCGGTTTGATCCTGCGAGCCAGCGGACCACGGAAAAGCTCGATGTCGTAGAACTCGCGCCCGTGTCCGAAGTGATCCTCGATGAGGCGGCGATCACGCGGTTCCGTCAGAATTATCGCATCGAATTTGGCGCGGCTGGCACTGACGATCCGCTGTAT
This sequence comes from Paracoccaceae bacterium, assembly GCA_038134645.1. Taxonomy (GTDB): domain Bacteria; phylum Pseudomonadota; class Alphaproteobacteria; order Rhodobacterales; family Rhodobacteraceae; genus Marivivens. The sequence continues at coordinate 1,229 of JAYPVO010000237.1, forward strand.
GAAGCGATCAGTGCTGGGCGCAAACATGCTGGCGCGGAGCATTGGCTTGGGTTTTTCCATGACCATCTTGAGACATTGTTTGATTACGTTCCAACCGCGACGGTGACGATTGACGATCAGGTCACGCCAACGCGGCTCGCCCGATGGACGATGATCGAGGACGCCTATGATACGCGGATGTTTGCCCTGAAACAAAAGGGGCGGATGGATAGCGTTTATAAGCCAGCGCCGCCCGCCTTGATGTATATGGACGATCCCACGTGGGAGGCCGTCATTGCGGATCGTCGCGTGCTGCAATTCACGCCACTTAAGCAATCGACGGGATTGGGTGTGATCGACGCAGGCGGTCGCATTGGTCGTGATTTCGCGCCCGAACGTCAGCAAGAAAACGTAAACCTTTTCAAAGCTCTGATGCTGCATGTTAAGGCGCGGTCGTCTGAGGGCCCCGTAGTTGTTGCTTCCTATTCCGAAGGTGCGCGCGAACGTCTGATGGGACTTTTGGAGGATGAGGGGGCGGGCGAAGTGATCCCCGTGCAGAATTTCTCTCGCGTTGGGAAAACAGGTCTGCACCTCGCCATTTGGCCGCTTGAAAAAGGGTTTGAAACCAAGGGGCTGA
>JAYPVO010000238.1:0-1825 GCA_038134645.1 Paracoccaceae bacterium
GGCACCGAGGCGACCGAGTTGGAAAACCCGATTTCGTCGGACATGAGCCACATGCGTCCTGACCTCCTGCCCGCTCTGCTTCGCGCAGCGGCACGCAATCAGGCACGCGGTTTTGCTGATCTGGCCCTGTTTGAGGTCGGTCATGCCTTTGCGGGTGGCAAACCTGGTGAACAGCAGCTGCAGGTAAGCGGCGTTCTCATCGGTCGGACTGGCCCTAAAGACGTACACGGCGCGTCACGTGCGGTTGATGTCTATGACGCCAAAGCCGATGCCGAAGCGATCCTCGCTGCGATGGGTGCACCTGCCAAAGTGCAGATCATGCGCGATGGTCCTGCGTGGTTCCACCCTGGCCGTCATGGCAAAATCTGCCTTGGCCCGAAAAAGGTCTTGGGCATCTTTGGTGAACTTCACCCGAAAATCCTGCGTGAGATGGACATCAAAGGTCCAGCGGTTGCGTTCACCCTCTTCCCCGAAGAGATCCCGCTGCCGAAAAACGTATCGGCCAGCCGTCCCGCAATGGATATTTCCGAACTGCAGGCGGTTGAGCGTGACTTTGCGTTCGTTGTCGATGCAGAGGTCGAGGCGCTGACCTTGGTCAACGCTGCGGCTGGTGCTGATAAGGCGCTGATCGAAGATGTTCGTGTGTTCGACGAATTCTCGGGCGGTAGCTTGGGTGAGGGCAAAAAATCCCTCGCGATTACGGTGCGTTTGCAGCCCAAAGAGGACACTCTCAAAGACAAAGATATCGAAGCTGTGAGCGCCAAGATCGTCGAGAAAGTGACCAAAGCGACGGGCGGCACCCTTCGCGGATAACGACAAAGGCGGCCCTCGTGGCCGCCTTTTTTGTTTGCCACGTCAGATGGGTTTGCACAGTCGGGTTCGGCGTGTCAGACATTCGCCATGACACACGAACCCACATTTTCTTTTTCAGGATCGGGCTATGATCGCGCAGCCGAAGTGCGCGGCGATCTTGCTCCGCTGCGTAATGATCCAACTGCCACAACAATTGTAACTTGGCGTGGTAAAGTTCTTACCGAAAACAATGCCTTGGTGCGGTTGCCGCTTAATCACGACACATTGGCCGCCCCAGTGATTGAGATATTTTTGGGACGCACTCCTTCGGGGCCAATCTTTGCGACCGACATTTCGAAATGGGAACCAGATGCCGATCTGACAGAGTTGGGTTCGTTTTTCGACCAATCGTTGCAGAACCACCCAGACCTGCCCGAAACGATGGGGTTCGCCGAACTGCGTGCGGTGATGACGTTCCTTTCGACGTTGGATGCGGAACTTGCGGCAACTGCGCGGGCGGTTATCGGCTGGCACGAGTCCCATCGTTTTTGTTCCCGTTGTGGGGCGGAATCAAAGCCCGTTATGGGCGGCTGGCAACGAGGGTGCGACGCCTGTGGCGGACAGCATTTTCCACGCACGGACCCCGTCGTGATTATGTTGGTAACGCATGGTGATCGGGTGCTGTTGGGACGTTCGCCGGGTTGGCCTGATCGCATGTATTCCGTCCTGGCAGGGTTCATTGAACCTGGCGAAACAATGGAGGCGGCCGTTCGTCGTGAGGTGAACGAAGAGACGGGAGTGAAGGTCGGCGAGGTCCGCTATGTGGCAAGCCAGCCTTGGCCGTTTCCCGCGAATCTCATGTTTGGATGTGAGGCCGAGGCTGAGACAGACAAGATCACCATTGATCCCAATGAACTTGAGGACGCCCTCTGGTTGGATCGATCTGAATTGGCTCAGGTTTTTGAAGGAACTCACCCGCTTATCAATCAGCCGCGAAAAGGTGCTATCGCGGGATTTCTACTCATGCGATGGT
>JAYPVO010000239.1:0-1806 GCA_038134645.1 Paracoccaceae bacterium
ATCATTTCGCGGTCTTCGTCATCAACCAAGGCAGGCGCGCCATCGCGGAACAGGGTCCACCATTCGGCCATATCGCTCATAAAGGTGATGTTCTCACGAACAACGGTCCAGAAGGTTTCGGCCAGATGCGCAGGAACGCCCAGTGCCAAAACCTCGTCCTTGACCGCGTCGAACGGTTTCGCGGCGTTGATACGAGCGGTCAGCGGTTCGAGGTCGAGGACATCGAATTTGGTCGGCGCAACGCCGAATTTGCCCAGTTCAAAGCCGTCGATGATCTCTTGAACAGTGTCGCGCAGTTCGACGGGGTCCGCAGAGCCCAGACGCGCCATCAGGCTCATCACGGACATCGGTTCGATGCCTTTGGCCTTCAGGTCTTTGAGCGACAGCGTGCCCAGACGTTTCGACAGCGCCTCGCCTTGCGGGCCAGTCAGCAGCGAGTGGTGCGCGAATTGCGGAACGGTACCGCCAAGCGCGCGGATCATCTGGATTTGCGTCGCGGTGTTGGTCACGTGGTCAGAGCCGCGCACAACGTTGGTGATGCCCATATCCACGTCATCCACAACAGAGGCGAGGGTATAGAGGAACTGACCGCTTTCTTTGATCAGAACGGGGTCAGATACCGAAGCCGCATCAATCGAGATATCGCCGAGGATACCATCGGTCCATTCGATGCGCTCCCAATCGAGCTTAAAGCGCCAGTGCGACCCGCCACGCTCTTCGCGCAGACGGTCTTTGTCAGCCTCGGACAGATCCAGAGCCGAACGGTCATAGACCGGCGGCTTGCCCATGTTCAGCTGCTTTTTACGCTTCAGGTCCAGTTCGGTCGGCGTTTCAAAGCACTCATAGAGACGGCCCATTTCGATGAGCTGCGCCTTAGCGGCCTCGTAGCGTTCCAAACGTTTGGACTGATATTCAATGCGGTCATAAGTGATGCCCAGCCAAGCAAGCGCATCCAAGATACCGTCCACATATTCTGGCTTCGACCGTTCCTGATCGGTGTCGTCGATCCGCAGGATAAACGTGCCGCCTTGCTGTCGGGCAATGCAGAAGTTCATCAGCGCGGCGCGCAGGTTACCAATATGCATCCAGCCAGTGGGCGAAGGGGCGAAACGGGTTGTGGTCATGGGTATCTCCTGTTCGCTCTGCCTGTTTCATATTGGCCCGCTTTTGTCCATATCAGCGATGATTTCGCTGCTAGCGAAGCTCCATTTATCGACCCATAGGTGACAGCCATTTGATGTAAGTCAGTGGCACCTGAGCCAAATTCACTCTATGTTAGGGCTAACGAAACGCTCTGATGGCGGCCCCGATGCCTGAAATTCTCACTGTCACGCTCAACCCCGCGCTGGATATCGCGACCACTGCGCCGAAGGTCTCGGCGGGGCACAAGCTGCGCTGCTCTGACCCGCAGATCGATCCAGGTGGCGGCGGCATCAACGTGGCTCGTGCGATTATTCAACTGGGCGGGCGAGCAACAGCCTTTGTCGCCTTGGGTGGCGATACGGGTGCGCATCTGAACCGACTGCTAGACGCGGCGGGCATCCCCGTTATTGCCCACGCCGCACCCGGTGACACGCGGCAGAGCCTCGCCGTCACCGATCTGTCCATCAACAACCAGTTCCGTTTTATGCTGCCCGGCCCAAACTGGAGCAACGATGACGTCGCATCCGCCAGCGCGGCCATCTGCGCGAATGCTCCAACAGGGGGGTATGTGGTGCTTTCGGGGTCTGGGCCCTCGGGATCGACAGCGTCGCTTTATTCGCAGCTTTGTGCGGACCTCGAAGGGCGTGGCGTTCAGGTCGTCGT
>JAYPVO010000240.1:0-1774 GCA_038134645.1 Paracoccaceae bacterium
GCCGCGATATCAATCGCAGCTTTGGCGTAGTTATGACCGTTCAGCAAACTCGCCATTTTGCGCTGTAGCATCGCAGGCCAAATCTCTGCCCCGATCAGGTCAGGCGCCATCAGTTCGAGAGCCGCGCGTGCCCCCGCCGCGTGGGATTCCGCATAGGTTGGGCCGACAGGACAGGTTTCCCCCCAACCTTCTAATCCGTTGTCACCCACAATGCGGACAAGCGTTGTATCTAAAGACCAGACAGTGGCATTCGCCATTCTATACGGGCCATTTTTGACCGGTAATGCGTGGTGATAAATGTGGATTTCACGAATGCGCATGTCTGATCCTTTCAGGTTAAACGCCCGCGTTGCATCATCGGCGTCACCCCATAGGCGAGCCGGTAAACTCTTGTGAAATGTCCCGAGTTTTCAAACCCACAGGCCATCGCGACTTCGACGGCGGACATTTCAGTTTGGAGGAGAAGGTTTCGCGCCCGCTCTAGCCGCATTTCGAGGAAATACTTCTTGGGCGATGTGTTCAGATATTTACCAAAGAGCCGTTCGAGCTGTCGGGTCGAAATCCCGATGTCAGCGGCGATGACCGAAGGCGAAATTGGCGTTTCGATATTCTCGCGCATCTGACTGATCGCCCGCGCAAGGTTGCCATTTCTGATCCCGTTTCGCGACTGGAGCGACACACGTTGTTCCGCCGTCGCATTGCGGGCGGTGTTGTAGACCATCTGGTCCGACACAGCGACCGACAGGTCATAACCATGATCTTTTTCGATCAAGTGCAACATGAGGTCGGCGGTGGCTGTGCCCCCCGATGCGGTCACATATTTTTCATCCGCGACGAACACATTGCGGACGAGGTTCGCCTCGGGGAATTCTTCCATGAAACTGTCGTGGTATTCCCAGTGGATCGCCGATTGCAGACCATCCAGAAACCCCGCCTTTGCGAGGACGTAGGCACCAGAGCAAAGCGCCCCGATTTTGGTTTTGGTCATGCGGTCTTTGCGGCGGATGGCCGAAATCAGGACATCATGGTCCTTGCGCCGCATATTGAGGCCAGAGAGGACAAACAGGCGATCACAGTCAGGGAGGTCATCAAAACGGTGATCTACGACCAGACGCGAGCCATCAGAACTTTGAGCGTGTAAACCGTCCAGCGATGCAAAGGACCACCGATACAGGTCCTGACCGCTGATGAGGTTCGCAATCCTGAGCGGGTCAACCGCGCAAGCAAGGGCAAGGTGGGTAAAGTCCTCGACCAGTGCAAAAACGAAATGTTGGAGTTCGGCGGTGCGACCCCCCTTGGTGCATTGACCGCGCGGATAGCCCGCGCGGTCGGTTGGTTCGATCGGCCGCAACTTATTCAGCTGCAGCACGAGCAGCTGCAAGCCAGCTGTCGTAGGTGTCTTGGTGAGCAGCGATCCATTCGTCGGTGTGACGCTGAATGTCTTCGTTGCTGTCTTCACCGCCAGAGATACGCAGCGCTTCAGCCGAGATATCGTTGATGTCGATCGTTGCGGTTTCGAACAGCGCACGTGCCGCAGGGTTCGCATCGAGGAAGTCGTTACGTGCAACAACGCGGATGCTGTCTACAGCAAAGCCGAGGTCTTTGCCCTCGAACACGGTGTTTGCAGTCGCGCCATCAGGCAGCGAACCGTAAGGAACCGAAAGCCATTCCGCTTTTTCGCCTGGGACCAGAACGCCAGCAACCCAGTAAGGGGTCCATGTGTAGTAGATGATCGATTCACCGTTTTCGTTGCGGGAAATCGCGTCAGCGATCA
>JAYPVO010000241.1:0-1771 GCA_038134645.1 Paracoccaceae bacterium
TGCGTCGCGCAAATGGGCGTGGAACCCTTCTGTTCGTGGACGAAATTCATCGTTTTAACAAAGCCCAGCAGGACAGCTTTTTGCCACATATGGAAGACGGCACCATCGTGCTCGTTGGGGCGACGACCGAAAATCCATCTTTCGAATTGAACGCCGCTATTCTAAGCCGTGCGCAGGTCTTGGTGCTCAATCGATTATCGCCTGATGAGTTAGAAAAAATGGCATCGCGGGCAGAGGATGAAGCGGGTAAAAAGCTGCTGCTAGAACCAGCCGCACGCACAGCGCTGTTGGATATGGCCGACGGGGATGGGCGTGCATTGTTGAACCTGATCGAACAGGTTTTGGCATGGAAAATCACTGCGCCCTTGGGTGTCGACCAGCTTACGACCCGTTTGATGCGACGGGCGGCGAAATATGACAAGTCGGGTGAAGAGCATTATAACCTGATCTCGGCGCTGCACAAATCCGTGCGGGGATCTGATCCCGATGCGGCGCTCTACTGGTATTCGCGCATGTTGGAGGGCGGCGAAGACCCTCGTTACTTGGCGCGGCGGATATTGCGCATGGCGGTTGAGGACATCGCGCTGGCTGACCCGAACGCTCAAACGATTTGCCTGCATGCGTGGGAGACGTATGAGCGGCTCGGGAGCCCCGAGGGCGAATTGGCGTTGGCGCAGGCGGTCATCTACCTCGCGCTCGCGCCGAAAACCAACGCGGGATATGTGGCCTACAAGGCATCGAGAGATGCCGCGCGAAAATCTGGAAGCGAGCCGCCTCCTAAACATATCCTCAACGCTCCGACCAAGATGATGAAAGAGCAAGGGTATGGCGCAGGCTATGCCTATGACCATGATGCCGAAGACGGGTTTTCGGGGCAAAACTACTTTCCAGAGACCATGCAACGCCCAACGTTCTACAAACCCGTTGATCGCGGGTTTGAACGTGATCTTAAGAAGCGGGCAGACTATTTCGCAGGCCTGAGGGCCAAGCGGCAGGGACGTCAGAATTGACTCTTCGCTGCTGAACAGCCAAGGAGCGCGGATGATCTGGAATACTCTCTTTGTCGCGGCGGGCGGTGCTATAGGCGCAGCGCTACGTTATCTGACCAACGTGGGCGTCATGCGCTTGATCGGGCCTGGCTTTCCCTTTGGTACCGTTGTGGTGAATGTCCTAGGGTCCTTTCTGATGGGGCTTCTTGTCGTTGTCCTCGCAGAGAAGGGCGGTAACAAATTCGCGCCGTTTTTGATGACGGGTGTCTTGGGTGGTTTCACAACGTTTTCGGCCTACTCGCTGGATGCTGTGACCCTGTATAATCGCGGTGAAATCGTGCTGGCTGGCGCCTATGTCCTCGGCACGGTGATCGTCGGAATTGCGGCACTGGTCGCAGGAATGGCCTTTGGCCGAATGGTGCTACAATGAGCGGCGTGCAAAACATCACAATCAGTGAAGACGATGGCGATCAGCGGATCGACCGCTGGCTTCGCAAGCTATATCCCCACCTGACCCAAGGCCGCATCGAAAAGATGTGTCGCAAGGGCGAATTGCGTGTGGATGGCGGTCGTGTGAAATCGAATTCGCGCATTGAGGCGGGCCAGACGGTCCGTATCCCGCCAATGGGTGAAGAGGCTGTGAAGCCGGCGCCAAAGTTTGATCGCAAAATCACGCGGTCTGACGTTGAGATGATCCAGTCCTGCGTGGTCTGGAAAGATGAGCACATCATCGCGCTGAATAAACCCTCGGGTCTGCCGTCGCAGGGCGGATCGGGGCAGGG
>JAYPVO010000242.1:0-1741 GCA_038134645.1 Paracoccaceae bacterium
GAAGGCGCGAACATGATCCTCGACGATGGCGGCGATGCGACCCTCTACGTCCTTCTGGGTGCTCGCGCCGAAGCTGGCGAAGACATCATTCCGGTTCCGCAGTCCGAAGAAGAAGCCGTCATCAAAGCGCAGATCCAGAAGCGCATGAAGGCAAGCCCGGGTTGGTTCACCAAGACCAAAGAGGCGATCCAAGGTGTATCGGAAGAGACCACCACAGGTGTTCACCGCCTCTATGACCTGCACAAAAAAGGCCAGCTTCCGTTCCCTGCAATCAACGTGAACGATTCTGTGACCAAGTCGAAGTTCGACAACAAATACGGCTGTAAAGAATCGCTCGTTGACGGCATCCGCCGCGCAACTGACGTGATGATGGCTGGTAAAGTGGCTGTTGTTTGTGGCTACGGCGACGTTGGCAAAGGTTCGGCTGCATCTCTCGCTGGCGCGGGCGCTCGTGTGAAAGTGACCGAAGCTGACCCGATCTGCGCACTGCAAGCTGCGATGGACGGCTTTGAGGTTGTTCTGCTCGAAGACGTTGTGTCTTCGGCTGACATCTTCATCACCACCACTGGCAACAAAGACGTGATCCGCATCGAGCACATGCGCGAGATGAAGAACATGGCGATCGTTGGCAACATCGGCCACTTCGACAACGAAATTCAGGTGGCAAACCTGCGGAACCACAAGTGGACCAACATTAAAGATCAGGTCGACATGATCGAGATGCCGTCTGGCAACAAGATCATCCTGCTCTCCGAAGGCCGTCTGCTGAACCTCGGTAACGCAACGGGTCACCCGTCGTTCGTGATGTCCGCATCCTTCACCAACCAAGTTCTGGCTCAGATCGAGCTGTGGACCAAAGGTGACGAATACCAGCCGGGCGTTTACATCCTGCCGAAACACCTCGACGAGAAAGTCGCGCGCCTGCACCTCGACCGCATCGGCGTGAAACTGACGACCCTCTCGAAAGAGCAGGCAGACTACATCGGCGTCACCGTCGAAGGTCCGTTCAAGCCAGAGCACTACCGCTACTAATCATCGGTAGTTTTGCGAATTCGACCGCCGTCCCAATGGGGCGGCGGTTTTCGTTTGCGGTCTTGGTGGTGTCAGAGTGCAACACAAAACATGCGAATTTCCGCAGGCATCGGGTTTTATCGGCGGATTTTGCTTTACCGTTACACGGCAGCGGGCATAGGCTTTGCTCATCCTAGGGCTGTATTGTGTAATTTGGCCCGCGTGCAAAACAAACGAGGGGGCACCAGAATGGGTAAACGCGACGAATTGATCGCCAAATATGCCGACGATCTTAAGAACAAATGTGGCATGACACCGGATATGGACCTGCTGAAAAAGGTCACAATCGGTTGCGGTCCGTCGATCTACGACGCTGACGCTTGCACCGTTGCGGCCTCGCAAGAGTCCGAATTGGAAACTGTGAAAAAGAACTTCTTGATCAAGAAGCTCGGCCTGAAAGACGGCCCCGAACTGGCAAAAGGTCTGAACGCTGCGATTGAGGCTTATGGTAAATCAGAGCGCAACAAATACCGCGCCGTTGTTTACTACATGCTGGTGAAGCATTTCGGCAAAGAAGCCGTTTACAAGTAATCCTTACGGATTGACGAAAATGCTAAGGGCTTTTCCTTTGAGGAGAGGCCCTTTTTGCATGTATAGATAGGACAACCAGCCAGAACGGCAGACCTTTTCCAGCGTGTGGGAGCGCGGGTGAGAGAGGGGTCTAGCCATC
>JAYPVO010000243.1:0-1726 GCA_038134645.1 Paracoccaceae bacterium
GCGGGCAGGGTGATCGGCGCGGTGATCCGGTAGCCCGTTCCGCGAGACCCAACCATCGGCACGCCCGAGGCCATCAAAGTCTCCATGTCGCGGTAAACCGTGCGCACGGTGACGCCCGTTTTGTCAGCAATATCAATGGCACGGTGCAGATCACCGTCCCGCAAAATCCGTATCAACTGCCGTAATCGATCCGTTCGCTTCATACCGCTTTGTCGCAGCGAAATTCACTACTGACAAGTTTTTGTCACAAAATTCGACAAACTTTCGAGAAACCTCACGACAAAAGCGATTTCGCGCTTTTCACCGCTTGGGAAACTGGCAACAGTCGGGGTCACAGATTTTTCGGACGGCACAGGCCGTTTCGCACAAAAGGAGACTATCATGCTCAACAACATCGGCCCGATGGGCCTTATCCTGATCGCAGTCGTAATTCTGGTCATGTTTGGCCGCGGCAAAATCTCGGGCATCATGGGCGAAGTGGGCAAAGGCATCACCTCGTTCAAAAAAGGCATCAACGAAGGCGAGAAAGAGCTGGAAGCAGCTAAGGCTGAAGCCGCAAAAGACGTCACCCCCTCGTCTGAAAAAGACAACGCCTAATCAACGCGAAGGAACGCCGTTATGTTTGGCATGGGCTGGAGCGAGATGGTCCTCATCGGCATCGTCGCGCTGATTGTGGTTGGACCGCAGGAATTACCAGGATTGTTCCGCAGCGTCGGGCAATACGTCGGTAAGGCCAAAGGGATGGCCCGCGAATTCAGCCGCGCGATGGATCAAGCGGCGGATCAGTCGGGGATGAAGGACATCAATAAAACGCTGAAGGCCGCGTCGAACCCGACGCAGTTCGGCAAAGATGCGATCAAATCGACCTTTGACTCGTCCTCGCTCACACCAGAACGGGCAGAGACCAAGGAAAAGATGGACGCAGCGATGGCGAAGGCCGCCGAAGATCGCAAAGCCCGCGAGGCTGCCGCAGCAGAGGCCGCTCTCGACGAGGCCGAAGCAGATATGGCCGCACTGCGTGACCCAAGCCCCAAGACCGAGGCAAAAGAATGAGCAAGGCAGACGAAATCGAAGATACCTCGGCTCCGCTGATCGAACACCTGACAGAGCTGCGGTCGCGGCTGATCAAATCTCTGGGCGCATTCGTCGTTGCGATGGTGATCTGCTTTACCGTTTGGAACCCGATTTTCGATTTCCTGACGCAGCCGCTCTGTGATGCTCTGGCTGACAAAGGCCAGCAGGATTGTGGTCTGGTGATGATCGCGCTCCAAGAAGGTTTCTTTGTCGCGGTCTCGATCTCTATGCTTGGCGGCTTGGTCCTGTCGTTCCCTGTGATCAGCTACCAGCTGTGGCGGTTCGTGGCGCCGGGTCTTTATAAGTCGGAAAAGAACGCGTTCTTGCCGTTCCTTCTGGCTTCGCCGATCATGTTCATCCTCGGTGCTGCCTTTGCGTTCTATGTCATCACGCCGATGGCCTTTACGTTCTTCCTGAACTTCCAACAGGCAGGGGCGACCGCTGGGACCGAGGCGACTTCGGCTGGGATCAACTACCTCGGTTCGGCGCAGTCTTATCTGTCGCTGACGATCAAGTTCATCATCGCCTTTGGCCTCTGTTTCCAGTTGCCCGTTCTGCTGACCCTTATGGGCAAGGCGGGGTTGGTCTCGGCTGACGGTCTGCGGTCGGTTCGTAAATATGCGGTGGTCGGTATTCTGATCCTCGCGGCGAT
>JAYPVO010000244.1:0-1719 GCA_038134645.1 Paracoccaceae bacterium
TTGACCAATCGGGTCTTTGGAGAGACGAAGTTACCAGCATGAAATACCTAACGCTCTTCGCGTTTTTCGGCGCGTCACCGGCCTTTGCGGGGCCGGTTTTCGAAAACTTGTCCCAGAATTTGCCGCCCCATGAATACAGCGGTGGATGGGATCATTTCGTCGGTGGCGGCGTTGCGGTGTTGGATTGCAATGGGGATACGCTCCCTGATGTGTTCGCGGCAGGCGGAACGGGACCAGCGTCGCTGTTCATCAACGAGGGCGATTTCAAGTTCCACGCAGGCGACCTTCCCGAGATCACAGAGACGACAGGCGCCTATCCGATCGACATCGATGCGGATGGACACATGGACCTTTTCGTCCTGCGGATCGGCGCGAATAGAGTGCTGAAGGGCGGCGCGGATTGTAGCTTTACCGATGTGACGGCGGACTATGGTGTGCCAGAAACGGATCAATGGTCCACGTCGTTCAGTGCGTGGTGGGTTGATGACGGCCTGCCACATATGGCGGTCGGCAATTACGTGGACCGCAGCAACCCCAAGGGACCGTTTTTCGCCTGTGACAGCAATACTTTGCTGACCCCCGAGGGCGGCACCTATACTGCCACTAGCCTAGAGCCCGGCTTCTGCGCGCTCTCCATGCTCGCTGCGCGGGATGCGTCGGGCACGCAGAGGCTCCGCATTTCGAACGACCGCCAGTATTACGTGCGCGGCGGCTACGAGCAGATGTGGGACATCGGCGAAGCACGGTTCTTGGGCGAAGAGGACGGCTGGGCGAAGGTGTCCCTCTGGGGCATGGGGATCGCCAGTCGCGACCTTAACGGTGATGGCCGCGATGAGGTCATGCTGACCTCTATGGGCGACCAGCTTCTCCAAATCGCTACGGACGAAGGCCTATATACCGCCGCGCCGTTTAACATGGGAACAGCAGCGCATCGTCCATATCTCGGCGATGATGGCCGTCCGTCGACGGGATGGCATGCGCAGTTTGGCGATGTGGACAACGATGGTCGCGCCGATCTGTTCATCGCGAAAGGCAACGTCGATCAAATGCCGTCGAACGCGATCCACGATCCGAACAACATGCTGATGCAGCAGCCTGACGGTCATTTTGTTGAGGCAGCACTAGAGGCGGGTCTGGCCAGTGGCGAACGCGCCCGAGGCGCGGCATTGGCCGATTTCGACAACGACGGTCGGCTCGATGTTCTGGTGCTGAACCGTCGTGCGCCGTTGGAAATCTATCGCAACGTGACGCCTGACACTGGCGCATGGCTCAACGTGGCCTTGGAGCACGGCGGCGGAAACCGCAATGCGATCGGGGCGCAGATCACGGTTGAGGCGGGTTCGTTCAAGGAAACGCAGCAAGTCACCATCGGTGGCGGTCACGCTGGTGGGCAGGCTCTGCCGCTGCATTTCGGTCTGGGCGATGCAGTTGAGGCGATGATTACCGTTGAATGGCCGAACGGGACAGTGACCACGACCACTGCCCCTGTGAACCAAACGCTGACCCTAACCCATTAAGGGTTAGGGATCGTCAATCCGCTCGGCACTGTTTCGGGAACGCCTAGACGACCCGTCTGGGCGGCAGTGTCGGTGAGGCTGTTCAGGAACGCGACAATTGCTGTGACCTCGTCATCCGACAATTCAACGGGTTCGATGCTCACGGCTGCGGCGATGGCTGCGACCTCTGCGGGATCATCCATGATCCGCCAATCGGCGAACT
>JAYPVO010000245.1:0-1617 GCA_038134645.1 Paracoccaceae bacterium
TTGATCGCACTGTTCCCATCTGGTGTCGTCGCAGCAGCCGAAAAACCATTCGGTCCTGCGATTGAGGCGGAATGGAACGTCTTTACCGCAAAGATGATCCGCACATCGGGCGCCACGGTCGTGCCATGCTATTTCCCAGGATCAAACTCGCGAGCCTATCAAATCGCGAACTGCATTTCGCCCACGCTTCGCCAGAGCTTGCTCTTGCATGAAGTGGCACATGCCTTCGACAAACCGCAAAGACCGATTATCGGCGAACCCGTTTCTGCTGAAGAAGCCGCCGAGCGCAGCAAAGACCCGCGTGCATTTATGGCGTGGCTGCGTGAACGGACGCTGTCTCTCAAGGGGTGAGGCTAGCTCAGACCGTCCTCGTCCAATAACGTTCGGCCCTGACGGTCCTCAACCTCGATCACCCACAGATCACTGTCAAAACTGCGCTGTTTCGCGACAGACACATCCACGTCCTGCTCGACCCCTTCGGCCAACACCATCCATGTGCGCTCTCCGGTCATCATATCGAAGGACCGTTGAAACGCTTTGGCATTACCATCCAGCGTATTGAGTTTAACCAGAACAGCGCCCGCAGTTTCGTCACCACGAGCCACCACGAATGCTGGAATATCAGCCAGCCTGAGCCGCGTTAGATAGGCCGAAACCCAAACGCCGCTGGCCAGTCTCACGCGTTGCCGTCCTTAAAGTCGAGGCCCATTTCGGTGTAACGGTCTTTCTCTTCGAGCCAGTTCGGGCGCACTTTCACCTGAAGGAACAGGTGCACCTTACGGCCCAAGAACTCTTGCAGCTCCTCGCGCGACGCTTTGGACACGGCTTTGGCGGTCTCGCCGCCTTTGCCCAGAATGATGCCCTTGTGGCCATCGCGGGACACATAGACCACTTGATCGATACGGGCGGTCCCATCAGGACGTTCCTGCCAATGCTCCGTCTCTACGGTCAGCTGATAGGGCAGTTCCTGATGCAGACGCAGAGTCAGCTTTTCACGTGTGATCTCTGCCGCAATCATACGGAGCGGCAAATCGGCGATCTGATCTTCGGGATACAGCAGCGGTCCTGCAGGCACTTGATCCGACAACCATGTCTTGAGCGCCGCACAGCCGTGGCCCCGCTCTGCCGAGATCATAAACGTCTCCTCAAAGGGGAATGCCTCATTCATTTTCTGCGACAATTCCAACAGGTCTTCGGCTTTGACGCGGTCGATTTTGTTGATGGCGAGAGCCACTTTCGCTTTGCCAACCCGCTCGCCTAGCGCCTCGAGGATCGCCTTCACACCGTCTGTCAGTCCGCGATGCGCCTCGATCAAAAGGACCACAACATCGGCATCAGATGCACCGCCCCAAGCTGCCGCGACCATCGCACGGTCAAGACGACGCCGCGGGCGGAACAGGCCGGGGGTGTCGACAAAAACGATCTGTTTGCTGTCACCTTCCATCGCAACACCACGGATGCGGGCGCGGGTGGTCTGAACCTTGTGCGTCACGATCGACACTTTCGCGCCAACCATCCAGTTCAGAAGCGTGGATTTTCCAGCGTTCGGTTCGCCAATCAGCGCGACAAAACCTGCGCGGGTCTGAGTTTCGGTCATGATGATACCTTTGCAAGCAG
>JAYPVO010000246.1:0-1598 GCA_038134645.1 Paracoccaceae bacterium
GGGATATACAGAGCTGAACGGAACGGACGGTCGGTCATGATTCTTCCTCGCAATAAAGTTGCGCAAAGATGACCCTATCTATTCGATTCATTCAACAGGCTTTTTGCCGCATTGCAGCGATACTTTGGGATGAGACGGTTAAATCTGCCCGAACCCGTCCCAGAGCAGCTTTACTGAAATCAACAAAAGCGCCGCCGTCACGATTTTGAAAAACGCCGCATCGGGAAGGATCCGCACCAAACGCGCACCAATCAGAACAGAGATCGCAGCTGGCACCATGAGGAACGCCGCAATTTTTAGACTGCCAACGTTCACCTGCCCGAGCATCACATAGGGGATCATCTTAACCCAGTTGATGTAAGCAAAGGCGATGGTCGATGTGCCCGCAAACGCGAGTTTCGACAGCTTTTGCGGCAGAACCCAAACCTGATATGGCGGCCCACCTGCGTGGCTGACAAAGCTCGTAAAGCCTGTGACCACGCCCCAAAACAGACCAGACGGCGTATGCGGTGCTTTTGCTGGGACCTCACGGTTACGGCGCCAAATGAGATTCAGGGCGAACACTAAGCCAATCAGCCCCACTAGGATCGTCACCCAGCCTTTGGGCGTAATACTGGCAGTCAGACCACCAATCGCCACGCCCACTGTCGCACCTGCGCAGATGATCAAGATGACCCGTTTGTTGAACTCACGTCGGTATGTCCAGACGCCAACAACATCCGAGACGATATAGACGGGCAGCAGAAGGCCCGCCGCGACCACGGGATCAATCACGAGAGCGAGCAGCGGAACCGCGAGGTTACTGACCACAGGCAAACCGCCCTTACTCATCCCGACGGAAACCGCGGAGAGAGTCGCCAAAACCCAAAAAAGAGTCCCATCCATGCTGTTTTCCCTAGAATCACCCGTGTGATTCCCTGCGAAAATCGGACACGGCATACCATTGTGTGCCGTTTTTTAGCGCAAACATCCTTTTAACAACAGGCGAAACCCTTTGCCGCATCGCAGCACTCTTGATTGCGGCGTCTCAAAAGACTACCCCTTGCGCCGACCACAACCCCTATCAAGGACGGAAAAATGGCTCGACCCAAGATTGCCCTTATCGGCGCTGGCCAGATCGGTGGCACCCTCGCCCACCTCGCAGCGATCAAGGAACTCGGTGATGTTGTTCTCTTCGACATCGCAGAAGGCACCCCGCAGGGCAAAGCCCTCGACATCGCTGAATCCGGCCCGTCGGAAGGCTTTGACGGCACTTTCAAAGGCTCGAACGACTACGCTGACATCGCTGGCGCAGACGTTGTAATCGTAACTGCTGGTGTTCCCCGCAAGCCGGGCATGTCCCGTGACGACCTGCTGGGCATCAACCTCAAAGTTATGAAATCGGTTGGCGAAGGCATCAAAGCTCACGCACCGGACGCTTTCGTGATCTGCATCACCAACCCGCTCGACGCGATGGTTTGGGCTCTGCAGCAGTTCTCGGGCCTGCCCACCAAGAAAGTCGTCGGCATGGCTGGCGTTCTTGACTCGGCTCGTTTCAGCCACTTCCTCGCGACCGAATTCAACGTCTCCATGAAAGACGTAACTGCATTCGTTCTCGG
>JAYPVO010000247.1:0-1596 GCA_038134645.1 Paracoccaceae bacterium
TGCTCGAACTCGGCGGACAAAAAGCGACTGGCGATCTGGTCATTGATACAACCGACGCAACCTTTGTGCAGGATGTTATTGAAGCGTCCAAAGAGGTTCCGGTCATCGTAGACTTCTGGGCGCCTTGGTGCGGCCCTTGTAAGACGCTTGGGCCTGCGCTTGAGGCTGCGGTGAATAAGGCGGGCGGCGCCGTGAAGATGGTCAAAGTGAACGTGGACGAAAACCAAGGCTACGCTGGCCAGTTGCGCGTTCAGTCCATCCCGACTGTATACGCGTTTTTCCAAGGCCAGCCTGTTGACGGGTTCCAAGGCGCAATCCCACCAAGCCAGATTGAGGAGTTCGTCGCCAAGCTTGCGTCGTTGGGTGGTGCAGAGGGCCTTGAGGCTGCACTAGAAGAAGCCGAAAATATGCTCACCGAAGGCAACGCTGCCGACGCGGCTGAAGTGTTCGGTGCGATTATTGGCGAAGAAGCAGAAAACGCAGCGGCCTTTGGTGGTCTGGCGCGGTGTTATATCGCGATGGGCGACCTCGATCAGGCTGAAGCGGTATTGAATGGCGTGCCTGTGTCCATTTCCAAATCAGCCCCGATCGAGGCGGCCTTTGCGCAAATCGCACTGGCTCGACAGGCTGAAAAAGCAGGGCCTGTCGATGATCTACGTGCGGCTGTCGCTGCGGACCCTGAAAATATGCAACTTCGTTTGGATCTTGCGCAGGCAATGCATGCGGCGGGTCTGGTCGAAGAAGCGGTCGATGAACTTTTGGAAATGTTCCGTCGTGATCGCGAGTGGAATGAGGGCGCTGCCAAAGCCCAGATGTTCCAGATTTTTGACGCTCTCAAACCAAATGATCCGATCGTTCTGAACGGTCGCCGCCGTTTGTCGTCGATGATATTTGCCTGACGGGCGGAGCGTCCTACTTTGCGGGTCATGAGGA
Organism: Paracoccaceae bacterium; assembly: GCA_038134645.1. Taxonomy (GTDB): domain Bacteria; phylum Pseudomonadota; class Alphaproteobacteria; order Rhodobacterales; family Rhodobacteraceae; genus Marivivens. The sequence continues at coordinate 934 of JAYPVO010000247.1, forward strand.
CATTATCCGATCTACCGCTTGCTATTCCGGTATTCCCGCTTCCGGGAGCTTTGTTGCTGCCACGCGCAAAGCTCCCCTTGCACATCTTTGAACCGCGTTATCTTGCGATGATCGAGGATGTGATGAAGACGCCTGAGCGGTTGCTGGGAATGATCCAGCCAAACGGTGGGCGCGGACTGCATCGCATCGGCTGCGCTGGGCGTTTAACGGCATTTTCCGAAACCGAAGATGGCCGTTATATGATCACCCTTACGGGCATTTCGCGGTTTCGTCTGGCCGACGAGGTCGAAGGGTTCACGCCATACCGCAAGTTCAATGTCTCTTGGGATGGGTTCGAACGCGATCTCGGCCCTGTCGAGCGTGATCCCGACATGGATCGTGGCGTTCTTCTTGCGCTGTTAGAGCGCTTTTTTGAGGATAAAGGACTGTCCACGGATTGGGATGGCATTCGAGATGCCGAAGACGAGCTCTTGATCAACTCGCTATCGATGTTATGCCCCTTTGAGCCCGAGGATCGACAGGCGCTGTTAGAAGCGCCAGAGTTGGCACAAAGGCGGGAAACACTGATCACATTGATCAGCTACGCTTTGCATGGCGGTGGTGAAGAGAGGCTACAATGAGCGAAATGACCTTTGACCCAAAGATGATTGAAGCCTTGGTTTG
>JAYPVO010000248.1:0-1596 GCA_038134645.1 Paracoccaceae bacterium
TTAAGTAATCTGATAATGAAAATTTCATGCTTGATGATCTCGATCGCCGCATATTGCGGCTCCTTCAATCCGATCCTGTAATGCCTTTGCCCGATCTGGCAGAGGCCTGCGGGCTGACGACAGGCCGTGCGACGCGTCGGTTGGAAAAACTACGCGAATTGGGTGTGCTCAAGGGACAAGAGGCCGTGATCGACTGGCGCGCCTTAGGGTTCGATGTAGCAGTTTCGCTGCGGTGCACGCTGGATAAGACCCAAGGCCGCGCGTTTGATGATTTCCTAGAGGCCGCACGTCAGGTGCCTGAGGTGATCGAAATCCAAACCTTCCTCGGGCGTGTGGACGTGCGGTTGCATATCGTGGCGAGGGACCTTGCCCATTGGCAGTCCATCTACCGCGATCGCGTTCTCGAACTGCCTCACATTGCCGAGATTGAATCGCTTTTGACCGTTGCGACCGTCAAACGCGAGGAGGCCCTCCCGCTATGATCGAGTTGGATGACATCGACCGCAAAATTCTGCGGGCAATGCAGCAAGACGCGACACAATCGGCGAGCCAGCTGGGGCGCAAATTGGATTTATCGCAACCTGCAACGTGGCGGCGGATTAAACGTTTGGAGGAGGCGGGTGCCATCGCGGGGCGGCGATTGGTGCTCGACCGTGAAAAGCTCGGTTTTGGGGTGACGGTTTTTCTTGGCGTTAAACTGGTCGCCAAAGGCCGGGTGAGCCTTGAGGACTTCGAACGCGCCGTGTCCGCTATTCGTGAAGTGCAGACCGTCGAACACGTTCTGGGGCTCTATGACTACCGCCTGCGTGTCGTCGCGACCGACCTCTCGGATTTTGAACGCGTCCTGCGACGACGGATCATGACCCTCCCCGGGGTTGGGAACGTTGAGGCGAACGTGCTTTTGACCGAAGAGCGTCGTCCCGGCCCCCTGTGACAATGTTGTTATGCGCTTTGCTGGGTAAAATCGGTTAAGACCTCCTGAAGAGAAGGAGATGCCGATGAAATACGCTGTTTTTGCACTGATGATCACTGTTGCGGGCCCAGTTGTCGGGCAATCAACCCATGGTCACCCTGTCGATAGCAACGGCATGCCTATGCATGACATGACCAATATGCCGGGATTGCAGGGCACGAACGCGCAGCCGCATGAAAGCGCGGAATTGGCGGTGATGTTCAACAATTTCTCCACCCTTTCGCGCAGGGTCGAGAACCTCCCGAACGGCATCCGCTCTGTCACGACGAGCTCTGATCCTGCGGTTATGGATGCCTTGGTAAGTCACGTCGTAGGCATGATCGGGCGGGTTGAGGCGAAAGACAGCCCTGACATTTTCATCCAAAGCCCAACCTTGGACATCTTTTTCGAACGCGGTGACCAGATCGAGACGACAATTGATGTGACGGACGAGGGTATCGTCGTCGTTCAGACTTCAGACGATCCCGAGCTGGTCGAGGCGATGCATGTCCACGCGGCTGAAGTGTCTGCCATGGCAGAGCGCGGTATGATGGCCGTTCATGAAATGATGATGCAGCGCCATCACTAAGATCAGCGCGCGCCGAGGCCCATTTCCATCAGGGCCTTGCGCACGGGTGCCACGG
>JAYPVO010000249.1:0-1518 GCA_038134645.1 Paracoccaceae bacterium
CCCATCGTGCCGATCCTCATTGTGCTGCCGTTCGTCAGCGCTTACGCGAAACGGCTATTTTATTCAACGATGATGCACAGACAAATTCGGGTTGTGGCATATACGTCAAGTTTGCGCGGGAGGCAGGCCAAGGATCTGGCCTAAAAGCCCCCAGAAGAAATCTTCGCCCGGATAGCCTTCGATCCTGCCAATCTCAACGCCTTCTTCAAGCACGACAAAAGTGGGAGTGAAAACCATCGGTCTATTTAAAGTTACGTCGCTCGGGAGCGGGTCGTTAATATCGACCTGCCAGAGTGGTGCCATCTCGCCTTCGGTGGTTTTGGGATAGATGGGGCCGATCTGGGCTTCCCACTTTGCGCACCACATGCAGCCGTCCTCAACCCCCATCAGGAGGCGGGTTTCAGCAGCGACTGGCGCTGCGGTCACGGCCCAAAGTGCCAAGGCTTTCCACAAAGTGCGCATCTGTATGCAAACCGATTGACGGATGGAAATATCATCATCTAGCATAATATGAATATGTGAATGTCGCAAGGGAGGGCGGCAGCCGATGGATATGACCTATATGGGCGCGGCTTTTGCCGGCCTTTTGTCGTTCTTTACGCCCTGCATTTTGCCGATGGTGCCGTTCTACCTGTCTTACATGGCAGGGCTGTCCATGAACGAACTACAAGGCGACGACGACATCGCACCGGGTGCGCAGAGACGGCTCGTCGTGTCATCCATCGCTTTTGCGCTGGGCGTGACGACCATCTTTGTTTTGCTCGGGCTCGGTGCAACAGCAGTCGGGCAGGCGGTGGCGCAATGGAAGCCGATCTTGGCCTACGTCGCTTCTGCGATCCTGATCGTCTTTGGTTTGCATTTCTTGGGCATCATGCGAATTCCATTCCTTTATCGCGAAGCGCGGATGGAGAGCACAGCGGAACCCTCGACCGTGGTTGGGGCCTATCTGATGGGCCTCGCCTTTGGGTTTGGGTGGACGCCCTGCGTTGGTCCCGCGCTCGCGTCGATCCTGATGATCGCGGGCGGCATGGGTAGCTTGTGGGACGGGGGGATGCTCCTCTTGATCTACGGTTTGTCGATGACGGCGCCGTTTGTGGTGGCGGCTCTTTTCGCCAAGCCATTCTTGGGCTGGGCACGCCGCAATCGTCGCTATTTGGGCTACGTCGAAAAGGCGATGGGCGTGATGCTGATCTTATTCGGCGTTCTGATTGCTACGGGCAGTGTGAATACGATTGCGGATTGGATGATCCGCCATGTGCCATGGTTCACAACGATTTTATGAGTCGCATCGGGGGAGGAAATCCATGCGTAAATTACTAGGTATTCTTGCGGCGGTTCTGTTCGCTCAAGCCGCTCATTCCGCCGAATTGGGTGACGACGGCCTTCACAAAGCAGACTGGCAGCGTGACACCTTCAAAGACCTTCGCGAAGACCTCGAAGAGGCCAATGCTGAGGGTAAGCGGTTGATGGTCATCATCGAGCAGCGTGGCTGTATCTACTGCACCAAGATGTACGAGG